>SICG01000037.1 GCA_009691525.1 Candidatus Latescibacterota bacterium | reverse complement strand
TCCACCCACCCGACGCTGCGGCATGCCAACGGGCATTGCTTCCGCCGGCACCATCACCTCCAGGCCCGGGAAACCGGCACTGGGCAGTTTCAGCTGGCTGCCCTTGGCAATGGGCCGCAACCGCACCTGGCGGCGGGCCTGCCAGAAGCGGCAGAACTGGTCCACACTCCACACCGGTATGCCCTCTTTCCTGGCCTCTTCCATCACCGGTTCCCACAGCGGCGCGCTGTAGGTGGCAAAGGAAACCGGGTGGGCGTTGGCGCAGAGCAGGCTGTGGGCCCCGGCGGCGTTCTGGCGCAACAACCCCATCACCAATTCTATACCCTGATCCGGGGTCAGGTTCAGCGAAAAAGGAAAACCCTGGCCCCCTAAAGTGGTCTCGTCCGAAAACTGGGTGGGCAGTTGCAGCACCGGCAGCACCTGCCCGCTCAAGTCGGCAAAATTCAGCGGCAGGCCAGCCCCGGCCATATAGTGCCGGCCCTGGGGCAGCAGTGAAAAGCAGTTGGTATCGCAGACAAAACCCTGGGCCGCCTCCAGCCGCGCCCCCTGCACATAGCCCCACCAGGCGATGGCGTGGTTGCGCACCGACAGGCCCGGTGCCCGCCCGTACCGCTCGCGGAACTGACGCCCATGGCCGGCCAGCCGCTCCTCCCATAAGGCCCAAGTGGGCGGCGGCAGGTCGGGGTGGATAGAAAAGTCGAAACCCTGCCCCAGCAATTCCTCCATCCAGGCCCGGTCCACCACACTCTTCTCCACCAGGTAGAAGGTGAGCCGCGCCTCGAAACCCAGGCAGGCCTCGATCAATCTCTCGAAATGCTCGCGGGTAGACCAGTCGTCGTCCGAACTGAACAGCATCATGGTCCGCGCCCCAGCGGGAAAGTACCACATCCAGGGCAGCACCGAATCAGCGGGCCACACCTGGTGGACCAACTCGCGCAGCAAATGGCAGTGCAGATCGGCCACCGGCTGCCCTTGATCCACCGGGTCCTGCCAGTCCTCGAAGAGATCCGAGGGCCGCATCCGCGCAAAGCCCGAGGAACGGACGCCGGCCAAGAGCGGGTCCCCCTGGCGCAGCAGATAGGTGCTGGCCCCCAGATCCCAGGCCGCCACCGCGATCTTGCCGCGACCCCGCTCGAAGAGAAGCAGCGCCGGGACCTCGGTGGGTTTGCCCTGGCGGTCGAGCAATGCAGCCAGCACCCGTCCCTCGCCCTGGTAATACTGAGCCCAGCCGCGCACCGGCAACCCGGCAGCGGGGAAGCCCTCCAATTCGGGCAACATGCGCGGGTGCCGCAGGCCCTTCATCAAGGGCTTGAGTCCCAGGTCTGCGGCAAAGGCCTCGCCCGGGGCCAGGCAGATTAGCCCGCCGCCGGCCTCGGCATGGGCCAGGAGTAATTCCACCACGCGCGGCGAGGGGTCTGCCGGCCCCACGATCACCAGCGAACGGCCCTGCAAGAGCGACTCGCCGCAGCTTTCCAGCGGCGCTGACTCCACGTCATTGATCCCCTCCAGGCTGAGCAGTTCGACCAGGATCTCGGGCGCACCGAAGAACCGGTCAGCGCCGTCGGCCAGCACCAGGATGCTGGCCGGGGTCGGGTCAATCATGGCACTCCCTCAGAAGGGTGGGATCTGCACCGGTTTTCCCGTGCGTATGGACTCCAGGGCGCAGATAGCCGGGGCGATGGAGCGGGCCGCCTCGCGGGCATTTATGGCGGCAGGCCGGTCCTGGACGATGGCCCCCAGCAGATCCTCGACCATGTGCACCTCGGAGGAGCCGTGGCCGGCGGCGCGGTGGCCGGGCCGGGTGGCATAGGGGACCGCCAGTTTTTCCAAACGGTCCATGTAGGGGATCTTGTTGCTGAAGAAAAGCCCCGCTGCCTCGGAGCGCGAGGTCTCGAAGGTGCCCTGGTCGCCGAAGAGATTGAAGTAAAGGCAATAGGGGCGGATCATGGCATAGCTGCAGTCGATCTTGGTGATCATGCCCGACTCGGCCTTGAGCAGGGCCACGGCGTGGGCCGGCTCCGGGTGAGGTTCCGCATAGGGCACACTGCCGTAGGCGCAGACCTCCACCCAGTTCTGCTCTCCGCTCAGCCAGCGCAACGTGTCAAAAGCGTGGGGGCCACCCCCCAGGAAAGTGGTCTGCGGCTGGCGCGGATCGAAACGCCAGTGCGGCGCTCCATCCTCCGGCTCGGTCTTTCTCCAGCCCTCCAGGCGCAGGTTGTGCAAGTACCCGGCCTCGCTATAGAAGAGGCGGCCCCAGTACCCGTCGTCGGCCATCTTCTTGGCCGCCTCCAGGTAGGGAAACCAGCGCACCTCGTTGCCCATGGCGTATTTGAGGCCAGTGCGCTCCTCCAGCTCGACCAGGCGGCGCAACTGCTCGATGGTGTAGGCCGCCGGGATTTCGCTGAGCACGTGTTTGCCGGCCTCCAGGGCCTGGATGGCCTGCTCTCCGTGCAAATGGTCGGGCGTGCCGATGACCACCAGGTCGATGCCTTTGTCGGCCAGCATCGCCTCGTAGGTGGGATAGGTCTTCCCGATGGCGTGCTGCTGGGCGGCCCCTTCGGCGCGCTCCGGCCGGAGATCGCAGACCCCGGCCAGGACCAACTGCTCGGGGAAAGCCGCCCGGCAGCCCGCCATGAAGAGGGCGCGCCGGGCCCCCAGGATACCCACCCGCAGCGCCGCGGCCATGTTAGATCCGCACCTTGACCACCACCTTGCGCACCGGCTGGGACGCGGCCACGGCCATGCCCGGCATGTGGGCGTCATCGGGGCCCAGGATCATGAAGGTGCCGGACCGCATGGTGAGAAACTCCCCTTCGCCTTCCAGCTTGAGGAAGTCCTTCTCCTCGTCGTAGGGCAGCGGGCGCAATTGGCTGAAGTGGGCAAAACCCATGTGTTCGGTGCCCTGGGCCACGTACTGCACATCGAGGTACTTGCGGTGCGCCTCCCAGAAACCCTGATCCTTGGGTTTGGTGTCGTACTGTTGGACCATGGCGTAGAGGTGGTCCCCGTCGAGGGCGTACCGCCCCGGCTCCACCTTGGTGGCGTCGGTGTTCTGCAGATAGCGCAGCGCGGCGGCGATTCCCTCGCCCAGATGGTAGTAGTAGTGCGCGTTTTTCAGCTGATCGATAACCATGGCAGTCTCCTTTTGTGATTGGCCTTTTTGCCGGTCTGGCGGTATTTTTGCCTCTATGGAATCGCAACTGGATCTAGTGGAGGCCCGGGTGCTGGGCGCCCTCATCGAAAAAGAGATCAGCACCCCGGAATACTATCCCCTGACGCTCAACTCCCTGGCGGCGGCCTGCAATCAGAAAAACAACCGCGACCCGGTGGTGGAGTTCGACGAGAAGGTGCTGGTCCGTGCCCTCAACAGCCTGCGCCTCAAGCAGTTAGCGCGGCTGGTCAGCGGCGCCGACCAGCGGGTGCCCAAGTACTACCACCGCGCCGGGGAAACCCTGGGCCTGGAACGGCCGGCCCTCTCACTGATCTGCGAGCTGCTGCTGCGCGGCCCGCAGACCGTAGGTGAGCTGCGGGGCCACTGCAGCCGGCTCTGGGAATTCCCCTCGCTAGAAGAGGTCGAAACCGGGCTGCAGACCCTGACGGATCGCCAAGAAGGCACCCTGGTGACCCGCCTGCCGCGCCAACCAGGGCGCACCTCGCTACGCCCACCTGCTCTGCGGCACTCCCCAGCTGCCTACGGAGGAGCGCCCGCCCCGCCTGGAAGCGGCCACCCTGGAGGTGCGGGCCGAAAACGAGCGCCTCGCCCTGATGGAAGGCGAGGTCCAGCGCCTTAGCCGGGAGTTGGAAACCCTCCGCGGGGAATTTGAGTAGGGTCCTCACCTCATTCTCACCAGCCGCGCCCCCAGGTCGTAGCTGCGCAGTTCCGGGTCGCTGGCACCGCGATCGGCCGACCTCAGGTGCCGCGCTTCGTTGCCAAAACCACCGCCCCGCATGGTGCGGCGACCCATGCTGAGGCGCCCGCCGGGTTCTGCCTGCGTGCTGCCTGGGTAGAACTCGAACCAGTCGTTACACCACTCCCACACATTGCCGTGTATGTCGTACAGGCCCCAGGGATTGGAGAGCCTGGTCCCCACCTCGTGGGCGTACGCCGAATCCTGAGGCCAGGCATTTTCGTAAAGCCAGGCATATTCGGTCAGCTGATCGGCGACATTCCCGCAGGACCAGCGGGTCTTCGTTCCGGCGCGGCAGGCGTATTCCCACTCGGCTTCAGAAGGTAGCCGGTACAGGGAATCCCCCGCCGCATCGTTGAGCCGGCCGATAAACTCCTGGACATCGAGCCAGGAGATCATCGCTGCCGGGCAGAGCGCGCTGTTCAGCACGTATACCTCCCCCCGCCAGGGGCGCGTTCCCATCACCGCCATCCACTGCTGCTGGGTGATCTCGTATTTGCCCAGATAAAAACCGGTGTTGATTTCCATCTGGTGGATCGGCCCCTCGTCGCTGGTGCGCCCCGACTCTCCCGGGGCCGCGCCCATCGCAAAAACCCCCGACTCGATCCACACGAAATCCATCGCCAGTCCGCCAGGCAACGCCACGCTGAGTTCATGCTCGAAGACCTCACCTCCCTGACCGATCTCGGCGATCACCCTGGGCCGGAAGTTGACCCCGTGGGTCCCGGGCACATCAGCCCCGGCATCCCAGACAATATGTTTGCCCTTGCCCGGCCTGATCCCCCGCCCCACATCTCCGCTGAAGCTGTGCGCCGGCACCTGCCAGATCTGCCCCCGGTCCGACGAGATCTCCACCGAGACGGCCATCGGCCCCCGTCCTGGTAGTCCACATCGTAGGTGATATCCACCAGCAGGGTGCCCGGCCGCTGCTTGGCCTGCACGTTGGTCACCACCGGCGCGTGGCCGGCCACTGCCGCGCCGGCCCACAGCCAGATGCCGAAAAGGACGACCGCCCCCCTGGCCCTATCTCCCCGCCCCAAGGGATCTTCAATTCAAATAGCGCACCGATGGCCGATCCGGCACGGGTGTAGAGCGAACGTGCGTCCAGGGTGAAGGGCGGACCCATCGCCAGCCCCGACCCTGCCCACACCCCCCGCGCCAGCAACCAAAGGGCCAGGGCCAGCAGGACCCCGGCCAGCCACTTTCTGCCCGTCAGTGCAATCGCCGCTGCGCTCACCGCGCCTCCTGCCCGCTCAGGACTTGAAAGACCGGTCGAAGAGCGCGGCAATGGCCCGCCGGCCGCTCTCCTCGATCAGGCGTGTCCCGGTGCCGGTGAAGTGGGGGTGTTGGATCACCGGCGCCTGGATGGAGACCCACCGCTCCGCCTGCCAGACGAACCAGCCCTCTTTGCCCTGATCGAAGACGAAGAGGGGTTTGTTGCACAGCTTGGCGAACTCCGCGCCCCAGCCCGTGCCACCCTTTACCGTGCCGTCTTCCTGAATCTTGCCCACCACGTAGATTTCCTGGCCCTCGTTGATCTGGTACCAGATGCTTTGTAAGATTTTGCGGAAGGTGGGTGTCTCGGTATAGGTGCGGTGCAGCAGCCGCGAGACATACCCCAGGCTGACATCGCCCTTCTGCAGTTCTTCGTGGTTGAGCACGCGTATCCCGCGCTGGCGGGCGATCTGGTGGCCTTCGAAGGTGAAATTCACCTCGTCGATGCCCAGCCTTTCGGCGTTGGCCCCAAACTCCCCCTCGGCCCCATTGGCCCCCCCGCTGAAGAGAATACATTCCTTGGGATCTAAGAACACGGTCTGCTCCTTTCTCAGAGGCTCAGAATATAAAACCTTGATAGCCTCCGGAGAAGGCGATACTTTTGCGGTGGAACCCAAATAAGAGGAGTATACCGGATGACCGACACCCGCTTTCTGCTGACCGACGCCCAACTGCAGCACTTCCTGCAGCACGGCTACCTGACCCTCAAGACCCAGCTGCCCGCCGAGTTTCACCAGGAGATCTACCGGCGCACCGAGGAGGTCTTCGCCAAGGAGGGCAATGCCGGCAACAACATCCTGCCCCGCATCCCTGAGCTGCACCAAGTCTTTGCCGACCCGGTGCTCAGCGGGGGCCTGGCCAGCCTGTTGGGTCCCTCTTATCTCATGCACTCCCACCGCCACTGCCACATCAATCCGGCCGGCAGCAAGGGGGGTGGCTGGCACAAGGACAGCTACTGGGGCTTCCACAAGGTGCGCTCCCACCGCACCCGCTGGGTGATGATCTTCTACTATCCCCAGGATACCACCATGGAAAACGGTCCCACCGCGGTGATGCCGGGAACCCAGTGTTACGAGCAGCGGGCCGCCGACGAGGCCACCGAGATCCAGCTGCCGGTGTGCGGCGAGGCCGGCACCGCCACCCTGGTCCATTTCGACCTGTGGCACCGGGCCACTCCCAACCAGACCGAGCACAACCGCTACATGATGAAATTCCAGTTCACCCGCTTAGACGAACCCACTGGCCCTTGCTGGAACCACCAGCAGCACGACTGGCAGGACGGAGTGATGGGGGCCCAACTGTGGCAGTGGCACTTAGGCGGCAAGGCCCCGCAATCGATCAAAGTAGACGGGAAGTTGGCCACCACCCTTGACCAGCTCAAGAGCGCTGATCCGGCCGCGCGGGCCAAAGCCGCCAGCCAGCTCGGGCTGATGGGGACCGAGGCTGCCCAGGCCGTGCCGGCCCTGGCCTTGGCCCTGCGCGACAGCGCTGAGCCGGTGCGCCTTAACGCCGCCTATGCCCTGGGCGCTGCCGGCGGCCCGGCAGTGCCCGCCCTAGTCGAGACCCTGGGCACCCAGGACAAGGAGGTCCAACTAGACGCTGCCTACGGCCTGGCCCTGGCTGGAGGGGCCGCAGTGCCGGCCCTGATCGAAGCCCTGGGTCACGCCGACGAGCAGGCCCGCGGCTGCGCCGCCTTTGCCCTGGGCGATATGGGTTCACCAGCCGGCGAGGCGGTGGAGCGGCTGGCCCGCCTGAGCAGTGACCCTTCTCCCTTTGTGCGCCGCCACTTGGCCGAGGCCCTGGGCACCATTGCCCGCCATCCCGAAGCCGCAGTGCCCGCCCTGGAGGGGCTATTGGCCGACGAAGATTCCCAAACCCGTTTCAATGCCGCCTATGCCCTGGCCCACTTTGGCGCCCAGGCCGAAGCCGCGGTGCCGGCCCTGGCCAGGGCCCTGGAGGACCCCAACCGCTATGTGCGCAACCATAGCGCCGAGGCCCTGCGCCACATCAACACCCCCCGGTCCCAGCAGGCCCTGATGGACTTCCTGCTGGTCTCGCGCTGGTGCCCCATCACCACCAAAGAGAGCACTTTCTGAAACCCCATTCATCCGTGTCTACTGAGGAGATCTCCAGATGCTGAACAAAGAACAAGTGGCCTTTTTCCACGAGAAAGGCTTCCTCCACATCCCTCAGGTTTTCGCCCCCGCCGAAGTCGACGCCCTGGACCGGGACCTGGAACGGCTGGTCACGGACTGGTCCTCCACCAACCAGGGTTGGGTGGGCCCCTGGCGCAAGGTCTACATGGATGAAAAAACTGAGAAGAAGTCCCAACTGACCGGCATGCACGACCTCCACTACTACTCCCAGCCCTGGTCCCAGGCCGTGACCAATACCCGGCTCACCGAGGCGATGAGCGACCTCTTAGGCCCAGACGTGGAGTTGCACCACTCCACCATGCACATCAAACCTCCCGAAACCGGCCATCCCTTTCCCATGCACCAGGACTGGGCTTTCTACCAGCACCAGGACGGCCGCTACGTGGACGTGCTGGTCCACCTCGACGATACCTGCCACGCCAACGGCGAGATCCGCTTCCTGGCCAGCTCCCATAAGCAGGGCGCCCTGGAGCACATCACCCAGACCGCCGAAGGCCCCTGCACCCCTCATCTGCCCACCGACCAGTACCTGCTCGCCGACACCGTGGCGGTGCCGGCCAAACGCGGCGACGTGGTCTGTTTCTGCATCCACACCATCCACGGCTCCCACATCAACACCACCGACCAAGCCCGCCGTCTGGTGCGCATCGGCTACCGGCATCCGGACAATGTGCAGACCGCCGGCCAGAGCTGCGGCCGCCCAGGGCTGATGGTAAGGGGCTACCGCCTGCGCCGCGAAGGGCAACCGGCCTTCAGCACCGCCGGCCCACCCACCTGAGCCACCTCACTGTGCGTCGGTGTAGATGCGCAGATCGTCTATCCAGATCCGCTGTTCCCGCGGCACGCCCGGTCCGAAGTAGGGGGTCATCAGAAGCTGGTCGATTTTCATGTCCGGGTGCTGGCCGGTGCGGAAGACCACCTGCCGCTCGTCCAAAAGCTTTTTTCCGTCCAACCAGTACTGCAACTCCCCGTCCTTCACCCCGATTCCATCCACGATGGAATTGAGCTTGAAACGGGCCCGCACCTGATGCCAGTTGCCCTTGTAATGGGATCCGGAGGATTCGCCGAAATAGATCCGCTCTGCCTGCCAGTACTTGCCGTTGGCGTGTACCTCTCCCGTCTTGTAGCAATCCTCTTCCCCACGGCCGTCTGAGTTGCCATTACAACCGGCCACCGCGCGCGCCTCGGTGACCCCCACCAGATCCTGGTATAGACGTTCTTCGTCGATATTCGCCCCGTCCTGGATGGCCAGCCGGGGCCGGCCGTCCACCACCTCCACATAGAAGGTGAGGTGGGTGCGGGCCGGGCCCACATAGTCCGGGTCGGCATTGGTGATAAAGTGGAATTCGTGCGGATGATAGCCCCGCCCGGTCCACCCCCAATCGGCGCTGTGTTTGATAGAGAACTCCAGGGTGACGCTCTCCACCGGGGGCAGGGGCAGCCTGCCCCCCCCTTCGGTATTGATCGCCCCGGCCTTGGCCCAGTGCCACACGCAGGCATGCTGGCTCCCAGGGATGTGTTCCTGGTCGGTGATCTGCATGTGCGGACCGTCGTACCAGCCCCGCATCTCCCAATTCTGGTCCTCGAAACCTTCCTCAAAGAGCAGCACCTGGGCCACGGTGTCGGGGGCGGTGGGCGTCTGGGCCGCACAGCCGGCAGCAGACAGGAGAGAGAGGACCAGTGCGAGTGAAGGTTTCATAGTTTCAGGCCTCGATCCAGAACACGCGGTACTCCAGGCGTGCATCGTGGTAATGGGGCCGGCGCAAACTGCCGGCGATGCCAAAACCCCAGGCGGCGACCTCCTCCTCCAGCGAGGGCCCGGGCCGGGTCTGGTCCTTTTCCTCGCTGCCGGAGCCGATGATCAGCCGCCCACCGGGGGCCACCACTTCATCCAATAACCAGCGCACCAGGTCGGGCTGTCGCCGCCGGGGCACGTACTCCAGGCCGGTGCGCACAAAGTCGAAGCGCTGGGGCGGAACCCAGTCGATGGCATTGCCCACCCAGATGCGCTCGGCCCACTGGGGCAGTCGGGAACGGGCCAGGGCCGCCAGTTCCGGAGGGATATCCAGCCCGTAGGGCTCGATCCGCACCCCTCGTTCACCAGCCCATAGCTGGACACATTCCATCAAGTGCGCCGCTGGCGCAGCCCACGTCCAGAAAAGCACCGTCCCGATCCATGGCCTCGGCGACCAGCGAGCGGGCCTGAAGCCAGTGGGCCTCGTCGCCACTGTGCCCCGACTGGCTGCGCGGGTTGTCGCCGGCCAGGTAGGCCGGGGTGATCACCGCCATGCCCCGCTGGTGCCAGCCAGCCTCGTCGATCTGGCCGGCTTCGAGGGCGGTCTCCGCATCGGCGAGCAACTTGTAGCCTCGCTTCTTGGCCCTCTCGATGGGTTCCTCTGCCATGTTTCCCCTTCTCCTGGCAAGGCGAGCTATTGATATACTAACGATAAACAAAAACCCTCCCAAGGCCTTCTTCCACCGGAACACCCAGCTGCAGTGGGCCTCCCTTCCCTAAATGCGGTTGCCGGCCTACCTCTTCTGCCATAGTATAAAGGGCTCGATTCCCCAGCCGCCTTTTTCCCGCGAGGATCTCCTGACATGGCTCAACTCCAACCGGTGCTGGTCGACGGCCAGTGGCGCCCCGCCAAAAACACGGGCGCCTTTTCACCCCTCAATCCCGCTACCCGTCAGCCCACCGGCGAGGTTTTTCCCATCAGCAGCCGCGAAGAGGTGGAGGAGGTGATCGAGGCGGCGGCGCGCGCTTCGGAAGCCCTGCTGGGTATTGACTCCGAGGCGCGGGCCCGCTTCCTCGAACGCTTCGCCGGCCGCATCGAAGCCCGCCGGACCGAGATCGTCGGCCTGGCCCACACCGAAAGCGCCCTGCCGGTCAAGCCCCGCCTCGACGAGGTGGAACTGCCGCGCACCACCGGCCAACTGCGCCAGGCCGCCGCAGCCGCCCGCCAGGGGTCCTGGACCCTGCCCACCATCGACACCAAGGCCGGTATCCGCTCCTTCTTCGCCCCCCTAGAAGGGGGCGTGGTGGTCTTTGGCCCCAACAATTTCCCCCTGGCCTTCAACAGTGCGGCCGGCGGGGATTTTGCCGCGGCCATCGCCGCTGGCAACCCGGTGATCGCCAAAGCCAATTCCTCCCATCCGGGCACCACCCGCCTGCTGGCCGAAGAGGCCCTGGCCGCCCTCAAAGAAGCTGGACTTCCAGCAGCCACCGTACAGCTGATCTACCGCACCGACCACCAGGTGGGCCAACGCCTGGTCTCCCACCCGCTGGTGGGCGCCACCGGGTACACCGGCTCACGCCACGCCGGGCTGGTGCTCAAGGAGGCCGCTGACCGGGCGGGCAAACCCATCTACCTGGAACTGAGCAGCATCAACCCGGTGCTCATCCTGCCGGGGGCCCTGCGCGAGCGGGCTGCCGAGATCGCCGCAGAGTTCTCCACCTCCTGCCTGCTGGCCGCCGGGCAGTTCTGCACCAATCCCGGCGTGGTGCTGCTGCTCAAGGGGGCCGAGACCGAGGCCTTCATCGGTTTGATCGTCGAAAAATTCCGGGCTGCCGCCGTGGGCACCCTGCTGGGCGAAGGCGTCGAGCACAACCTGGGGCATAGCGTGGCGGCCCTGCAGCAGGCCGGTGCCGAATTGCTGGTGGGCGGCGCGGTGGGCGGCGGCACGGGTTGTTCCTTCCAGAACACCCTGCTGCGGGTAGAGGGCCGCCGCTTCCTGGCAACCCCCGAACAACTCCAGCAGGAAGCCTTCGGCAACGCCAGTCTGCTGGTGGTGGCCGACGACGAGGATCAGGCCGAAGCCCTCTGCCGCGCCTTGGAGGGCAACCTGACCGGCACTCTGTACACCGACCGGACCGGCAGCGACGAGGCCCTGTACCGCCGTCTGGCCCCCATCCTGCGCCGCAAGGTGGGCCGCCTGCTCGACGACAAGATGCCCACCGGGGTGGCCATCTCGCCGGCCATGAATCACGGCGGCCCCTATCCGGCCACCGGCCATCCGGGCTTCACCGCCGTGGGTATCCCCGCCTCGCTGCGGCGCTTCGCCATGCTCCAGTCCTTCGACAATGTGCGCCCCGCCCACCTACCGCCCGAACTGCACGACCAGAACCCCACCGGTCAGTTGTGGCGCTGTATCGACGGAGCCTGGACCGAGGGCAACGTGCCGGCCAAGACATGAGCGAATCCTCCCTGATGGGGGCAGTAGCCCAGGTGCGGCGGCACACCGGTGTAGTCCTGCCCGTGTACCTGCCCGCCAGCGCCGATATCGCCCTGGGCGCCTCGCTGCTGGCCGACACGGTGCAGGCCCTGCTGCTGCTGATAGAAAACCCCGCCTCCATCTGCCTCAGTGTGGACGGGGAGGCCAATGGCCAGGAGGTGGCGGCCCGGCTAGCCGGGCAGTACGGGGTCCGATGCTGTTGCATTCCCCACAACCGGGGCAAACTCCAGGCCCTGCGCCAGGGTATTGCCCTGTTGTGGGAAGAATCGGAGCTGGCGTACTTCGCCACCGTGGACGCCGACGGCGACCACTTTGCCAACGAGCTGCCCAATCTGGTGCGCGCCGCCCGCCATGCCCAATCCCGCGCCAGTGAGGTGATGGTCCTGGGCCGGCGGATCTCGCGCCACCGGCCCATGGGGCTGGCGCGGGGGGAGTTCGAGGAGTTGGCCGACCGCGTGTTGCTCGACGCCCTGGCCTTTCACGCCGCCCGCACGGCTGTGCCCCTGCGCCTGGAGTACGCCACCGCCCTGGAGGAGTTTCCCGATTTCCATTCCGGGTACAAGCTCTTCAGCCGCGGGGCAGCCGGCGCCGCGTTTATGCGGGAACCCCAACTGTGCGGGGTGGGCGAGACCGCCTATTTCCGCCACGGGGTCGAGGCGGTACTCACCGTCGAGGCCCTGCTGGGCGGGGCCTGCCTGGTCTCGGTCAACCGCAGCACCTTCGACGAACAGCCCCTCTCTACCTTTGGCAAACTGGAGCGCTGCCAGTTGGTGGCCGACAAGATGGTGTGGCCCTGCAAGCGGCTGGAGGTGCCCGGCGAATTTGTCGATCAGTGGCTGCGCAATCATATCCCCCGCCTGCTCCTGGGCACCCTGGTCCCCCAGGGCGCAGAGGAGATCCGGCAGGTGCGCCGGCTCGTCCTGCGGCAATTCGGCCTGGAGGCCGAAAGCGACGATCTGGCCCGCCCACTTTTTGTCTGACCTGCAGCTGCCCCCAAATTCTTGACAGCCCGCCGGGGCCGGGGCTACCTTGCTGCCTATGACCCCTCTGGCCCGCCTGTCCTTCTGGATTCCCCCCGATAAAACCGAGATCTTTGGCCGGGCCTACACCACCCTGGCCCTGCCCCTTTTGCACGCCCGCGGCTGGCAGGAGGCCGGCCTTCCGCAGCGGCCGACTCCTCCCGGGGTTTTTTCGCGGCTCTTCGCCGTGGCCCGGCCGGAGCAGATCCCGCCCATGGAAAGACAGTTGCGCCGGGACCCCCGCTGGCGAGAACTCGAAGCTGGCCTTCCACCCATCCCGAAAGCTCGCCGGTGGTGCTACACCAACTTTTGACTAGTTGCGGTGTAAAGGTGATTTTACAGTAGTCCCAACCCATTACCAGGAGGTTCTCCATGCGCCAAACCCTCGCCTTGCTGGCCGGCACCCTGCTCTTGTGCGGCCAGGCCTTTGCCGGCGGCCAGAAGTGGGAGCAGAAAGTCGATTCGGCGGTGCGCTTCAAGCAAATCCACGACAGCGGCCTGATCGTGGTGGGCACCAGCACCACGGCCTACGGCTTCAACCCGGAGACGGGCGAACAGAAGTGGAAGATCGAGAATCTGATGAAGAACTACGAGCCGGACACCGTCAAACCCCAGCCGGGTTCGGAGTACATGGTCTACCTCTACAAGAAAGGATCTCAAGGACGGGTCCCTGGTCTGCGCCGCCCCCTTTGACCGGACCAACGGCCAGGGCGCCAACGCCACCACCTGTGGTAGACGACGGTGTGGCGTACGTGCTCGGCCGGGCAGTTAACCGCGGTGGACATCAACAGCGGCCAGCTCAAATGGCAGACCAAGCCAGACAAGAAGATCGTCTACTCGGAGTTCTATTCGGCGGGCGACAAGCTGGTGGTCAAGCGAGGCGGGTCCTTTGCCGACGCCAAGGGCAAACCCCAGGTCTACGCTTACGGTCTGGACGTACTCGACAAGGCCACCGGCCAGCCCACCTTCGACTCCATGACCCTGCACAAGCCCAAGGACCGCCAGATCGCCGACATGACCAACGTGCTGGTCGAGGGCAATATGGCTTACTGCGCCACCCAGAAGAGCCTGCGGGCCTTTGACCTACTACAAGTACCAGGTGGCGCTGGGCGAGGACCAAGGCAACCTCGACGGGGCCAGGTCGGTCTCCTCCTCTGGAGGCGGCAAGATCTACGTGCTGATGAAACAGACCACCAAGGCTTTTAATGCCGCCGACGGCAGCCAGCTCTGGTCCAAAACCTTCGAGCCGCCCAAGGTCAGCGCCCTGGCCATGGCGATGCTGAATACGCTTAGCGCCGCCGCAGCCCAGCAACGGGCCAACAACAGCATCACCGGCCGGGCTACCTACAAGACCTACAGCCAGGCCAGCTTCTATCAGGGCCGCGCTACCTCAACGGGCGAATACAACTATGTAATGGCCAAGGAAGACGGCAAACCTACAGTGGTCGGCGTCAATCTCAGCACCGGCAAGGACGACCGCCGGGCGGTGATGGACAAGAAGGAAGCCGACTACATCGTCGGCGAGCACTTCGGCATCCTGCTCAACGTCGAGAAGGGCGAAACCCTGCAGGTCAACGATCTGAACAACTGAGGATCGGCGGCAGCGCGCGCTGCGCCGCAGCAAAAACAAAAGAGGCGGTCCCGGAACGCCAGGGATCGCCTCTTTTTGCACTGAGCGCCGGCCCCTCAGTCGTCCACCGCCACGTGCCAGGGCATCATCTTGGGCACAAACACCAGCCCCCAGACCACCGCCCCGATCAGCCAGTACCCGGCGGCCCCAGGTGGCTGCCCACCGCCATGACCAGCCCCAGCAGCAGGCCCTGCTCCACCAGCCGCTGGCCCAACTGCGGGTACTCGGCTGCCGGCCACAGCAGGAGCAGCGCCCCGGCCAGGCCGCAGAGCAGACCGAAAGCCACGAAGACAAAGGCAGGAGGGGGATTGTCGCCCCGGCTGGCGAAGCGGCGACCGGCGAAGACCAGCAGAAAGAGGAGGGTAGCCAGCAGGCCCCCTAGCGACCAGGTTCGGTCTCCCAGGTAAAGCCCCACCGCCCCGCCCAAGAGCAGCAACACGCCCAGGACCAACTCCCAGGGACGCGCTCCTGGCGTCTCCATGAAGCGAGGCATGGCCGTCATCAGGAAGCCGGCGGCAAAGGCCAGCTCAAAGCCCTCGATCTGGAACAACCCGTGGTAGAAACCCGAGTAGGTGGGAATGAGTCCGGCGTAGTACCACAGCCAGTGGGACACCCCCACCAGACTGCACAACCACCCCAGCGGAAAGAAAACCCTGAAAGGCTCGGCACACAACACCTGGCAATAGGAGGGCCGTTCAGACATACCCACGCATCAGCGAAAACCCCAGCGGCGGGGAAATGACCCCGGAGGCCCTTTCCCGGGGAGAGGTCGGGCAGGGAAGTCCGCGTGGTCGGGGGCCGGGTAGCGGAGCGCAGCGAGCGAGGGGGCAGGACGCGCCTTGGGAAAGGCCGCAGCGGGTCACTCCCCGACGCTCCCTAGAACCGCCCGTGATGCGACTCGGCCGGCGCCTGGTACGCCACCTTGAGATGCGGAGTGTCCAGCTTTTTGCCCCCCTGCACCTTGGAGTCCAGGCAACTGTCCAGGGCCCCGCAGACGACCAATGTGCGCTCCGCCGGGAAAGGCGCCTTGCCGGTGAGGATCATCTCCTCGATCTTGGCCACCAGGCAGGCCGAATAGGTCACATTGGGCACCGGGGTCAGAAAGAACTGGTTGGAGACCGGTGTCGACTCGCCCTTGAGCTTGGCGGCAAAGCAGTAGTCGGCCACTGCGCCGTTGAGCATCAACAGGGTAGTGCGCAGCCCGTCGTTGTGCTCGATGAAATAGGCCGCCGGCTCCTTCACCAACTTGGGCAACTCGCCGTTGCCCAGCAGATCCTGGGTGCGGCCGTCCTCGATGGTTAGTCCCTGCGGACTGTCGCTGCGCGAAAGCGCCGCCTCCAGCAACGCCTTGGACCAGCGCCCGTCCTCCCCGGCCTTCCACACCTCGTCCCCTTGGATCAACTGCACCGACTTGACCCCGGTCTCGCCGCCCTGCCGCCGCTCGATCATACACTGCATCGCTTCCAGGGCGTGGTAATCCATGGCATCCGAACCGCCTACCCCCACCATCAGCGCCTCCTCGATCTGGCAGCCCAGGGGCAATTCCAGGTCGGGCAGCCGCCAGGTCACCGGCAGGGAGGATCCGGCCAGGATGGAGAACTTGAGACGGTGGCCATCGTCCACCATCTCCCTGGCCTTGGCAAAACTGTAGGAGAGGTGTTTGTCGTTATACACCGGTACGGCGCGGCCGTCCTGCTCGAAGACCTCGACACACGCCTTGAAGAACTCGTAGCGCGGGTACTGAATCTGCCCCTTCTCGTTGGACGGGTAGTTGCCGTGCTCGCCGATGATCAGCACTGCATCCACGGCCAGTTTATCCCCGCCGCAGCGCAGGGCCGCGGCAATGGTGGGATAGACCTCAAAGCCAAATTCCCGCGCCCGGTCCACACTCTGATCCCCCGCCGGCTTCTGGTCCACATACATGGAGACGATGCGGGTATTGGGGCGGTGCCACCGCCCCTCGTAGGGGTAGCCAACCACGAACCGGTCGGCAAAATGCTGGGCATGCGACAGGTAGGTGTAGACTGTCGCGATAACCGCGATGCGTTTGGGCTCCGTGTAATCCATCATGTCCTCCAGAAAGTCGATTCCTTTGGGGCCTGGTACACCACGTCGAGATGGGGGGTTTCGATGCGTTTTTGTTCCTGGTGCAGGCTGTCCACCCCCGCCTCCACCAGGCCGCCGGTCAGCAGGGTGCGTTCCACCGGGTACGGCGACTTGCCGGTGAGGATCAGGGTCTCGATGTGGTTGACCTGGGGGCTGAAGAAATTGGCCAGGCTGCTGCGGGCCGGCGGCATGGGCAGGTACATCTGGGTGGAGAAGGGCTCGGCCTGCCCCTTGAGCCGGCCGGCGAAGTTGAAATCCTGAATCAGGCCGTTGAGCAGCACCATGGTCGACTTGAGCCCGTCGCGGTGTTCGTATTGATAGGCGATGGGATCCGTGACCAGTTGCTTCAGCTCATTGATGGTGGGGTAGACGTCATTGAAGCCGGCCCGCCCCGGGGCAATGGTGTGGCTGCGGGAGAGCCCGGCCTCGAACAACTCGCGCGACCAGACACCTTCGTGATGCGCCTTCCAGAAATTATCCCCCCGGTACGCCTGCACCCACCTGACGCCGCTCTCGCCCCCTTGGCGCCGCTCCACCATACACTGCAGGGTCTCCAGAGCGTGGAAGTCGTAGGAGTCCACCCCGCCGTACCCCACACACATGCCCTCCTCCACCTCCGCCCCCCAGGGCAGGTCGAGGGCAGGGGTGCGCCAGGTGACTGGCAGGGAGGAGCCGGCCATGAAACCGAAGTCCAACTCCCGCGACAGGTCGTACATCTCCTTGGCCCATTCCCACTTCCAGGAGAGATGTTTGTCGTTGAAGACCGGGACCGAACGGCCACTCTGCCGGTACACCGCGCAGATCTGTTTGAAAAACTCGTAGCGCGGGTACTGGCGCTGCCCCTTGGCATTGGTCTGGTAATTGCCGTGCTCCCCGACCAGCACCACCCCGTCCACCGCCAGGGAGGATGTGCCCAGGGTGAGGGCGTCGGCGATGGTGGGATAGATCTTCATCTGGGGAAAGCGCCTGGCCCGATCGGCACTCAAGTCGTTCTCAGGATTTACCTGGTCCACATAGAGCGAGACCAGATCCATGGGCGGCCGGTGGTGCTGGCTGTTCCAGCCGTACCCCTCCAGGAAGCGGTCGACGATATGCTGGGCATGCGAGTATTTGTGATAGACCGTGGCGATGGCCGCCACCTTGGGTCGCTTGGCCATAGATCCGTCCTTTTCCTTTAGAGCCCCAACTCCGCCGCCGACTCCCGCATTGCCGCGATCACCTCGGCGATGACCTGGTCCAATTCCATACCCATCATCGCCGCCCCCCTGGCGACCACCTCGCGGCTCACCCCGGCGGCGAAGCCCTTATCCTTCCATTTCTTCTTCACCGAACTGACCTCCAGATCCTGCACACTGCGCGAGGGCCGCACCAGGGCGCAGGCCGTCACCAGGCCGGACAACTCGTCGATAGTGTAGAGCGTCTTCTCGAGCCGGGTCTGCGGCTCCACCTCGGTGCAGATCCCCCAACCGTGGGAGAGCACGGCCCGCACGTATTCGGCGGGCCAGCCATTGACTTCGAGCAGTTCTTGTGTCTTTTTACAGTGGATCTCCGGATGGCGCTCGTAGTCCAGGTCGTGGACCAGGCCGATCACGCCCCACTTCTCCTCGTCCTCCCCCCACTTGCGGGCCAGATAGCGCATCACCGCCTCGACCGCCTTGGCGTGGTTGATCAGCGAGGGGTTGCTGTTGTGCTCGAGCAGCAATTGCAGCGCCGCTGCACGGGTGGGGATTTGCTCTGCCATGGGCTCCGGGGGAAAAAGGTCCTCCAAAAATACGCGCAGGCGGGTTATATTTCAAACATGGATTCAATAGAACCACTGCAAGGCTTGCTTTCGGGCCTGGGCCCGGCCGGCGTCATCGTGCTCTCCATCATCGACTCAGCCGGCATGCCCACTTTTGGCGGGCCAGATGCGTTGCTGCTGCTCATGGCACCCAACCTGTCCCTGGCCACCGGCCTGTGGCTGGTGGTCGGTACGGTGGCCGGATCGGCGCTGGGCTGTCTGGTTCTCTACTATGTGGGCCGGCGCGGCGGCGAGCCGCTGCTGGCGCGTTTTGGCGGGGCGGAAAAGCGGGAATGGGTGCGGCAAAAACTGGAGCGCTACGACTTTGCCGGCATCTTTGCCGCTGCCATCGCCCCGCCGCCCTTTCCCACCAAGCTCTTCGTGCTTTCCGCCGGGATGCTGGGCATGAAATGGCAGCGCATGATCCTGGCCGTGATCCTGGGCCGCACCCTGCGCTACGGGGTGGCCTGGTACGTGGGTCTGCATTACGGGGCCCAGGCCGCCGATCTGCTGCGCCAGCATTACCTCTCCATCTTCGCCGGGATGATTTTCCTGCTGGCCCTCATGCTGCTGATCCCCCTGCTGAAAAAGCGCTGGTCCCGGCCTAGCGTTTGAGGATGCCCCCGTTTACATCGATCGTCGCGCCGGTGATGTAGGCCGCCATGGGCGAGGCCAGGAAAAGGGCAGCGTGCGCCACGTCCTCGGGTAGGCCCAGCCGGCCCAGGGGGATCATGCCCCTCAGTTTTTCGCGCTGTTCCGGGGTGATCAGATTGGGGTCGGCGTCGATCTGGCCGGGGGCAATGGCATTAACCGTCACCCCAAAGGGGGCCAGGTCGCGCGACAGTGTTTTGGTCAGCGAGATCATGCCGCCCTTGGAACTGGAGTAATGCACCCCGCCCGAAACCCCGCCGGTCTGGGCGCTGATCGAGGCGATGTTGATAATCCGGCCCCCTTTTTGTTCCTGGAGATGGGGGATCACTGCCCGGCAGCACAGGTAGGTTCCAGTGAGATTGGCCCCCATGATCCGCTCCCAATCCGCCGGCGCGATCTTCCAGATCGGGCCGCCCAGCGAGATCAGGCCGGCGTTGTTGACCAGGATGTCCACCCGGCCCCACTGCGCCGCCAGCTGAGCCACCACCGCATTGACCTGGTCTTCCCGGGCCACGTCGGCCGGCAGGGCCAGCACCCGGTCGGGGCCCAGCAGGGCGCTCAACTGGGCCGCCGCCTCTTCCAGGGGGCCGGCGCTGCGGGCCACCAGCCCCAGGCGGGCCCCGGCCTGACCCAGGAGGCGGGCGATGGCCAGGCCGATGCCACGGCTGGCCCCGGTGACCAGCGCCACCTGGCCCGACAGGTCCAACAGATGGGAAAGCTGACCAGCCCCTATCACAACCCCGCCTTATCAAACTCGGCCAACAACTCGGGGGGCAGGGGCGCCAGCACCGCAGCGACGTTTTTCTCCAACTGCTCGATGTTCAGGCTGCCGATGGGATTGCCGTGGATGCGTGTCTCGCCCAGGCAAAAGTGCAGGGCCAGGCGCAAGAGCGGCACCCCGCGCGCCTCGCACCAATGGCGCATGGCTTCGGCCCGCTCGTGGTCCTGCCCCCATTTCTCGCGCGGCACAAACTGCTCCACCGGCGCACCGGTGAGGTACCCGCGCATGATCGACCAGCCGTTGAGCACCCCCAGGTCGGCGGCGGCAGCGGCCGGCAGGATGTCCTGGGCGGCGCTCTGTCTCAATAAGTTATAATCACTGAAACACAAAAGCGCGTCGATGCGGCCCGAGGCGATGGCCTGCAGGTGGAAAGGGTGGGGGTTCATGCCGTAGCCGATCCAGTCCACCCAACCCCGCTGGCGGGCCTGCTCCAGACCCTCGAGGGTGCCGCCTGCTTCCAGGGTGGGTTCGATGGCCGGCGGATCGTGGACAAAGAGCACGTCGAAGCGCTCGATGCCCAGGATGCCCAACTGGTCCTCCACGTCGGCCATCACCCGGCCCGCCGAATAATCCGGGGTGCCCTGCCCGTACCCGCCCCACTGGGCCCCGCTGTGGCAGCAGACCCGGCCGCTGATGATCAACTGCTCGCGCTTCACCGCGCCCTGTTTGATAGCCACCCCTAATTTGCGCAGCGAGTCTCCGTAGCAACGGGCGCTGTCGAAGTGGTTGACCCCCAGATCCACCGCCCTGCGGATCAGGTGGGCAGCCTCCTCATCGCTGACCGGGCCAAAGTTGTTGCCAAACCCCTGGGTGCCAAAGGGGATCACCGGGATACTTAGCCCGGTCTTGCCCCAGCGCCGGCGCGGACAGCAGTTCTTCTCCAGTTCCATCACCTCAGGCTCCTCGCAAAATTTTCTGCAATATACAGCCTCCGTGCCCCCCTATCAATGAGTGCAGCATCAGCCCCCCTCGCGTGTTATCTTAGGACCCATGAAAAGAGCCGGGCAGGCCTTCACCCCCAGGGCCTTTGTAATGGGCGCGCTGGGGTCGCTGACCATCGCCGTGGGCGATCCGTACGCAACGATGGTGATACGCGGTTCCTACATGGCCCTCGACTTCAGCACCCCCGGTGCCCTCTTCCTGCTCCTGCTCCTGGCCGGCCTGTTCAACCCCCTGCTCAAACGCCTGGCCCCGGCCTGGGCCCTGGCACCGGGCGAGTTGCTGGTGATCTATATCATGATGATCACCGCCTCGGCGGTCTCCACCATGGGGCTGGTGGCGTACATGTTGCCCCTGCTCACCTCGCCCTTTTACTTTGCCACGCCGGAGAACAACTGGGAGAATCTGATCCAGCCCCACGTGCCAGCCTGGATGGTGCCCCAGGGGACCGAGGTGGTGAAGTGGTTCTACGAGGGGGCGCCCCTGGGCCGGGGTGTACCCTGGGGGGCCTGGATTCCCCCCCTGCTCCACTGGGCGGTGCTGCTGGTGGCGCTCTACGCGGTGATGATCTGCGCCATGGTGCTGCTGCGCCGGCAGTGGGTCGAACACGAGCGCCTGCTCTACCCGGTGGCCCAGGTGCCTCTGGAGATAGTGCGGGAGGAGCCCGGCCATCACCTGCCGCCCTTCTTCCGCAACCCGGTGATGTGGGCCGGCTTTGCCCTGCCCGTGATTGCCGGCACCCTCAAAGCCCTGCACGCCTATTACAGTTTCATGCCCGCCGCCGAGCTGGTGGCGGTGCTGCCCTTCTTCCGCAACACCGTGAACCTGATCTTCCGCCTCAGCTTTCCGGTGATCGGCTTCACCTATCTGATCAACCTCGACATCGCCTTCAGCCTGTGGTTCTTCAACCTGCTGGCCCACCTCTTCCAGGGGGTGATGAACGTCCTGGGCATCGGCAGCACCGAAAAGCTGGCCCCCTATGGCGCCTGGGAGAAACCCATCCTGGCGCATCAGGCCACCGGCGCGATGGCGGTGCTGGTGATCATGGGGCTGTGGGTGGCCCGGCCGCACCTGGCCGCAGTGTGGCGCCAGGCCCTGAGCAACGCCGCCGCCGAGCCCGGGGAGTTGTTCTCCTACCGCGCCGCGCTCCTGGGGCTGGTAGGTGGGCTGGGGGTGATGGCCCTCTGGCTGTGGTGGGCCGGCATGCCCCTGTGGGTAGTCCTGCTGCTGGTCCTGATAGCGCTGCTGGTCTTTGTGGGGTTGACGCGCGTCGTGGTGGAGGCAGGTATGGCCGAGGCCATGACACCCCTGATCGCCACCGCCATCCTGGTCTCGGGGCTGGGCTCGACGGTGCTGGGGCCGGCGGCCATGGTGAATCTGGGCTTCACCTATGTCTGGCAGGGGGATCTGCGCACCTTCCTGATGGCCTCCTGCGCCCACGGTCTCAAGCTGGGCGAACACCTGGGCCAGCGGCTGCGGCCGCTTCTGTGGGCCATGGGCCTGGCCCTGCTGCTGGGGCTGGTCGCCTCGACCATCACCCTGCTGCACCTGGCCTATCAGTACGGGGGCATCAATCTCAACGCGTGGTTCTTCGGGGCAGGCTGCCAGATGCCCTTCGAGTTCATCGCCGACAAGCTGAACACCCCCACCGGGCCCAACTGGGGCGGCTGGGCGCACACCGCCGCCGGCGCGCTGGTCATGGGGCTGCTGATGCTGGCCCGCCACCAGTGGCCCTGGTGGCCCCTGCACCCCCTGGGCTACCCCATGGCCGTGACCTTTATCAACAACCAGATCTGGCTGAGCATCTTCATCGCCTGGCTGCTCAAACTGGCGGTGGTCAAGTACGGGGGGCCACAGCTCTACCATCACACCCGCCCCTTCTTCCTGGGGCTGATCGCCGGGCAGTTCGCCATCGCCGGACTGTGGCTGGTGATCGATTTCTTCACCGGCATGACCGACAACGTGGTGTTCTGGATCTGAAGATCACCCCACCGGGGTGACGCTCTTCTTTCAGCTTGAGAGTATCCTTTCCAGATACTGGCGCGCCTGCCGGGCTGTCTCTAAAGGCTTGTCCGCCGGCGCCAGGGCCACCACCAGCACTCCCTGGTACCCTATCTCCCGCAGGTGGTGCAGAAGTTCCTCGCAAGCCAAATCCCCCTCAAAGGACACCTCGCGCAGGTGGACCACGCCCAGGCGCCGGCCAAAAACCTGGGCCACCCGCAGCGGGCCCTCACCGGCCGCCAGCAAGGCGCCGGTATCCAGCAATACCCGGGCGCGCGGGTCCAGACAGGGAATCAGGGCCTGGTAGTCAGCCAGGTCCTGCACCGGGGTGTTGGGGGCGCTGCCCAGGTTCAGGGAGAGATCGGGGATGCGGCGCAGCAGTTGCTGCACCCCGGCGCGCAGGTCGGCGCGGGCCTCGTCGGTGCGCGCCCCCCCGCACAAATTCGCCGTGCGCAACCCCAGGGCGCGGCCCAGGTGGATATCCCATTCGAGCTGGCGCAGGTTGTAGCCCAGGTTGCGCTCATCCGAGTCGGCCTTGCGCCCAGTCAGCGGACGGATGTTCAGCCCGGTGAGTTGCAGACCTGCCGCCTGCAACTGCTCCCGCACCATACGCACCGAAACTTCGGGGTGTATCGGGCTGCTCTCGCCCTCGCTGCGGTTCAGTTCTACCGCTGAGAAGCCGGCCTCTTTGGCCAGTTGCAGAAATTCCGTCAGCCGGAAGCTCGGGCAGAGGGAGGGGTTCAAGCTCAGTTGCATGTTTTGATCCCCTCCCAGTACTGCCACATGTCGTCGGGGGTTTCGAAGCGGATGTCCTCAAGATCCTGGCGCGCCAGCCGGGCGATGAGGGCCATACGAATCCTGGACGAGCAGTTCTTGCTGCCCGAATGGACCATCTGCCCGTGCCACAGGCAAACGGTGCCGGGCGGCCCGGCGATCTCCAGGCCTGGCCCCAGATCCACGTCCTTGAACACCCCACCCTCGACGCTGAGCAGGGAGTGGGTCTTGAAATATTCGGCGGCATAACGGTGCGAGCCGGGCCAGAGGGTGAAGCCGGCCCCGCGCGCCTCCACCTCTTCCACATAGATAGTGGCCCCCACCTGAAAGATGCCCACCGTGCCCTGGGCCACCCCGTTGGTGGGGGTGTAGTACCCATCGAGATGGCCGATACGCGGCAGGGACCACTCACTCTCGCCGCTGGGGAACACCAGGTGCGGCCCGGGACTGGCGCCCGACGAAAGGGTGTCTTTGCCCACCAGTTCTTCGGCCATGGCGAATACCGGCGCATCGTACAGGGTGGCGCGGATGGCCGGGTGGTTGGCTCCCACCGACGCCCGGGGCCCGGCCTTGACCCAGGTCTTGGGGTCGTGGCGGTCGGCCTTGATGCCTTCCCACAGCGCGTCCTGGGCCGCGCGGATCTGCTCGGGACTCAGCACCTGCTTGACCAGGTAGCCCTGCTCTTTGAAGAAGGCTTTGTCTGCGGGGGTGAGGTACGACATGGGGGCAACTCCTTTAAAGGTGCGGACCACGAGAAAGACCAGTAACCCTGGCGCTGCCCTTCACCCCTCCAGCACTTCCACCACCGCGTTGCGCGCCTCCAGGTCCCAGATCTCGTTGAACACCGTGGGCCGGGGCCGGGCCGGGGGATCACCCGGGGGCCGCTTTTCCGGGTCGGCCAGTTCCAGCCGGTCGCGGCCCCGCGGCTGGTCGAGCCAGGCCCGCTCCTCGGGGGCGGCCTCCACCTCGCGGCGCAGGATGAACTCCACCCGGTCGAAGCGCGAGAAGGCAGCGTGGGCCACAAAGACGCGGTGCACCTGGCTGCCGTCCCAAGTGGCCAGATCGGGCAAGAGCACCGGCCCGGTGCATACCTGAAACTCCCCGTCGGCCACATTCAGGTTCATGACATTGACCGGGTACTCCAACTCCACCTCCAGCCCGGTGCCGGCATCGGTGTAGCAGGTGCGGGCATTGAGTGCCGCGCCGGCCAGGGTCGCCTCGGCAATGGGCCCCACCTCTCGCAGCACCCGCTCGCCGGCAAAGGCGCGCAGGTTCAGGTGCCAGTCCTGAAAACCCCGGCTCAGCAGCGTGGCCCGCACCTCCTCGCGTTCGTCGCTGGGACGGCGGGCGATGGGCAGGCTGTGGGTGCGGCTGAAGGCCAGACGCCACTCGGCGCTGGGGATCTGGTAGAGGTTGGTGTGGGCGATGGTGTATTCGGTGTGACAGGGCGCGCCCAGGAAGAACTCGGCCATTTCCCGGCCCTGCCCGTCGCGCAGTCGGCAGCAGGAATCCAGGTCAAAGCGCACGTGGTACACCTGCCCTGGTTTGCCCACAAAACCACCAGCCCACTTATAATAGGGGTCTGGGGTCCAGGGGTGGATCTGCCAGGTGAAGGTGGAACGGGGGAAGTTGATCATCGCCGCCTCTCAACTCTTGGGCAGATTGGCCATCCAGCGGGCCTGCCACTCTTCCCAGCTGTCTACCTGAGCCGGGTCGGAACTGGCGGCGACAAAACAGGGATAGTGGACGTTGTACTCGTCCCCCATCTTGTGCCAGTCGAAGGGCTGGCCGGCCGGCGAGTACCGCAGGTCGATGCTCCAGCGCACCAGGTCGGTGGTATTGTCGCCCGAGGCGTGCAGGGTGTGATTGTGGAAGAAAAACACGTCCCCCACCTGCATGGGCTCGTCCACCGGGGTACCATAGGTGCTGATGGGCGCCACCGGCTCCTGGTGGTTGTTCTGGTTGGTCCGCGCCGGGATGAGGCCAAAGTGATGACTGCCAGGCACCACTTTGAGGCAGCCATTGCGCTGGTCCACATCCACCAGGGGAATCCACACCGAGAGCACCTGCAGGTGATCGGCCACCACCCCGCCGTAATAGAAGCTGTCCTGGTGCCAGGCCAGGGTGGTGGTCTGGTCGCCGGGGGCCTTGGGGCGCACCCAGAAGTCGCCGTTGGCAGTGATGGCTGGGCCGATGAGGGCCGTGGCAATACCCGTGAGACGCGGGTCGGTGTACAGGTCGTAGACCGCCCGGTCGAGGATATCATGCCGGCCCCAAACGGTCAGATGGGGTGCCGGGTGCGGACTGCGCGAATACTCGGCGAATACCCGCGCCCAGCGCCGCTCGAAAGGCTCCCCCTCATAACTCTGGCTGATCAGCCCCTGCTGGTGGAGCTGCTGGACCCGCCGGTCCACCGAGCGGGCAATGACCTGGCGCACCGGGCCCAGGGCCTGCTCGTCGAGCAGACCGCGCACCACGATATATCCGTCCCGCTCGAAAGTGGCTCGTTCTGCGGTGCTGAACATTGGGCTTCTCCTCAATAAAGGGCGCGGTACAGGCGTTGGGGGTAGTCGCCCACTGCCGGGTGCTGCCGGCCCAGTAGGTGGAAGAGGGCCGCCATGCCCTCGCGGGCAGCGCCGTTGCGGAAATCGCGCTGGCGCTCGACGATGGCCAGCCACCCCTCAAGCGCAACGGCGTAGTCCGCCTCGGCGGCAGCGCAGCAGGCAACACCGTAACGGGCCTCCAGATCCTCAGGGTTGGCCAGCAACCGCTGGGCCGCGACTGCCCCGCCCCCGGCCTGGTGGGCGACCTGGTGGATGTCGATGAGCTTGAGCAGGGCACGGGCCTGTTCGAACTCGGGGGTGCCCTCCTCGATGCGCTCGGTCAGTTGGTGTACCGCCGCAAAATTGCCCTCGTGCAGGCGGGCCCTGGCCAGCCCGACCAGGGCCTGGTTGTTGCCGGGCTCGGCGGCCAGTTGTTCGTCGAAAAGCTGAGCCGCCCCCTCCAGGTCCCCCTCCTCGAGCAGCAGCTTGGCACCCTGGAGCAGATCTTCACCCTCCTCCTCCTCGCCCTCGGCCCTGGGCATTTCCGGCACCAAAGGTTTGAGCAGGGCCTCGATCTGGGCCTTGGGCAGGGCGCCGGTAAACTCCTGCACCAGCCGGCCATCCTTGACGATCTTGACCGCTGGGATGCCCTGGACACGGAAGAGCTGCGCCAGCTCAGGGTTTTCGTCCACATTGACCTTGGCCAGGGCCACACCCGGCCCCAGCGCCTTGACCACGGCCTCGAGGTCCGGCCCCAGGGTGCGGCAGGGCGCGCACCAGGGTGCCCAGAAATCCACCACGATGACCCGGTCCTTTGAGGCCTCGATCACCTCCTTTTCGAAATTGGAGGCATCGCTATCGAAAATCTGCGGCTTGAGGTTGGCACTCATAACTTCACTCTCCGTTTTACTGCGACTGTCCCCGACCCAACACCCGCCACTTGTCCACGATCTCGCCCTGGCGCATGGGATGGGTATACTCATACAGGTTGGTGGTCATCTCCCCGTGCAGGGGGATGAAGGAGAGGATTTCTCCGACCCTGAATTTATGCGTCGACTGGGTGATGTCCACCTGCCCGTGTTCTATCGACATGCCCTTGAGCCAGATCTCCGGGTGCTCCAGGCAGTATCCATAAGGGGTAGGCGGATAGCTGGTGAAAGCCTTTATGCCCCCATCCACGATGATCTGCCCAGGGACTGAGGTGCTGACCACCGTCACCACCACCCGCACCGGGCAGCGGTCCGGGAGCAGGTGCTCTCTTTTTCCTACCCTAGTCATGCCCTCAAAAACATAGGAGCCGATGCGGGTCTCGGTGCAGCCGATGGATTTGCAGAAGGCCTGGCTGCCGGTGCCCCCGTTGCTGACCATGTGCAGGGGCAGGCCGGCCTTTTTGGCCAATGCGCGCACCTCGTCCAGGTAGGGGAGCACCCGCTCGCCGCCGGCATAGGTCATCACCCCCATGAAGTCCAGGCCGGGCAGTTGGTCGATGCGCTGGGCCAGCTCCAGGGTCTCCTGGGGGGACTGGGTCCCGCAGCGGCGGCCCCCGGTGTCCATCTCGACGATCACTCTGATCTTACAGTCGTCCCGCACCGCCTGGGCCGAAAGCCCCTCCACCGTGGTGGCCGAATCCGCCGCCAGGGTCAGGGTGGTGGTGCTGCCTTTGATCAGACGGGTCAGGCGCTCCAGCTTGGATTTGCCGACGATATTATAGGGGATGAGGATATCGGGGATGCCGGCCGCGGCCATGACCTCGGCGTCCCCCAGCTTCTGACAGGCGATGCCGATGGCCCCTGCGGCGATCTGCATGCGGGCGATCTGCGGGGTGCGGTGGGTCTTGGTGTGGGTGCGCAGCGGGATGCCGATGCGATCGCAGTCGGCCTGCAGGTCGCGGATGTTCTTCTCGAGGACATCCATATCCAGCACTAGGGCCGGGGTGTCCAACTCGGCGAAGTGCATGTTCAACTCCTTCCAGTGAAAAGGTCCAGGTACTGGCGGGCCGTCTGTTCCCAGGAATACTCGGCCCGCACATAGGCGCGGGCTTCCTCGGCTTTGGCCTGCTGCTGCTCGGCACTGAGGGCGTAGTACGCGTGGATCTGGTCGGCGAAGGCCTGGTACTGGCCGGCGGGGATCAGGTAACCTCCGCAGCGGGCGCTCTCCACCAGGGCGTCCACGGCAAAGGCCACCACCGGGAGCCCGGCGTACATGGATTCGAGGTGGGTCATGCCAAAACCCTCCACGTCACCGGGGGTGGGCACATTGGGCATGAGGAAGAGGTCGGCGCTCTGGCGCAACATGGCTACCGTCTCGTCGGCCAGCGGACCCAGGATCAACACCCGCTCTTCCAATCCCTGGGCCTGGCGGACCTGCCGGAGCCGTTCCAGCTCGGGGCCACGCCCACCGATGAGCAATTTGAGGTCGGGTTCGAGCAGGGGCAGGCCTTTTTCGAGGAAGGCGGCCATGCCCTTGCGCGGCACCAGCCGGCCATAATTGAGCAACAACCGCTCCCGACCCAGCTGCACCCCGTGCTCCTGGGCGAAGCGCTCGCGCAGCTCCTGGCAGCGCTCCTCCGCGAGCATCAGCGGTTCGACCCCCACGTAGATCAGCGCCAGCTTGGCCGCGGGCACCCCAGCCTGCAGGGCCAGATTGCGGGTGTGCTGGCTGATGACGGCCACCCGGTCGCAGGTGTGGGCACCCCGCCGCATGAGCCAGCGGGCCACCGCGTTGCGGTAGGTCAACTCCAGACCGTAGACCGTGACCACGAAACGGGCGCGGGAAAAGGGCCTGAGCACGGGGGCCAGGGCGCTGACCACCCCATCGCTAAAATACACCGTGTCCACCCTCCGCAGAGCCAGGGCCCAGAAACTCACCCACAGGCACCAGGGCAGGAACCAGGCCAGGTGGAGCAGGGACTGGCGGCGCAGGGCCACCAGACGCATGGATACTCTGGGGCTGAGGCGGGTATAGAGCTGATAACAACAGGTTTCGATGCCGCCCACGCAGGGAGGGTAGCGGCGGGCCAGGAAGAGGATCCGCATAGGCAATAGCGCGCTGGGCTCCGTGGTCTTTTGCGCGAATAAAGCCGGCTTTATAATTTATCCACCAGGACGAGTTCAAGAAGATCAAACTTTCTGACTATCGCGGCAAGTGGATCATCCTAAAGGAAAGGAACGCAGAGATGAGTAAAGACAGCAAGTGCCCGGTAACGGGGGGGGCGCCCAAACAAGCAGCTGGCAGAGGCACATCGAACCGGGACTGGTGGCCGAACCAGTTAAATCTGAGGATTCTCCACCAGAACTCGCCCATATGCAATCCGATGGGCGGGCAGTTCAACTACGCTGAGGAATTCAAGAATCTCGACCTGGAGGCCCTCAAGAAGGACCTCTATGCACTGATGACCGACTCGCAGGACTGGTGGCCGGCCGATTACGGTCATTATGGGCCGCTCTTCATCCGGATGGCATGGCACAGCGCAGGCACCTACCGCATCGGTGACGGTCGAGGCGGTGCCGGTACCGGCCAGCAACGCTTCGCACCTCTCAACAGCTGGCCCGACAATGGGAACCTCGACAAGGCGCGCCGGCTGCTCTGGCCGATCAAGCAGAAGTACGGCAATAAGATCTCTTGGGCCGATCTCATGATCCTCGCCGGCAACTGCGCGCTTGAGTCGATGGGCTTCAAGACCTTCGGCTTCGGCGGCGGTCGTGAGGATGTCTGGGAACCGGAAGAAGACGTCTACTGGGGTACTGAGAACAAGTGGCTGGATGACAAGCGCTACTCCGGCGA
Source organism: Candidatus Latescibacterota bacterium (assembly GCA_009691525.1). Taxonomy (GTDB): domain Bacteria; phylum Latescibacterota; class UBA2968; order UBA8231; family UBA8231; genus SICG01. Next base: position 2,151 of record SICG01000037.1, on the reverse strand, counting down.
CCGGGATCTCGAGAATTCGCTCGCCGCCGTGCAGATGGGGCTGATCTACGTCAATCCGGAAGGGCCGAACGGCAACCCGGATCCGATCGCAGCGGCCAAGGATATCCGCGAGACTTTCGCACGTATGGCGATGAACGACGAGGAGACCGTCGCGCTCATCGCCGGCGGACACACCTTCGGCAAAACCCACGGCGCCGGCCCTGCGTCCCACGTGGGGCCTGAGCCGGAGGCGGCCGGCATCGAGGAGCAGGGCCTGGGATGGAAGAGCAGCTTTGGCAAGGGCAAGGGCGGTGACACGATCACCAGCGGCCTGGAAGTCACCTGGACCACCACACCCACCAAGTGGAGCAGCAACTTCTTCTGGAACCTGTTCGGCTACGAATGGGAACTGACCAAGAGTCCGGCCGGTGCGCAGCAGTGGACCGCCAAGGGAGCAGGCGCGACCATTCCCGACGCGTACGATCCGTCGAAGAAGCATGTGCCGACCATGCTGACCACCGACCTGTCGCTGCGCTTCGACCCGGTCTACGAGAAGATCTCGCGGCGCTTCATGGAGAACCCGGATCAGTTTGCCGAGGCGTTCGCCCGGGCGTGGTTCAAGCTGACGCATCGCGACATGGGCCCACGCGCGCGTTACCACGGCCCGGAGGTTCCTGCGGAGGAGTTCGTCTGGCAGGACCCAATTCCCGCAGTGAATCACCAATTGATCGATGCGCAGGATATTTCCTCCCTCAAAGGCAAAATCCTTGCGTCCGGCCTGCCCATCTCGCAGCTGGTTTCGACCGCGTGGGCGTCGGCGTCCACCTTCCGTGGCTCCGACAAGCGCGGTGGTGCGAACGGTGCGCGTATCCGTCTGGCACCGCAGAAGGATTGGGAAGTCAACCAGCCGGCCCAACTGGCGAAGATCCTACAGACGCTCGAAGCGATCCAAAAGGAGTTCAACAGCGCCCAGTCCGGTGGCAAGAAGGTCTCGCTCGCTGACCTGATTGTTCTGGGCGGATGCGCAGGCGTCGAGCAAGCCGCGAAGAATGCCGGTCGCGAGGTGACGGTTCCCTTCACACCGGGACGCACGGATGCGTCGCAGGAGCAGACTGACGTAGAGTCCTTCGCCGTACTCGAACCGGTTGCAGACGGGTTCCGCAACTACCTCAAAGCTAAATATGCCCTAGCAGCAGAGGAGCTGTTGGTTGATCGTGCACAACTGCTGACGCTGACCGCTCCTGAGCTGACGGTTCTCGTTGGCGGTATGCGCGCCTTGAATGCCAACTCAGGACAGTCGCAGCACGGCGTCTTCACCAAGCGGCCAGAGACCCTTACCAACGACTTCTTCGTGAATCTGCTCGACATGAGCACGACGTGGAAGGCAACCTCAGCAGACGATGACGTGTTCGAGGGTCGTGATCGCGCAACGAGCGAACTCAAGTGGACCGGCACCCGTGTCGACCTAGTCTTCGGTTCGAACTCCCAACTCCGGGCCTTGGCAGAAGTCTACGCATGTGAGGACTCCCAGAAGAAGTTCCTGCACGACTTTGTAGCAGCGTGGAGCAAAGTAATGAACCTCGACCGTTTCGACCTCCCGGCCTGAAGCTGGTGGGCAAGATCTGAGCCCTGTCAGCCAGCAACGCCCGAGGCGGCTCCCCCAAGGGGAGCCGCCTCTTTGTTTGCCTCCGGGCTTGATGGCCGCTGTGGGATGGCTTATATCTAGCCCCGACACCCATCCCACAGGAGAATCTTCCATGAGAATCGCCCTGGTGCTCAACCCTTTTTCCGACGAAAACCTGCGCCTGGCCGCCCAGTTGGGGGTCGAGGATATCGTCGCCGGCCTGCCAGCAGGCAACTGCAGCCACTCACGCGAAATAGCCTGCACTTCCCAGCCGCTTCCTCCCCGTTGCCCAACTTGCTAAAGTTCACACGCCCCCTCGTCTGTGCAGCGACCGCCCTTCTGCTCGCCCTCGCGGCTCCACCCGCAGTCCGGGCCGCACCGGGCGTCCTCGTCTTGAGTCTGGGGCTGAGCACCTACCGCCCCTCCCTCAAAGAGGTGCGCGAGCAGCTGCAACAGGCCGGCGGCGGTAAACTGATCCCCCTCGACGACTACCGGGGGAAGAGTCTATACCTGGCGGTCGCCTTGGCCCAGGAATCCCCAATCCGTGG
>SICG01000192.1 GCA_009691525.1 Candidatus Latescibacterota bacterium | reverse complement strand
GCCCTGGTCTTCAAAACCGGCGTCCTGCCCTTCAGCTATCAGGGGCTGGCCGCGCTGATCGGCATCCTGCAGGTCGCCCAGTTCAGCCTGGTTTATCTGCTGTTGCGGCGCCTGCTGAACGCCCAGCTCTTCGCCGTGCTGGTCCTGGGCCTAATCTTGTTCGTCAGCTTTTTCAGCCAACGCGAAATGGCGGCCCTGCCTTCCATCGGCCCCCTGCGTTTCGGCCTGGTTTTCCTGCTGCTCTGCCTGCCGGTGCTGCGCTCCTGGCGACCGCAGCTGGAGCAGCCAGGGCGCATCGCCGCCCACGCCGTAGTGGGGGTGGCTTCGGCCTGGAGCGTCGAGGTCTTTGTTTATGTCCTGGCCACCCACCTGGGCATCCTGCTCTGGGCAGGGTCGCCCGACGCCGGAGTCGGCGGCTTGCTCAAAGGGTTGGCCAGGGAGTTGAAGTGGACGCTTCTCGCCATCGGGGCGGTACATCTGGCCCTGGCCATCGATATCCTCAGCCGCTCGGGGGAATGGCCGCACTGGGATCGCTATCTGGGCTACCTGGCCCTCTACAGTGTCGGCGAGTTCGGCACCCTGCCCATCTCCCCGTGGACCCCCTGGGCCTTAATTATGGGGGTTTATCTGGCCTCGGCAGTGCTGCTTATTTATTTCTGGTTTCGCCCTTCGCCCAGGCCGCACCTGCCCGAACTGAGGGTGGTGGCCGGCCTCACCGTTTTTGGCCTGGCGCAGTTCACCTATTACCTGGGCCGCTCCCACCCCAACAATCTCTTCCACATCTGCATCCCTTCCCTGGTGCTGGCCGCATACTGGCTGTGTGCCCTGGTCCGCAGCCGGGAGACGCTGCCGGCCCGGTTTTGGCGGCCGGCAGCCTACGCATTTTATGGTCTGGGCATGCTCCTTTTTGTCCTCGGCGTTCCCTTCTTGATCGATCAGTGGGATCGCACGGCTGCCCAAGCTCTAGTCAGCGGCCGGGCAGTTGAATTGTGGTCCAGCAAACCCACCGATCCACAAGTCGCGGAGGCGCTGGCCCTGATCGCCAAATACGCGCCGGGCCAGGGGCGCATCCCCCTCTTCATCACCCCCAATTTCACCACCGAGACCCTGATCCTCAGCGACAAGGTGAATCTCTTCCCCATGAGCAACCCCCAGCAGGACGCGCTGCTGGCTCCGGCCAGCGAGCGGGCGTTGAACTTTGACCACGGCCTGCGAGCAGGAGACCTGTTTTTCATGTCCAGGGACCCCAAGGAACTCCAGTCATTACAGCGCCAGATCATCAAGAAGCTCAGCCGGGCGTTCACCTTCTTGCAGGAGGACACTACCCGGAGCATCGTGGTCGTGCGCCTGCAACAGCCCTAGGCGGGGAGAAGATGTCGGGACGAACCAGGAGACCTGCACTTGGCTGACAGACCGGTCCTGATTACCGGTGCCACCGGTTTTGTCGGGGCCAACCTGGCCCGCCGGCTGCTGCGCGAGGGCTGCCAGGTCCATCTGTTGGTGCGCCGGGAGCACGCAACCTGGCGTTTGCAGGGCATCCGCGACCAGGTCCAGCTCCACCAGGTGGAGTTGGACGACCGGACGGCCCTCGACCAGCTCATCTCCCAAGTTCGCCCGGAATGGATTTTCCACCTGGCGGCGCATGGGGCCTACTCCTGGCAGACCGGCGTGCAACAGATGATTCAGACCAACGTGACCGGCACCGCCAACCTGGTCGAGGCCTGCGCCCGGATCGGCTTTGCCGCCTTTGTCAACACCGGGTCTTCCTCCGAGTACGGGGCCAAGGATCACCCGCCCGCCGAGGACGAGACCCTCGAGCCCAACAGCCATTACGCCTGCACCAAGGCGGCGGCCACCCTGCTGTGCCGCTATACGGCCCAGAGCCAAAACCTGCACCTGTCCACCCTGCGTCTCTACTCAATCTACGGGCCCTACGAGGACCCTGGGCGGCTCTTTCCCGCCCTGATCCGCAAAGGCCTGCAGGGAGGGTTGCCGCCGCTGGTCAGTCCCGATACCATGCGCGACTACGTGTACGTGGAGGATGTCTGCGAGGCCTACCTGCTGGCGGCCAGCCATCCTGGCCAGGCGCCCGGAGCCATCTACAACGTGGGCACCGGGGTGCAGACCTCCCTGGGCCAGTTGGTGGAACTGGCCAGACAGTTGCTGGACATCGCGGCGGAGCCGATCTGGGGTTCGATGCCGGCCCGGATTTGGGACACCAGCGTCTGGGTGGCCAACAACCGCCAGATTCGGGAGGGGTTGGGCTGGCAGCCGCGCACCTCGCTGGCAGAAGGCTTTAGTCAAACGGTCGAATGGTTCCGCCAACACTCATCCCTGGTGCCAGGGGAGAAAGGATAAGATCGATGAAAATCACCGCCATCAAGACCTTCATGGCCCGCTGGGGCAGCCGCCCCCGGGGGCTGATCAAGGTGGAGACCGACGAGGGACTCTACGGCTGGGGCGAGGCCTACTCCATCGGCCCCGACCTCTCGGTGGAGCCCATCGCCGACTACATCTTTGAGATGATCAAAGGCGAGGACCCCCGCCGCATCGAGTATCTGATGTTAAAACTCACCCAGCAGTTTCGCTTTCCCCCCGGCGGCACCGGCCTGGCGGTGATCTCGGCCATCGACCACGCCCTGTGGGATATCAGCGGCAAGGCCGCCAATCTGCCGGTGTACATGCTCCTGGGCGGCAGTGTGCGCGACCGGGTCCGGGTGTACCACGGTATTGGCGGGCGAGACGGCAAAGAGACCGCCGAGCAGGCCCACAAATTAAACGAAGCGTGGGGCTTCACCGCCTTCAAGATCTCCCCCTACCGCCTCGACCCGGATGCGGCGCGCTGGGGGCGGATCTGCAGTGAGGCGGCCCGCTACTTTGAAGACATCCGCAAGCACACCCCTGAGGAGTGGGAGTTTGCCTTTGACCCGCACGCCAAGATCTTCGAGCCGATCCGCGCCCTGCAACTGGCCAACGCCCTGGCCCCGTACGACCCCTACTTCTACGAGGAACCGCTGCGGCCCGAGCACCTGCCGGCCTGGACGCGGCTGCGCGCCCAGATGCAGGTGCCCCTGGCCACCGGCGAGAGCCTGTACAATCGCTTCGAGTTTCTGGAGTTGGTAGCCGCGCAGGGGGCCGACATCATCCAGCCCGATGTCTGCGTGTGCGGTGGGTTGCTGGAGATGCGCAAGATCGCCGCTATCGCCGAGGCCCACTACGTGGACGTCGCCCCGCACAACCCGATGAGCCCGCTGGCTACGGCGGTGAATGTCCAGTTTGCCGCTGCCACCCCCAATTTCCTGGTCCTCGAATACATCCTGCCGGGAAATCTGGAATGGAAGGGCTGGGTGGACGAACCCTACCTGCCCAAGAACGGGTACCTGGAGTTGCGCAACCGGCCGGGGCTAGGGGTGGAGATCAACGAGAAGGCCATCACCGGCAACGAGTACATCCACTGGCAGCGCACCACCCCGATCCGCCCCGACGGCTCGACCGGGTACATTTGAAATGTAGGGGCGCACGGCCGTGCGTCCCTACGCCGGTCCCCTCTCTGGTCTGCGACGTATCTTGGAGAATTTCCGATGCTCAAACCAGACAACACTGCCCTGGTCCTCATCGACATCCAGGGCAAATTGGCCTCGCTCATGCACCAGCGGGAAGTGCTCTACCGGAATCTGGAAGTCCTGATCAAGGGGGCCCAGGTGCTGGAGCTGCCCGTCCTCTGGTTGGAACAGTATCCCCAGGGGTTGGGGCCGACCATTCCGGAGGTGACTGGGTTGCTGGAGGGCCGGCAGCCGCTGGCCAAGCTCTGCTTCAGCGCCTGTGGCCTGCCCGAATTTGCGCAGGCCCTGCGCGCCAGTGGCCGGCGGCAGGTGTTGCTGGCCGGCATCGAGGGCCATATCTGCGTGTACCAGACCTGCCGCGATCTGCTCGACCAGGGCTATCAGGTGGAGGTGGTGGCGGACGCGGTTTCCTCGCGCACTGCGGAGAACAAAAAAACCGGCCTGGATCGCATGACCCAGGCCGGCGCGGTCCTCACTAGTGTGGAGATGGCGTTGTTCGAGTTGTTGCGGGTGGCGGGCACGCCGCAGTTCAAGGAGATCGCCCGGTTGGTGAAGTAGGGGGCGTCGGGGAATGACCCGCTCCGGCCTTTCCCGAGTCCCGGGCCTGCCACCGACGCCCAGCCCCCAGGTCCTTTCCCGGCCTCCACTCCCCCAGTAAAGGCCTCCGGGGTCATCTCCCCGCCGCCTAGCGCCACAACCTCGGCACGGCTACGGGCACTTCGGTGACCTCCCAGTAACCGGAGTCTTTCTCGGCCTCCTGCCAGTCCGGGCAGCTGAGGCCGTGGCGGTCCCAGACGACCTGTCCTTTGCGCAGGGTCAGCATACACTCCAGCTTCTCCCGGCCCTGGTTGCGGGTCCAGCCGCAGTCGCGGAAAGAGAAGTCTCCCTCCAGCTTTTGCAGTACGGCCACGTCCGCCTCGGCGCCGATGTTCAACGTGCCCAGGGCTGGCCGCTGGATGGCTTTGGCCGGGGTCACGGTGGAGCGATAGATCACCTCGGGCAGGGGCATGCCCATGCTCAGGCACTTGGACATGGTGTCCAACATGCTGTGGGCGTGGCCGTGGATACTGCCCAGGTGCAGATCGGTGCTGATCGAGTCGGGGGGAAAACCCTGGGCGATGGCGCGGGCCCCGTTGCGCCACCAGAAGCTGGCCGCCCCGTGGCCAAGGTCGAAGTGGATGCCGCGCTGGCGGGCCTGGTGCATGTACTCAGCCACCCGATCTTGCGCATCGAGCACTGGGAACTGCCTGGCGAAGACATGGGTATGGATGTCGCCGGGCCGCAGGTGCTTGAGGATGAGATCTGGATAAGATCGCTCGGGCGGGCGGGGCCAGAAATCCACCATCACCGGCATCTGGCACAACTCGCCGGCTTCCACCGACCGATCCACCGAAGCCCAGGGAGGATGTTCGGCATCGAAAGGCAGCGCGGTCCAATAGTGGGCGGTTTTGATGCCCACCACCACCTCGCGGTGGTCGAGGGCCGCCTGAGCCGCCTTTTTGGCGTCTAGGGTGGGCACCACTTGTTCCGACTCGCCCATGCCCGGACCGGAGATATTGACGTAGGCCAGGACCCTGGTGAGGGTCCGGTCGATGACCGTCTCGCGGAAATGGGCCATTTCCTGCCAGCCGGCGCTGCCGGTGTCCACGCAGGTGGTCACGCCTTCCTTGAGGAAGTGGGCGTCTGGGTGCAGGCTGCCGCCCCACCGGCCCTGGCCGCCCTCGGTTTGGCGGGTATGGTAGGCGTGGATGTGGATGTCGAGCAGGCCCGGGACCACCAGCAGGCCGCTCACATCAACGCGGCGTTGGGTATGCTCGGCGGGGATCTCTGCCGCTACCCGCGCGATCACGCCGTCCTTGATGCCCAGGTCCAGGATGGCGTCGAGCTGGTTGGCCGGGTCGATGACCCGGCCGCCGCTGAGTACCAGGTCCAGTTTGCCTTCAGTTGTCATAAACGCTCCTCTCTTGGCAGTGCGGTGCCCAAGATAAATCTCCCTCCCAGGCGCGTCAAACGGCTGCGGCGCGGCTGGATAGAGCGGGGATTTTTATGAATAGTTGTCTGACTGAGGTCGATTCTCCCAACGAGGCCAGGATGAACGAAGCCGTGCGTGCGCTGAAGCCGCTGCCCATCTTTGTGGGGTTCAAAGCCAGCCAGCTGCAAAACCTCTTCCAGCTGTGCAAGCGCGAGCATTATACCCCCGGACAGGTGTTGTGCGAGTACGGTGGACCCAGCCAGCGGCTCTTTGTGCTGGCCAAAGGCAAACTCGAGGTGTTGGCCGAGGACGGCGGGCATCTGGCCGACATCGC
>SICG01000036.1 GCA_009691525.1 Candidatus Latescibacterota bacterium | reverse complement strand
ATGAATTGGAGACTGGTGATGATCAGTATGCCCGCCAGCAAGGGTGCCCCCAGCAAGTGGGCCATTCGGGCCAGACCGTAGAACACACACACCATGCCCGCCGCGATGCAGTAGCACCAGCCGTTATCGGCCAGTTCCCGCCTCCAGCTCTTGCGCTCTTCCATGGGTGCTCCCTCCGCGATATGAGGTTTTGAGACACTAAGTACGTACTCTCATTAGGTATACATTAGTATACTAAACAGGTGTGCAGCTGTCAAGCAAAAAAATAGGGCCTCCGGAAAGAATTCCGGAGGCCCTATATGATATTTATTTACAGTATTTTACATATTATTTCAGTTGAGCTTGTACACCACCAGCCTATCCCCTGCACAAATCGTGTTGTGCTCGATGGCGATCTCGTATACTGGCTGGAGAAAATCGCCCTCGTGGGCCAGGTGCGGATACCAGTTGGGCAGCATCACCATATAATCTGGCCTTTCGTGCTCCAGGAAGCGCCGCACCCCCTCATCAGCCGAACCACCCAAGGGCAGAAACGCCAGGGCCCGCGGGGTGACCAATCCGGTGGTGTCCAGCAGCCGGCGCCCCGAGAAGTAGGCGATAGCGCCCACATCGTGGCTGGCGATCACCGCCCCCGGCGGCGTGTTCGCTGCCAACCATTTTCCCATGGACACATGCATGTCCTCGATGTTGGTCACATTCCACCCATAGGTCTGGGCGTACCCGGGCAGGGTGATCAGCAACTGCAGGAACACCAAGCCCCAGACCGCTGGCCCGCCCCAGCGCTCCAGCCGACGCCAGCGGGCAAAATCCCGCCCTTCGGCCAAGAGCTGCCAGGCCCAGCGCAGCCCCAACAGGCCGGCCAGAGTGATCAAAGGGATCAGATGGGCCGCATAACGCCCGTGCTGGAAGAGCGCCCCCTTGAAGGGGGCCAGCATCCCCCTGAACAGGGGAAAACTGAGCAGCACCAGCAGGATCAGCCAGGAACCGCGCCGCTGCCGCAGCAGGAACAGGAATCCCAGGGGCGCCAGGCCGGTGAGCAGCAGATTATTTTCGGCGCTGAAGGCCACCAGCTCCTGGGCCTGCAGGAGCGGATAGTAAAACAGCACCTTCGCTACCCGCACCCCGTCGCCGGCGGCCAGGGCCCCGGTCAAACCGTAGGGCCCGACCTTGGCGTAAAAGGTATTGGGTAGAGGTTTGCCGAGGGTCAGGAGGTTAAAGGCGACAAAAGGCACCAGCAGCGCGGCGTAGAGCCCCAGGTGTTTCCAGGGAAGAGCATGGCCCAGGCGCCAACGATCGATCAGTACCAGGGGAAAGAGCAGCAGGCATTCGGGCCGGGCCAGGGCAGCCAGGGCCAGGGCAGCGGTGCCCCACCCACAGGGGGCTCGTTCCAGAGTCTCCAGATGTCGGCAACAGCCGTACATGGCCAGCGCCGTGTAGAGCATCACCTCCATACCCGAGAGGCTGCCCCACACCAGGCGCGGCGTGAGCACCACCACCAGCCCCCCGGCCAGGGCCCAGCCTCGCTCCAGCCCCAGGCTGCGGCCCAGGCGCAGGACCAGCAGACCGGTGAGCCACAGCAGGCCCAAGCCCAGGGCCTTGGCGCTCCACACCACCTCCCAGGGCAGCCAGAAAAGCAGCGCCAGCACCAGGGTCCACAGGGGCGCAGTGGAGGCCGAGACCACCTCCCCGGGATTAAAAGAGAACCCCTGCCCGTGGACCAGGTTGCGGGCGAACTGCAGGTGGATCCAGGAATCGTCGAGCGGAAATCCCCAGCGGCCGGCCAGCAGGTGTTCCTGCCAGAGGAAGAGCCCGGCCGCCACCAGCGCGGCGAGGGCCAGGCACCAACCCTCAGATCTGCGCCAGGGCATCCAGAAAGCGCTCCACATCGTCGCTGCTGTTGTACAGATGCCCCGAGACCCGCACCCGCCCGAATTCCCCCCAGACCAGCACCTGGTATTTGGCCAGCGCCTGCTGCAAGCCCTTGGCATCCTCGTCCAGGAAGCAGGTGTTGCCCGACCGGGCCGCGTACCGCGAGGGCGAGATGACCGTGCGCCCAGCCTTCTGCAGCCCTACGTCGAGATATTCGGACAAGCTCCTATCATGGGCTTCGATACGCTCCATGCCCAGCTCGAGCAGGGTCTGGAGGGCCCGGTCGAGAAACATCACCACCACCATGGCCGGATTCCCCGGCTCCAGCTTTTCGGGCATGGGCCTGATGTCTACCTCCGGGTGGCGCTCAGCCCGCTGGATCGGCCACACCGCCAGATTGTGCCAGCCAAAGGAACTCTCCCCGGTGCGCTCCTCGGCCCGCTCGCTCAGGTAACAGGGCGCCACGCCGTGGGTGGCCAGCATCCACTTGTAGGAGCTGCTGATGCACAGATCGGCCAGCCCTGCGGACACCTGCACTGCCCCCGAAGCATGGGTAGCGTCCACCGCCAGCAGGGTGTCCTTGCCTTTCAGGCCGGCGGATAACTGCTCGATGTCCAGGTTCTGCCCGGTGTAGAAGCTGACCTGGCTCACGGCCAGCACCCGGGTGCGATCGTCCACCGCTGCCAGCAGTTCCTCCTCGTCGATTCCCCAGTCCCGGTGCTCCACCATGCGCACCTCTACCCCCTTTTCGCGCAAATTGCGCCAGGCGTACGCCACCGAGGGAAATTCGAGATTGGTGGTGACCACGTTGTCCCCTGGCTGCCAGTCAAGGCCGCGGGCCAGCCAACTCATGCCCTCCGCTGCCGAAGGCATAAACGCCACCCGTTTGGCCGGCACCCCCCACAAGCGCCCCATTTTCTCCCGGCAGGCCTCACCCCGGGCGTAGATCAGCCGCCGGCCCTCGTCCCCGCCGCTCTTGAGCCGGGCGAATTCGGCGTACACCTCTTCGTGGGCCTTTAGCCAGGGGGATTCCCCCCCGGTACACAGATGGGTCACGCCTTCGAGCCCCACAAAGGCCTCGGGGGAAAGCAGGGGATCGATGTTCATGCCTGGCCTCCTCGCGGCAAACGCGCGCGCTCAGTGATACGCCTGAAATTCTCTCCGAGAATCTTCTTTTTGCTCGACAGGGGCAGATCCGCCCACACCACCCACCCCAACTGCTGCCGGGGATCGCGCATAGGTGCATCGGTGCCGAAAAGCACGTGTTCGTCGTCGGTGGCGCTGACCAAGTACTCGACGATCCGGTTGCACACCGGGGTGAGGGTCAGTTCGGCGTACACGTTGGCATGTTGCCGGATACAGGCAGCCACCTCCTCGGCGAAATCGTAGCTGCCCCCGGAATGGGCGATAACCCAGCTCATCTGGGGGAAACGCGTTGCCAGCCGGCCCACTGCCGGCACCCCGCCGGTATGCGGGGCCAGGTGCAAGAGGGCATAGAGTTGGTGGGCGTTCCCAAACTCCCACCAGGGCGTGAAGTCCTCGTCCTCGTAGGAGAGGTTCATGCGCACATAGGGCTTGAGCCCGACAAAGCCCTGCTCCACATGGCGTTTGTGGATCTCGACATCCATCTCGGCCCGGCTCATGTGGGTGGGGTCGATCACCGCCAGGCCCAGGACTTGCTCGCCGAAGCGCTGCATCGCCCGCCAGACGATCTCGTTGCCATCCTCGGCGTCGGTACATACTGGCCCGTGCCAGCTCATCATGGCGATGCGATCGATACCGCACCAGTGGTTCACTTCGAGCATGCCCTCGGCGTCACCTCGGTACATGATGTAATTGCCCCCGGCTCCCTGGCCCCCCTCGTGCAGGACGTGAGCGTGGGCGTCGAAGACAAAAACCGACTGGGGCCGCCCGGCCCGCGCATCGGCCACACACACATCCTCGGGCCGGCGCGCCGGAGCTTCCTGGGCCGGCCCCTGGCCCTTGAGCAGCCGGCGCAAATTCTCCCCGGCAATGCGGCGTTTGCTGGCCTCGGGCAACTGGGCGTAGTCCACAAAAGTGCGCGCTGCCCCCGGCGACTTCTCGGTGCCCCCGGTGCCAAAGAGCAGGCGCTCGTCGCCGAACTGGGCGGCGTACACCTCCAGCCCTCGGTTGATCTGGTACCCCGAGAATTCGAGGTGCAGGTTCTCATGTAATTCCATCAGCCGGTGGACGTGGCGCTGATGCGGCCACACCGCGTCGGTCAGCAACACCGGCAGGCGCGGATAGCGCTGCAGGAGGTCGTGGAAGACGGCGAAATAATCCTGCCCCCCCACCCAACCTGGGTCGATCAGGGTCAACATCTGCGCCTCCTGCAGCGCCGCGAAGGTGGACCCCATCACCTGCTCGTGCAGGGAATAGTTGCCCGGCACCAAGCGCACCGCCCGCACCCCGGCATGGTCCATGGCGCGGAGCATCTCCTCGCCGGTGCAGTACCAGTCGGGCTGGCCCAGGGGCAGGATGCTCCACACCGGGAAGAGCCGGCCCGGCGCTTTTTTCAACTCTTCGTATAAGCGGGCGTTGCCGTACCGCGGGTCGTAGGAGTGGGCCACCATGTGGCTGACCAGGGAGCCGGAGATCTCGGCCAGGTCCAGGTCCTCCAGCCACTGCTCGGCGGACCAGCGGGTACGTTTGTGCTTCTGGGGCCGCTGGCCGATCCTGGCGTTGCAGTCGAAGTAGAGCATCTCAGGCAGGGACCTCCAGCTCCATCCGCTCCATGATGTTGAACAACATGCGCGTAAACCCCGCGTCCTTCCCCAACACGTGGGAGGAGAGCACGCTGCCGGCGGCGAAGATCAACCCCTGTCCGGGTTCTTCGCGCAGCAGCATCTCGCTGGCCATTTCGCCGGTGAACTGCTTGTTGTCGATGTCGAGCACCGTCGAGCCAGGCAACACCGCCCTTGCCAACACGGTCCAAGCCGGGTCAGGGGGCTGGTCCGGGTCGGGCTCTGGTCTACCTCCCCGGTCCGGGTATCGGTTCAGCTCAGACGGACCGCAGCGGGCCACCAGCGTGTGCAGGCTCAAATCGGTCTCGTACCCGGCAGCCTGGTCAGCAAAGGGGGGGGCCGTGTCCACCTGGCGCGGCCCGGCAAAGACCCAGTGCTCGGGGGCCAGCACCTGGTATCCGGCACGCGGCCCTTCGAGGGGCGGCGTGGTCCAGCCATTGCTCAACCCGCCCAGCAGACCCCACTCCGGATACCCGGCCTCGCGCATCGTCGCCCCAGGTTGCCCGTCGAGTTGGTGGTGATGGGCCGCGTGGATCATCGGGTCACAAGTGATGCCAGCGGCGGGCAGGCGGGCGTGTTTGCGCACCTCCATCACCCGGTTGCGCAGATCCAGACTCACCCGCCAGTATGCGGTGTTGCCCGAGAGGGAGAGGATATGGCCCCCGCGTTCCACAAAGCGCTGCAGGCGCTGGTAGTGGTCGGCGGTCCAGTACTCGCTGTGGCCGGCAAAGGCCACCACCGGATAGCGGTCGAGCAGCGAGGGGTCAGCCTCCAGGTCCCACTCGCTGTACAGGTCGTATTCGATGTGGTGATGATCGAGCCAGGCGTAGAAGGGCAGCTCGAACTCCACCGTGGCCCGCTCCCACAACTCGCCCGTAGCCGGTCGCGCTACCCCATGCAGATGGCCCAGGATGGGATAACGCGGATGCGGGTGGTACGCCCCGTAGTCGTACTCCAGATGGTCGAAGGGCCGAAAATTGTACGCAACGCGGGTACTGGTGGTGCTCAGGCACATCAGCCGCGCCCGGGGGTGCCGGGGCCGCACCACAAAGTACACGTGGCGCACCTGGCCCGCCTCGTCGCGCAGCCGGATGCCGTACTGGCCGCTGGGTGTGTCGGTGGGCACCTGCCAGGTCTGGGCCACGGGCCAGCGGCAGTCCACCAGCGCGTCCCCCATCAGCCGGATGGCGTGGCCAAAATCTGGATCATGCGCCGGATCGTAGGTGTGCCAGTTGCTGTCCTCGGTGCGGCGCGGGCCGGGCACCATGCGAATGGGATAGTTGACCGGTTTGCCGTGGCGTCCCGCCACGGAGACATCGCGGCAGGGCAGGCCCCCCAGGCTGTCAAACTTCCAGTGGCCGGCGCAGGGGCCTGTCGGCTCGGTGTTTTTCTCCAGAAAGCGGGCCAGAATCACCTCTGATGAGAACACCTCTTCATAGAGTATCGGCCCACACAGATCCCCGGTGAAGAGGGCGGAGGTCCTGCCTTCCTCGTCGGTCAAGGCCCCCAGGCGCAGCGGACCGCCGCCCATCAGCGCTGCACCTTCCCCCTCGGCCACCAGCCGGCCATCCAGGTACAGACGCAACTGCCCCCCCTCGCAGCAGCCCACCGCGTGGTGCCACTCCTTGAGGCTCACCTGCCCCCCGCTGATCTGCCGTGGCCCCACCGAAAAACAGAGCTGACCCTCCTCCAGCCACAGCCCAAACCCGCGCTGGGAGATCAACCCGCTCTGAGGGGCAAGAGCCAGGGGCCGGAACCACACTTCCACCGTGAAGGCAACCGCTTGCTCCAACCCGCGCTCCACGTACACATAGCTGCCCCGGTGTACTGGCTGCGACTTCGCCTGGACCGGAGACAACACGGCGATCACCTCGCCCTGCGCGACCTTGTCCCCCCGCAGGCGCAGCACCTCGGCCTGCACCCGGCCTTCCCCGCTCAGGCGCAGGTCCACCTCCTCGCCCGGCTTGACACTCAGGCAGCGGCTGTACGCGTGGAACCCAGACACCCAGGAAGGTTGGTGGGGCGGCAGAAAGGCGAGGTCGTCAACCATAGGGCCCCTTGGGGTGTTTGCCCAACACCCGCAGCAGTCGTTCGTCCGCCCCCTCTAATACGTGCTCCGGCATGTGATAGTTGAGGAAGGGATAGAAGCGCTGGGCCACCCAGCGCCGGCCCATAGCGTGCTGGAGCAGGTAGCGCACCCTGGTCGAAGCGTTGGGCGCGCCCCGGTGCCAGCATTGGCCGTTGTGCAGATAGATGTCGCCGGCCCGGCCCAGTATCGATACCGGTCCCTGGCCCTCAAAACTGGGGGTGAGCGGGTCGCTGGGGTTGCGGCCGGAATAGTGGGAGCCGGGCACAAACTGGGTGGGGCCGTATTGCTCGGCCTCCACGTCGGAGAGCAGAATCTGCACGGTCATCCGAAAGACCGACAGGCGCAGGCGCGCGTCGTGGCGGGGGATCTCGTCGGGCAGGGGAAATTCCACCTCGTCGTCCACGTGGAAGCGGTCGATGGCCTGGCCCTGGCCGTTGCGCACCAGGTTCTGGGCGAAGAGGTGGCACTGGGGCCCCAGCACCGCGTCGCACAGGCCGATGATGGGTTCGCGCACCAGCAGGTCGCGAAACAAGGTGTCCAGCTCAAAGAGGCGGACCAGGACGATCTCGCCATAGCGCAGATCCGACTGGCCCACTGGGTGGGCGTCGAAGGCGCGGTCCACCCGCTCGCGGAGCTGGGCGCATTCCCCGGCGCTGAGAATGCCGGGGATATAGGCAAAACCTTCGCGGTAGAAGCGGTCGAGAATTGCGGCGCTCTGTTCGGGGGCCAGGGGTTGGCCGGATTGACGGGTTGCAGTCATGGAGACTCCTCTGGACCGGTGGGTGAACCGGCCTCAAAAATAGCTCGCCCCCACACTTCTCACAATCTCACCCGCCGGCCTCTTCACTCGTGCCCTTTGCAACGCCCATACCCTATCGCCGGCCTTGAGTTCCCGCTCTGCGGTCTTGCCATCGGGGAAGGAAGTCTTCATCTTGGCAATCGCGGTTTGTAATATACTATCCTTATGACGCCAAAGTTCGCCTGAAGACTGGAGGTCCCATGAACACCGCCGCACTCTCCCAGCCCGAATACGAAGTCCTCGTCACCCGCGATGTCAGGGTCCCCATGCGCGACGGGGTGCAACTTTGTACAGACATTTACTTCCCGGCCCACAACGGGCAGCCCCTGCCCGGCAAACACCCGGCCCTGCTCTGCCGCACCCCGTACTGCAAGGACGAGACCGAAGCCTCCTCCGGGTACGGGCGCTATTTCGCCGAACGCGGGTACATCGGCCTGATCCAGGACTGCCGCGGCTGCTACAACTCCGAAGGCGAGGTAGACTTCCTCGCCCCCGAGGCCGAGGACGGCTTCGACACCCTGGCCTGGATCAGCCGCCAGCCCTGGACCGACGGCCAGGTGGGCACCTGGGGCACCTCCTGGTGCGGTTGGACCCAGACCGGCCCGGCGGCCCTGGGCGCCCCCAATATCGCCGCCATGATCCCCAATATGAGCGGCGCCATCGGCCATCAAAGCTCCGTGCGCCAGGGTGGTGCCCTGGAGCTGCGCTTCCTGGCCTGGGCCTTCTGGCACTCCGCCGGAAATCCTCAAAAACGGCTCAAGGCCAACCCGGCCCTGAACGCGGCCCTCAATTTCGGCAGCCCGTCCTTTGCCGACTGGCTCACCCGCCTGCCCCTGCGCCCCGGCATGACCCAGTTGGCCCTGACCCCCGCGTACGAGCGCTGGGCTCTCAGGCTGCTCACCGAAACGGACTTCACCGCCTGGTGGCAACAACCCAGCCTGGCCCCGGCCCGGTACCACCAGCGCTGGCCGGACGTGCCCATCCTCATCGTCGGCGGCTGGTACGATTCCTATACCCGCGCCACCTTCGACAACTACCTTGGCCTGCGCCGCCTGGGCCGCGATCAGGTCAAGGTGCTGGTGGGCCCCTGGACCCACGGCTCGGGCCAGGTGGAGCAGCCCTATGCCGGCGACGTGCAGTTTGGCAACGACGCAGCCCTGGGCAGTTTCCTCGACCTGCACCTGCGCTGGTTCGACGCCGCGCTCAAGGGCAAAATCACCGGCATCGAGGAAATGCCACCTATGCGCATCTACGTCATGGGCGGGGGCGGCGGACAGCGCGCCGCCTCGGGCCGGCTCTTCCACGGTGGCCACTGGCGCGACGAGCAGGAGTGGCCCCTGGCCCGCACCCGCTTCACCTCCTACTACTTGCACGCCGACGGCTCGCTCTCGCCGCAAAAACCCGCCGACGATGCCTCGGCCACCACCTACCGCTTCGACCCGGCCAATCCCGTGCCCTCCATCGGCGGCAATGTCTCCTCCCTCATCGAGCTGGGCCCCATGCCCCAGGGGATCACCGACCCGGCCTTTGCCCCGCGCGGGCCCCGCATGCGCGATATCATGTCGCCTGGTGGTTTCAACCAGGTCGAGGGCCCGCGCTTCTATGGCTGCAAACCCCCGTACCTGCCCCTGGGCTCGCGCCCGGACGTGCTGGTCTTCCAGACCGCGCCGCTGGCCCAAGACCTGGAGGTGACTGGTCCCATCGAGGTGCGGCTCTGGGTGGCATCCTCGGCCCGGGACACGGATTTTACCGCCAAACTCATCGACCTGTACCCGTCCAGCAACTGGTACCCTGCCGGGTACGCCCTGAACATCACCGACAGTATCCTGCGCCTGCGCTACCGGGGCGAGGGCAAAACCGCCCTGGCCTACACCCCCGGCGAGGTGGTCGAGGTCACCATCACCCTGTACCCCACCAGCAACCTCTTTGTCGCCGGCCATTGCCTCCGCCTGGACCTCTCCAGCTCCAACTTCCCGCGCTTCGATGTCAACCCCAACACCGGCGAACCCCTGGGCACTGAGCGCCGGCGCGTCGGGGCCGACAACACCGTTTTCCACCATGCCCACCGGCCCTCCCATATCGTACTGCCGGTGATTCCGCGTTAGGTCGCACCAATCAGCTCCGCCTCGCCCCCAGCGCCGCCATCGCCGAACCGCTCACCACCATGGCCGCCCCCACCAGGCTGAGGCCATTGAGGGGCTCGGGGGCGAAGAGCTGGGGAAAGAACCGGGCCCAGGAGAGGGAGCCAGCCACGGTGATCAGCGGGGTCAGGGCCATCACCACGCTGAAGCGCGAGGCAGCCAGGCGGCCCAGGGTGGCGGCGAAACACAGGTAGGAAACCAGGGTCATAAGGATACACAGACCCAGCAAGAGCAGGCGGCCGCCGTCCAGCCCCGCCAACTCGCTTGGCCGGCTCAGGGGCAAAAGCCCGATGGCACCCCCCAGAAAACACACCATCAGCACAAAGTTGGTGGGCAACTGGCGCTGTAGCTGCTTCTGGATCAGGGCGTAGATCGCCCACGAGAGCGCGCCAACCGCCGACAGCGGCAAGCCACGGGTCAGGTCGCTGTCGCTGGAGAAGAGTTCGCTGTAGCGATTGTTGAAGAAGAGCGCCAGGCCCGCCAGCAAAAGCCCAAAGCCGGCCCACTGCCTGGGGCTGAAACGCTCCCCCAAGACCAGCATGCCCCCAATCAATAGGAATACCGGCGAGAGTTGGGTGAGCACCTGGGTCGCACTGGGCGCCAGGTGGTCGAGGGCCAGCAGGTAGAAGACGTAGTTGGCGGTGAGGGAGATGACCCCGGCCAGCAGCCACCACCAGGTGCGGCCCGGCACCTGGCGCAGCACCACCCGCCCCTGCCCACCTCGCTGGAGCAACATCAGCGCCCCGGCAGTGACGATCAGCCGGCACCAGGTCAGGGTGTAGGGGTCCAAGGTGCCGAGCAGATTTTTGAGCAGGATGGGCAGCGATCCCCACAAGAGCGCGGTGATCCCGGCAAAGAGCAGGCCGGTGTTCAATCGGCGCTCCGCAGCACATCCTCGCTGAGCGCCGTGGCGCACCAGAATTTCTCGATGTACTCCACCACCAATCTCGTGCCCTCCTCGTGGCTGACATAGGGGGACCGGGCCGGGTTGTACATGGTGTCGGTCAGATCGCCCAGCAGCGCCACCTCCATCCCCCATTTCACCATCTGCTTGATGGCAAAGGAACGGTTGAGCACGCACATATTGGTGTGCACCCCCATGATCAGCAGCCGGTTGCGGCCCTCCCCGCGCAGAAAGCTGTAGACCTCGCGCCCCTGGTCAGAGATCCCGTCCCGCTCCTGATCGATGTGGATGGCCGGATGCTGCCGGCTCCAGGCTTTATGCCAGGTGGGCTCGCCAGTGTCCGTGCCGCTGTCCGAGGCGTCCACTGGCTGGGGCGGGTCCTCGCGTTCGGCCGGGGTCGGCGGCTCCACGCTTTTCGCCGCCTGCACCCGCTGCCGCGCCGGCATCCCCTCGTAAAAGGCCATGGTGTCCGAAGGGGCGTGTACGATCCGCACTCCCAAGCTGCGGGCAACCCGCACCACCTGGCCCATACGCGGCAGCAGGGGTGCCAGCCGTTCGTTGGCCCCCCGGCTCCAGTGCAGATCCCACACATCGCACAAGAGCAGGGCCGTCTGCTCTGCCGGCCAGGCCGCCGGGGTCTGTACCACCTGCCAGCTAGTGCGCCCCTTTGGGTCGTGCCCCAGGACCTGGGTGCGCAGGTCGAGCCTTAAAGCCTTTTCCATCCTCTTACTCCTCGCCTCACAGACAGCCTGGGTATTCCCGGCCCCGCACCAGCAGGAAGGGATTCACCGCCGCCGGGTCATTGAGCCACTGGGAATGCGCATCCGCGTAGTGCAGCACATAGGCGCGGCGGCGGCCACTGCGGTTGTGCCCGGAGCGG
This sequence comes from Candidatus Latescibacterota bacterium, assembly GCA_009691525.1. Classification (GTDB taxonomy): domain Bacteria; phylum Latescibacterota; class UBA2968; order UBA8231; family UBA8231; genus SICG01. The sequence continues at coordinate 20,367 of SICG01000036.1, read as the reverse complement.
TGCAACATGTGGCCGTTGAAGAACACCGCGCTGCCGGCCTTGAGCGGCACCGCGATCTCGGCGCGCTCCCTGGCGCTGTGTACCTCCACATAGATGCGCTGCTGGAGCGGGTCCAGGGGTTTCTCGTGAGGGTGGATGGGATCTGCCTGGCTGCCGGGCACCACATGCAGACAACCGTTTTCCACCTCGGCATCGTCGCAGGCGATCCAGACGGCCATCAGGGTATCGGGGTTTGTTTACAGATACCAGGCATCCTGGTGGTAGGGCTGGCCCACGCCCAGGCCGGCGGGCTTGTCGATGAACATGCTCTGCACGCATTTGATATCCGGCCCCACCAACCCCTCCAGGAGCTCGACCAGGGCGGGATGCATCGCATAGCGCTGGAAGAGCGCATCGCTCATCTGCATCTGGTGGCCGATCTTGAACAGATACTGGTAGCGGTTCTCGGGCCGCACCAGGCCCTGGGCCTCGGCATCTGGCTCCAGCCACACCGCACAGCGCTCGGGCATGGGGACCTGCTCCATCACCACTGCTTCGGCGTGGCGATTGAGCGCCTCGCAATCGGCAGGGCCGAACAAATCCTCCACCACCAGGTACCCCTGGCTGCGGTACTGCGCCCTTTGCGCTTCGCTCAACAACCCCATCCCGGTCCTCCTTTGTCCATCTGCCCAGCACCACAGTCTTCAGCTGGTAGTTGCGAGTCGAGGGTTAGTGCCCGCTATCGCAGCCTTCGACACAAGCGCCATTTTTGAAGATCATGGAGTTTAGTACTCCGCCCTCACTATCATACCAAATCCACTCCCCTTCCTGTTTCCCAGCGACGTACTGTCCCTCGCCATATTTTGTTCCATCTTCACTGTAAGAAAGCCACTTCCCCTCCCGCTTCCCATCTTTGAATTTTACCTCCCACTCTACCTTCCCATTCTCTTGATACCCTACCCACTTCCCCTCTGGTATCCCACCTTTGAAATTTGCCTCCAAAACAGGCTTGCCTATTTCATAAGTACGCTTTGTAATACCCCGCAAAGGCGTGATCGTTCTTTGCCCTGACAATGTGGTCCTCATCTGATTTCGGTTGGGCACCGCTGACATAATACTCATACTTGAACTTCGTCTTCCCATCGGGGTACTTTTCCTCCCATACCAGCACCTCCTCCCCCTTCGGACCGGTTTTCTTCTTGTTTTCGGTGGCGGACCCACCCCCCGGTTGGCCGGCGCTCCCGCTTGCCTCGACCTTCCCTTGGGGGCTCAATTCCCAGAATTGGCCGGCATAATCGCCCGTCTCGCCCATAAACGGGGCGTTCTCCCCATCCCCATAGGTATCCAACGCCCACCCCGCTTCCAGACTTTGGTTGGTCAAACGGTAGTACCCCTCTCCGACCGGGGTTATTTCCCACAACTGCCCAGGGGAGATCTCATCCGCCGGGGTCATCAGCAACTTACTGCTGTCACCCGGATCGATGTCGAGGGCCAGGCCATCACCCAAGTATTTGTTGGTAATCTGATACACCCCCTCCCCCTCCGTCAGCTGCAGGCACCAAAGCTGGCCCGTCACCTGAGCTGCTTTGCCCATGGCCGGATGGCTTTGGTCCGCCGCGCTGATCTCCAGAGCCCGTTCTTCGCCGAGAAACTCGTTGGCAAAGCGGTACCAGCTTCCCGGGTCGATGGCCGCTTGAGAGGGAGCAGGTGGCGCCGCAACGCTATAAGAAAAGGCGAACAACACCAGCAGGGCAGCACACGACACACGGCAGCATGTCTTTTTTATGGCGCAATTTCCTCCATCTGGGAATTAGATCTCACCTGGAATTTCGAGAATTCAGTTCCGCAGCCGCGCCGGCACCCCCACTGGCTGGCCAGCCTGATAAACCTTGGGGAAGTGCGGCCCCGCTTCGGCCATGGGCACCCCGTCCGCGATGCTCACGAACTGCTTCATCGGGTGCTCCCCCTTGGCGTCGAAGCAGGCCTCGCCAGTCATGTAGTGGATGGCGATGGCCCGGCGCGGTCGGGGCGAGTGGTTGGCCGGCGAGCCGTGCCAGGCGAGGGAATGGTGGAAAGAGACCTCGCCTTTCATCACCGGCCAGGGGCTGGCCTCCACGGTTTTGGTCTGGACGCCACCGGGAGGAGTGAAGCCTTCGAGGTGCCCGAACTCCTCCAACTGAGTCAGCTGGTTTTGGGTGCGCAAAAAATCCATCTGGTTGCCCCAGGTGTGGCTGCCGGACACCATCCACATGCAGCCGTTCTGCTCGTCGGCGTCGTCGAGGGGAATCCAGGCCGAGACCGGGGTCATGGGGCGGATGATGGGCCACAGCGGTGCGTCCTGGTGCCAGCGAGTAGGCCCCCCGTGATTGGCCGGCTTGTACTGGATCTGGTCGTGCCACACCTGCAGCTCCTGGTGGCCGGTGAGCTGGCTGATGCCCTTGGTGATGGCTGGGTGGTAGATGAGGCGCTCAAAGGCCGGCGAGGCTTCCCAGATATTGACGATCTGCCACACCGGCGTGGGGCCGGGTTTGCCCTCGACCGCCCCCCCCCCGCTATCGCGAAAGAGCACCGGCGGGGTTTCGTCCGGGCCGAAGCCACCTGGACCTTTTGCCAAGATCGCGGCGAGGCTGTCCCGCAGCTCAGCGACCTCATCCTCGGTGAGCACGGGCCCGCCGTTGAGAAAGCCCTGACGGTGGAACTCTTCGATCTGCGCGCTGTTTAACATGATCTCCTCCTGTTTTTTTCCTTGAACCTTGAACATCGGTCAAAATAACGCTAACTTACTCGGCCGCGCCAAGAGGCTTCTTACTCTTTCCTCCACATCTTCCGCCGTGATCCGAAACCTGCTACTCCTCCTGCTCTCGCTGACGCTGTGCGCCTTCCTCAATTTTTTGGGCGTGCGCGGCTATGTGCTGCTCGACCACTACTCGGGCTTCGCCGACCACTTCAACACTGTGGGCGTGGTCTTTCTGCTCTTCTGGGTGACCCTCATCGGCCTGTTGCTGCGCCCGTGGTGGACCCTCTCCCCCTCTTCCTTCGCCCTGATCTACGCCACCCTGATGGTGGCCACTGTCATCCCCACCATGGGTTTCGGCGGGTACTTCATTCCCCTGATCGCCGGGGTCTTCTATTATGCCACCCCGGAAAACGACTGGAGCAACCTGCTGTGGGACCACATCCCCGACTGGGCCGCTCCCCGCGACCTGCAGGCCGTCCGCGGCCTCTTCGAGGGCATCGGGGCCGACCAGCCCATTCCCTGGGGCCTGTGGACCACCCCCCTGATCCTGTGGGGCCTGTTCATGTTCGCCTTCTACCTGGTCAGCCTGGGCTGCATCAGCCTGGTGCACCACCAATGGTCGCGCGAGGAGCGTCTGGTCTATCCCCTGGCGGTGGTCCCCACCCTGATGGTGGAAAGCTTTGACCAGCCCTCCCAGAGTTTCCTGCGCAGCAAGCTGCTGTGGGCCGGCTTCTTCATCGCCTGGAGTATGCCGACGATCAATATGCTCGATCGGATCTTCGACTTCCAATTCATCGACTACGTGGGCATCCCCGCCACCTCCATCTACATCCGCCAACTCAACCTCAACTACACTATCTACACCGACCTCTTGACCGTAGGGCTCAGCTTTCTGGTCAATCTCAATGTGCTCTTCAGCGTCTGGTTCTTCCACCTGCTGGTGTCGCTGGAGGAAGGACTGCTGGGGTACGCCGGCATCAGCCTGCCCCTGCCCACCCAGCCCCACGGCGCCGGCTCGGTGCTCTTGGCCAACCAGCAGATCGGCTCCCTGCTCTTCCTGGTAGTCTCCTCCCTGTGGATATCGCGGGATTTTCTCCGGCGCCAGTGGCAGCTCATCGCCGGGCAGGAACAACACGACCACGGCAACCTGCTCTCCCCTCGCCTCTCGGCCCTGCTGGGCCTGATCGGGTTGCTCTACATGGCCGGCTTTCTCTGGGCCACTGGCCTCAATCTGGGGTGGGCCCTGCTCTTCCTGCTGGTGGGTCTGCTAGTTTTTTTGGGCACGGCCCGACTCCTGGCCCAGACCGGCATCGGCCGCCTGCGGGCCGCCTACTCGATCCCGCCGCTCCTCACCAACAACCTGGGCTCCACCGCCTTTGGCAGCCAGGGCCTGGCCGCCATGGGCCTGAGCTTTGTCTGGTCGGCCGATATCCAGCTCTTCCTGATGGGCACCCTGGCCCATGCCTTCCGGGTCTGCGAGGATACCCGCCTCAAGATCAGCAGCCGCAAGCTGCTGCTCTTTCTCACGGCGTCGGTGATCGTCAGTCTGGCCACCACCATCCTCTGCTATATCTGGATCGGCTACCGCAAGGGCCTGATCCACGGCTTTGTCTGGTACTACGTGATGTCCCCCAACTACCACTGGGGCTGGGTGGTCAACACCATCAACAACCCTTATCCGCCCCAGTACCTGGCTACCTTCTTCCTGATCCTCGGCGCCGGCCTGGCCGCCCTGCTGTCCTTCGCCAATCACCACCTGGCCGGCTGGCCCCTGCACCCGGTGGGCCTGGCGGTGGCCCTGACCAATACCGTCAGCGGCGACTGGTTCGGCATGTTCCTGGCCTGGCTGATCAAAAACCTGGCCCTGCGCTACGGAGGCATCGTGCTCTACCGTCAGTTGCGCCCCTTCTTCGTCGGCCTGATCCTGGGCAGTTGCGTGGGCCTGGGCGGCGCCGAATTGGTCTACACCTTCTACTACATCTGAATGGACCAGCCATGACCAAACTGCTCGCCTTGCTCCTCGCCGTGGCCGCCGCGGTGCCAGCCCTGGCCCATTTCCCCGAAGGTGTTACCTACAAGGTCTTCCAGTTCCCCGACGACCGCGTTCCCAAGATGGACGGCAAGGCTGAGGACTGGGCCGTGGTGCCGCCAGCGTACTTCCTCGGCCAGACCGACCACGAAGAGGTCTTCCGCGGCCTGGGGGACGACTACGACCCTGAGGACCTGGAGATCAAGAAGGTGGCGGTGGGCTGGAACGAGGGCCTCAACCGGCTGTACTTCATGGCCGAGGTCTACGACGACGTGCATCGCTTCTACAAGGAAAAGCCGGACTCCCTCAACACCCTGTACAGCCGCACCGCCGGGGCGTACGTACACGGGGACGACATCTGGGAGATCGTCATCGACGCCGACCACGCCGGCGACCAGGTGGTCAACTTCTCCAAGGATGACATGGAGGTGGAGATGCGCAAACGCAGCGCCTTCACCCAGAACTACCACCTCTACATGCCGCCCCTCAATGGCTACTACTGGCACTGGCTATGGGGCAAGGCCATCTGGAGCGAGAGCGCCGCGTACTCGGGGCTGGGCTGGCAGTACGCGGGGGAAAACCTGTCCAGCGGCACCTGCTTCTACGAGTGCTACCTGACCCCCTTCGACGACCTCAACCCCGCCGGACCGGACAGCAGCAGGGTACACGACCTGAAGGAAAACGCCGTCATCGGCCTGGGCTGGGCCTTCCTCGATGCCGACAGCAGCGACACCGAATTCGACGCCTTCTGGAGCCTGTCCAAGAAAATGGAGATGTACTGCATGGGCCAGTACCTGGTCGACTTCCAGCTCATGCCCGCGGAGCAGGGCCTTTTCGGCAAGTAATTGGGCCCGGTTTGGTGTGACAACACCGTCCCCCAATCCAGCACCATGTCCCACCCCAGTGGCCAAGCCGCGCTGTGATCTGTAGGAAAAACAGATATATGCCCGAAGGCGAGCTGAGGCACGGAAATTGCATTTGTTAAGGGAGTTGCCCTTTTCGAGAAAGGAGCACTCCCATGCCCTCCCTGTTTTCGCAATTGGTCAAACGCTTTACGGCCTGGTTGTTTCCCCTCTGCGGCCTGCTCTCCCTGATCTGGTTTCTCCTCCGGGTGATCCCCAAACCCAGCCGGGCAACCTACCCCTGCCAACGGGCAGCCTTCCCCCTCGCCTCGGGGTTTGTGCTGTGGGTGGCAGGGTTGGGCGCCTCGCTTTTCTGCTGGCGCCGAGCCCGGCAACACCTCCGGGCTACCCGTTACCTAGCGGCGGGGGCTGGCTTTGCCCTGGCCATCGCCCTGGGCGGGTACAGCCTGATAGGTTCCGCCTCAGCGCCGGCCCAGGCCGCTTCCATGGCGGCCTTTGTCCCCGGTGAAGGGCCCAACCAGCCAATGGGTCAGCCGCGGGGTATCCACCCGGGGCGGGTGGTCTGGGTCCACGATCCCCAGGCTACGGCCTGGGAGGGGACGGGGTATTGGTGGGAGGAGGGCAATACCGATCAGGCGGTGATCACCGGCATGGTCTCGCAGGGGCTGCGCGCCCTGACCGGGGGGGCGGCCGACGACGGGGCGGCATGGGAAGGCGCTTTTTGTGCACTTCAATGCCCGGCACGGCAAAGGGCAGGTAGGCTACCAGGCCGGCGAACGCCTGACCATCAAGGTCAACCTCAACCAGGTCAGTTCGAGCCAAAAGGTGGGCAACAGCTCCTTCAACACGCGGCAGGTGGTGCTGGCTATGGTGCGCCAGTTAATCGAGGTGGCCGGTGTCCCAGACGATCTGATCACCTTTTACGACGCGACCCGCTCCTTCCCCGACGCGCTGGTGGACCCGGTCCACGCGGAATTCCCGGGGGTCCGTTTCATCGGCTGGGACGGGGGCAAGGCCGGGCGAGCCAAGTACACCCGCGACACCGCCAACCAGATCCGCTGGTCCCAGCCCCTGACCCTGGAGGTGGTCGGGGGCAATCCCACCTACCTGCCCACCTGTGTCATTGAAGCTGACTACCTGATCAACATGACCTGCATGCGGGGACACGGCCTAGCCGGGGTCACCATGTGCGCCAAGAACCACTTCTGCTCGCTCAGCGTCGACCGCGATGGCCAGCCCTACCCGTGGGCGCCCAAGGGGGCGGGGTTGCACCCTTACGTGGCAGTGCATGATCACAGCCTCGGCGACGCGGAATGGGGGTTCCACCAGCGCGACATGGGGACCTACAATGCCCTGGTGGACCTGATGGGCCACCGCGACCTGGGAGAGAAGACGGTGCTCTTCATGCTCGATGGCCTCTATGCGAGCGCCAACCAGAACTCGGCGCTCAAGACCAGCGACCGCTGGCAGTCCGCGCCCTTCGACAATGACTGGCCGTCCAGCCTCTTCTTCTCCCAGGATGGGGTGGCCATCGAATCGGTGGGCCTCGATTTCCTGCGCTCCGAGCCGACCGCAAAGATGGTCTACGGCAACGTCGACAATTACCTGCACGAGGCTGCCCGGGCCGACGCCCCGCCTTCGCGAGTGGCCTATGACCCCGAGGGGGACGGCATCCCCCTGTCCAGTCTGGGGGTGCACGAACATTGGGACAATGCCGCCGACAAGCGCTACAGCGGCAACTTGGGGTTGGCCGGGGGTATCGAACTGGTCACCCCCCAGATCCTCACAGCGGTGGAGGAGGAGTACGGCCAAGTGACGCTGCCGGTCCAGTTGGAGTTGGCCAGCTATCCCAACCCCTTCAACGCCGGCACTCAGATCTCCTTTGTGCTGCCCGTCAGGGGCCGGCAGAATTGCAGTTGTGCGACGCGCTGGGCCGGCAGGTGGTCCTGCTGAGCCAGGGGCGCCTGCCGGCTGGCAGGCACGCGGTGGTCTGGGAGGGCCGACAACCGCGGACAGGCAGTGGCCAGCGGGGTGTACTTCGCCCGCCTGAGCGCCGGGGACCGGGCCATCACCCACAAGGTGCTGCTGGTCCGCTGACTCTTGGGAGATCTTGCCCGCAGGCACCGATCTTCATGGTCAGTCCTCCTGTGCGAATGGGTCAGTCCTGGCCTTCATGTTCTAGCGCACAGGCCCAGTGGCCATATCAGTACACCACCGCGACCAGACGTGTCACTACCTCGGTGCCACGGTCCGGCTCCACCCGCAGGCGCGCCAGGTAGATGCCGGGCGTCACCCTCCGGCCCTGGTCGTCGCGGCCATCCCAGGCCACCAACAGCGGCCCGCTGCGGGCGGTCCCCTCGACCAGCCGCCGCACCCGCGCACCTGTCAAGTCGTACAGCTCAACACTCACCGGCGCCTGGCCGCCCAAGTTCACCAGGTCGTACTCGATGCTCGCCTGGTCGTTGATCCCGTCGCCATTGGGAGTGAACACCGCCGGCAGCACCCGCACCTCCTGCACGATCCGACCCCCCAGTTCTTCCAGTTCCACCTGCAGTCGGTCGCTGTCCACCAGCGGGTCAGCGTCCCCCGGGGTGACGCGCTGATGCACCTCGAGGGGCCGGCTGCCGTCGAAGACCCGCACTGGGAACACCGCGCCGAACTCAAACACCTCGGCCTGAAACACCACCTCGATGAACTCCCCGGTCCGCTTCGCGTCGATGCGCGGCATACGCAGGGCAAAACCCCGTTCGTCCAGCCGGGTCACGGCAAACTCCACCTCTTGCCGGTTCAGGCGCACCGCCTCCACGCTGAGGGGCCGGACCGGGGTGTCGATCTCGATATGGTCAAACCCCAGGTCGTCGGCGTTCATTTCGGGCCTGAGCACGCAGGTGAAGCGCACCAGCTGCGCGGCAGGCACCACCGCCGGCCAGATCTCGGCCAGCACCTGGCTGGCCACCGGCGGCATGGACACGGCGAACTGCAGCCAGTCCACCTGCCCCCCGGCCTGTTCACCAGAGGAGAATCCCGCCCGGAACTGCAGGTACTGCCGCGGCCCGGATCCGGCCATCACCCCTTGGTTCCGGCCGAATTCATAGGGCGGCGTCCAGAAGTCCCAGTATTCCGTGTCATTGGTGATGCCGGCCTGCTCCCCGGGCTCCAGTTGGGCATAACGCTCCAGGGTCAGGGGTCGGCCGTCGGTGCCCAGGCGGCTGCGCTCGTCGCCGCGGAAGGTGCGGCGCCAGTAATTGTCGGGATCTGCGTCGTTGCCGCTGCGCATGCTCAGCGCCACACTGGTTCCGGGCGGCTGCTGCCCCGCCCAGGAGAGGGCCCCCAGACTGGCCGGGCGACCCAAGTCGATGATATTGGAGGTGTAGGTGGCGCGGGGGGCAAAGCCATTGCCGAAGATCTCGAACTCGGCGATCTCCCAGATGCCGCGCACATTCTCGGGTGCCTCGAAGAGCAGCCGGCGGATGGGCTGGCGCGGCAGTTCCAGGTCGATAATGGAGCGGGTGTTCTCGGTTTCTTGGGAGACGATATCAAAGTCGAAGTAGAGTCCGTCCCGGAACCCCATGTTGTGCTGCCGCGTGCCCTCCTTGAGCGGGTCGCCGTCGCTGACGCCCACGGCGAAGCGCTCCACGAAGCGGGTATCGGCAAAGCGGAGGCGGGGATAAAAGCGGAGGCGGCGGATGAAGAAGGGCCCGCCGAAGTCGAACATCCAGGCCTTTCTGGGCGGGCCGATGTGCCCGTCGCTCAGGAAGGCGGTGTTGGGGTCGCCGTCAAGGATGGTCGCGTGGTCTTCTTTGATCGGCGCCCAGCCCAGCCAGCTCAGGTCCCAGACCTGACCCCCGAACTGCTCGAGGAGCGGGGTAAGGTTGACCGCGGGGTCCAATTGCCGGGGGCGGATGAACTCCTGATCCGCCTCCAGTAGTTCGGCGCGGCCGTGCCGGCCTTCCTCCACCGGGATCCAGGGCAATTGCACAAAGTCGAAGGCGCCGGGTAGTTCGGGCGGGGGCAGGCCCTGGCCGCCGAGGCGGTACACGGTGAGCCCCTCGGCCAGCCCTGCCATTGCCAGCCAGATGCCGGCTAGGCCGACGGCGAACCTCTCTAGAGCCACGTGGTAACCGCCGCGCCCCGCCAGTGGCATGGCACTGGGGATCCTTTCGACTTCCCCGATCTTCATCGGTCAGCCCTTCGGCGAGAAAGGTTCAGTCCTGGTCTTCATGGTAGCGCCACCCTTTTTCGGGAGACAAGATGAAGTGCTCCACCAGTTCGGCGGGCAATTCGATGCCGATGCCGGGCCGCTCGGGCAGGGCCACGGCCCCGTCGACGATGGGAAAGAAGAGTTCCTGCAGGGCCTGGCGCAGGGGCGACCAGTACACCTCCGCGGGGGCCATCTCGAAGATGGGGGTGATGGGCGAGTACGCGGCCAGGTGTACCGAAGCCGCCCCCAGCAAATGGGTGGACCAGTTGCCCGGACAGACCAGGACCCCGCGCGGCTGAGCCAGTTCGACGATGCGTTTGGCCTCGGTCAGCCCGCCGCAGGTGGTCATGTACGGCTGGGCCACCTGCACCCCGCCCCGGTCCATCAGATCGAGGAACTCCCAACGGGAAACAGTGTGTTCGCCGGCAGCCAAAGGGATGGGCGAGCGGGCCGCCAGCTTGGCGTACGCCTCCATGGAGTCCACCGGGAAGGGGGTCTCGAAGAAGAAGATGTCGTGCTCCACCAGGCGCTCGATGGTGGACAGGGCCGTGCCCACGTCGTTCCATAGGTACCCGACATCGACACATAGGATCACGCCGGGGCCCACGGCCTGGCGGGTCAGCCGCGCCAGCTCGACGATGGTACCCGGATCCTGGTACATGGGCTCCACCTTGAAGGCCCGGTACCCCAAGCCGCGCAACTTGACCACCCGCTCCACCTGCTCCTTGAGCACACTTGACCGATCCCACTGGTCGGAGATGATGGTGCAGTAGGGCACCACCTCGTGTCCGTCGCCGGAGCGCCAGACCTGATGGGAGGAGCGTTCTGCCCCGCCTAGCAACTTGTACACCGGCTGCTTGAGCATCTTGCCGTACAGGTCCCAAAGGGCCACGTCCGCCGCCCCCAGGCAGATGATGGCCCAGCCCCGGCGGTTGCCGTGCAACATGCTGTTGTAGAGTTTGGTCCACAGCCGCTCCGGATGGGTGAGTTCCTCGCCGATCAGTTGCCGGCCGTAGAGGGATTCGGGGCCGTCGAGCACGGCCCTGGCCACCCCGGGGGGCACGGTGAAGATCTCGGAGATGCCAGTGAGGCCCTCGTCGGTGTGCAGGCGCACAAAGGCCAGGCCGTGGACGCGGGAGGAATCCACTTTCCCCTGGGGCTCGGGGTCGCCGAGCACAAATACTTCGCTGCGGGTGATTTTCATCGTCTTGCCTTTCAGATGATGGCCAGGGACTGCGCAGTGATCTGGTCCCAGTCCGGCTCGGGGGGCGGCTCGGGACTCCAGGCGATGGACAGGTACCCCTCGTCGACCACCACCCTTCCCAGGCAATCGAGTTTTGCCTCGGGCGGCAAAGGTTGCAGGTGATGCACGGCCTCGTACAGGGGATCGTTGGTGATGGCCAGGATCACCTGCGGATTGCCGCCGTGCACCTGCACCCCAAAGCTCTCGGCCAGGTGTGCCAGTTTCACCTGGCCGGTAATGCCAATGCCGCGCTGGCGCAGGATGTCGATGGCCTGCAGGGCCAGGAACGGGGCGGCATTGAAAGGCTGGCCGCCGATGGCCCCGATCCACTCCAGGGCAAGGATGGGCAGGTCGAGGCTGTCGCTCAGCTTCTTGAGGCCCAAAAGGTCGTAGTCCTGCAGGGGTTCCTCCATCCAAACATAATTGCATTGCTCGAGCACCCGGCCGATCTTGATCGCCTCGTCGACGGTGTAGGACTCGACCGGATCGTGCAAGAGCAAAAAGTCCTCCCCCACCGCCGCGCGCAGCGCCCGGGCCAAGTCGCTGTTGCCCTTCACCCCGCGATAGGAATGATCCTTGCAGCCCTTGAAGCCCTGTGCCTTGGCCCGCAATCCATCGGCCACCAATTCATCGATGGTATTACCGCCGATGTTGCGGTAGGCCGGCACCTGCTCCCGGCAGCCCCCCAGGAGTTTATACACCGGCAACCGGGCGTGGCGGCTGGCCAGTTCCCAGAGCATGTTGTCCACCATATCCAGCGGCTGCCTGCCGGTGTAGAAGAAGCGCTGGGCGTACCACAGCCGCTGCCAGATAAACTCGCGGTCGAAGGCATCCACCCCCACCAGCATGGGGGCAATGCGCGCCTTGAATTGCCTGGCCTCCCATTCTAGCTCCTCCCGGCTGAAGCCGCTGCCAAAGGGGGTGTACGCGTCTATCGGCCCGTCAGTGACCAGGCGCAGGGTGGCCGTGTAGGTGGGCTGCTCGTCGCCCTGGTACTCGACGATTTCCTCTGGCCGCTGAGCGCGGAAACCCAGGGCGTGGGTGAAAAGCCCTGAGAGCCCCGGCGGTACCGGCTCGATGGTGCCCAAGCCGCGGTTGGTGGCCTGCCGACGGCCGGGCGGTCCGGGCAGGATATAGATCTCAGCTTCCTTGATCAGCATCGGGTCGCCTCTCCTTCAGATCACCCGCTCGGTGTATTTTTCCACGGCCGCCCAGTCCAGCTCCACCCCCAGGCCCGGCCCGGTCGGCACCTCGAGGTGCCCGTCGGCGATGTGCAGGGGGTTGCGGATCAGCGGCTCACCCCCCAGGGACCCCAACTTCCAGCCCTCGAAAAAGCGGCAATTGCGGATGGCCCCCAGCACGTGGGCGTGCACGAAGCCGTTCATCACTCCCACCGAGGTCACCTCGCAGTTCAGCCCAAAAGCCTCGGCCAGGCGGGCGATCTTGAGCAGGTCGGTGATGCCCCCGCGCCAGGGAATGCTGGCCCGCACGATATCCACTGCCTGCTGGGCCACCAGTTGGGAGGTGGAGAAGACCGTGCCGGGCAGGTACTCGGCGGCGGCCACCGGCACCTCGAGTTCGGCGCTGAGTTTCTTCAGGCCCATCAGGTCGTAATCGCGCAGCGGCTCCTCGAACCAGGTATAGTCCTGCGCCTCCAGGGCGCGGCCCACGCGCAGGGCGTCGATGTAATTGTAGTTCTGCACGCAGTCGTGCATCAGGTGGAAATCGGGCCCCACTGCCTGGCGGGTGGCGCGGGCCACCTTGACCATGGCCTCGGCCCCGTGGTAACAGTGATCCTTGTAGCCGAAGAAACCTTCTTCCCTGGCCTGGACCGCGTCGCGGGCGAAATCGGCGATGGCCGGCAGGTTGCCGCCGCTCTTGTACACCGGGACCCGCTGGCGGAAGCCGCCGATCAGGCGGAAGACCGGCAACCCCACCGCCTTGCCGGCTAGGTCCCACAGGGCCACGTCCACGTAGCCCCGCGTCGCGTGCGGCATATAGGCGAAACGGTCGAGGCGTACCAGTTCCTGCCACAGGCGCTCGCGGTCGTGGACCTCCTGCCCGATCAGGGCCTGGCGGTAGGCCGACTGGATCAGCTGCGCCGAATTGGGGTCCACCCCCAGGCACCAGCCTTCCAACCCCTGGTCGGTGATAAGACGCAGGAGCCCGGCCGGCTGGTGGATCTTCAGGTCGGTGATCTTCATAAATTCCTACCTCATTTATCCGCGTTGGCAGCCGCTAACGCAGCAGCACCAGCTTGCGCATCTCCGCCCACTGGCCGACCTGCAGCCGATAGAGATAGACGCCGCTGGCCAATTGGTTCCCCTTTTCGTCCCTCCCATCCCAGCGCAGCTGGAAAACTCCGGCCTCCCGCGCCCCCGCTGCCAGAGTGGCCACCCTCTGCCCCCTCAGGTTGTAGACCGCCAATTCCGCCTCTTGGGGCTGGGGCAACTCAAAGCGGAGGACGGTCTCGCCGTTGAAGGGGTTGGGGAAATTCTGTCGCAAAGCCAAACCCCGGGGTCGCACCTCCAGGCGTTCTTCCAGCACGGCAGTGCTCAGCCGCGGCGATGCGGCCACCAGGCGCACCTCGTCCAGGTAGAAGGCCCCTTCCAGGTTGCCGGCAAAACGAATGGCCTCGAAAGGCCCTTTGAGTTGGAACCGCTCCACCGGAACCTCCACCACCTGCCAGGTTGGCCGGCCCATATCCACCAAGCCCTCCTTGAGCAGGTTGATCGTCGTGCCTGGCCGCAAGGCCACCGAGAATATCGGCCCCCTGGAAGGAGCGGTCGCCTCGCCCGGATTGAAGGCAAAGCGCACCGCCTTGTAGCCAGTCGCCTCCAGGGGAAGGGGCGGTTGAAAATCCACGTTCCACCCGCGCAAGGCATTCACGGCTTTGGCCTGCACCGCAACCGCGCTGCTCCCCGAGAAGATCTGGGGGGCGGCAAAGCTCAACTCGGCGCCGCCCGCCCCCGCCGCCTGCCAGCCCACGCCCAAGCCGTCGCCGGCCACTACCAGGTCCTCTCCCGGCAGAACCGCGATCTGGTGAACCAGCCTGGTGGTCAGGCGGTCCGCAGCGGTCTGCTGGGTGATATGGATGGTCACCCGTTTCAGGCCGGGCGCTACCTCCAGAGGCAGCGAGAACTCCAGCCGGTACTCGCCGCCCTCCGCCGCCGGCAATGGCAAGACCGCAGGGCCGCCCAGCGCGCTCAGATCCGCAGTGACCACCGGCGCCTCGCCCTCTGGATCCGTCTGGACCAACCGCACCGTGGCCAGCACCCTCAACTGCTCGCCGACAAAGGCCGAATCCGGCAGTTCCTGCTCCCACTTCCCCTGCAACACTCCGGGCGTCACCTTCAGAATGACATGGGTGATCCAGTCGCTGCTGACGTAGAGATTCCCCTGCGGGTCGGAGGTGATGCCCACTGGTTTGCCCCATACCTCGCCGTCTGCCTGCTCAAAGCCGGTCATGAAGTCCGCCACCCGCGCTTGGCTGCCATCGGGTTGCGCAAAAAGCACTACCACCTTGTAACCGGGTTCCGCCGAACTGTGCCCGCCGCGAAAGGCGACAAAGGCCGCGTGGTGGTACTGGGGAGGAAAGCGATCCTGGGTGTAAAAGTGGACGGCCATGGGGGCCAGATGCGCCCCCACCAGGGCCGCTGGACGCTGCATGCGCTGCACCTCCAGGCTGTCCTGGCGAGTGAGGGGCAGGATGGCTTCCTTGTACTCCGGGATGGAAAAATCCACATAGACCTGATAGCCATAGGCCAGGGGCCAGCCGTAGAACCCTCCATCGCGGATGATATCGATCCACTCCGGCGGCAGGGAAGGGCCCTGGCGGTCGAAGCCGTTGTTGACCGCCCATAACTGGTTGGTGACCGGGTGCAGCGCTAGGCCTACGGCGTTGCGCAGGCCGCGCGCAAAAACCCTCCTGCCGCTGCCATCCGCGTTGAATTGGAGGATGGCGGCCCGCTCTGGATCCTCCTCTCTACACAGATCACAGGTAGATCCCACGGAGACATAGAACTTGTCTTCCCGCTCATCGAAGACCAAGGTACGGGTGACGTGGTGCTCCCGCTCTCCCTCTGCCGCCCTGGGCAGGGCCACCACCTGCTCGCGCTGCTCGTAAACCCCGTCTCCGTCCCCGTCCGTGAAGCGGATGACCTGGTCGGTGTCCGCCACGTACATATCGCCTTGATAGAAGGCCAGACTGTTGGCCCACCAGAGCTTATCCGCCACCACCAAAGCAGTGTCTGCCACCCCGTCGCGGTCGGTGTCTGGCAGGGCCAGGATCTGCCCGCCCGTCCGGTCCGGATCCGGCCCGAACTCCGAGGCCCTGCCGGCTTTCATATTGGCCACATGCAACACCCCTGAGGGACTCCAGGACATCAGCCGCGGCCCGCGCAGACCCGTGGCCGCAAACACCTTGACCGAGAATCCCGGCGGCAGATTCACCTCCAACCCGTCGGGAACCAGATCCCTGAACTTTTCCGGTACCTCCACCGGCACCGGCGACAGTCCCAGGTCGAGGCGCGGCGTCAGCTGAAAGGTGCCTGGCGGGTAGTCCTCCTGAGCGTATAGACCAGGGGGAAGAGCGAGCAAAAAGAAGATGATCCGCTTTATCGCTGCGCGCACTTGGGCGGTCCTTTTTTGGGTGAGGTTCTATATTTGCATGCCCACGTAGATGATGTTGCCGCTCTCCCCGGTGATGAAATCCACTGGAAAATCCCGGTAGGGCGCCGGCCACCACAAATAGCGCTGCCGCGCGCACATGAGGCAAGCCCATGACCGCCGCGCCGATGCCTGAGAACTTGTCGATGGGAGCTGGGCGCCCTATGTTTTTCGTCGTTCCCAGACCACTGCATCCGGCGCGTGGACAATACGCAACCCCTCGCGCCTGTTCGGCGTCGATTTTAATTGCTGCACACCGCCCTTCACTTGGTATTCCCAAGCGCATCACCGCCAGGAGGCACTCTATGTGGAGCGAGGACCAACTTGCCCATTTCCATACCTTTGGCTTCTCCCTTCAACCTCAACTCTTCCGACCTGACGAAATAGCAGCGATCACCAGCGCCGCTGAGTCCCTCTGGGAAGAGATCTTGGGCCTTCTCCCAAAGGGCGAAGAGGCCATAAGCACCGTCCCTTTTGTCGAACTGCGAGCCCAGCTGACGCAGCTGCTCGAAGATGACCGCATCTACCAACCCCTGGTCCAACTCATGGGCGCGGATTTCGTCTGGTCCGGCTCCGAAGGCAACCGAGGGTTTGCACCCGGCCGCACGGCTCACCACTGGCACGCCGATCGACCGGGCGAACCGGAACTGGACTATCTGCGGGTAAAGGTCATGATCTACCTCGATCCACAGCAAAAGGACACCGGCGCCTTCCGGGTCATCCCGGGTTCCCATCGCCTGCCCCTGCACCAGGATCTGCAACCCTTCCAGCGCCATCATAGTGACAGCGATCCGACCTTCTTCGGCTTAACCGGCGACCAGGTTCCCTGCTGCGCGGTCGAGACCCGACCCGGCGATGTGGTGTTCTTCAACCAAAGCCTCTTCCACGCTGTCTATGGCAAAACCGGGCGCCGGCGCTTTATCGCCCTCAAGTTTGCCTCCAGGCCAGCCAGCGCTGCCCACCTCACCTCCCTGGCCCAGTGGTCTCCATATATCTTCGAGCCTCACCAGAACTTGGTACACCATCAGAGTCAACGCATCAGCCGCATGGTGGAGGGCTTGGTTGAGCTTAAAACTGGATAAACAATACGCTGGACTTGCCCCGGCTTGCTTGACGACTTCGCCGTTGGGAAAAGCGGGGGATCTTCATATCTGCATGCCCACGTAGATGATGTTGCCGCTCTCCCCGGTGATAAAATCCACCAGGGTCCAGAAACCCGAACAGGTGATCTGCCCCAAAATCAGCCCCAGAAAAAAGGGCCGCAGTCGCCGATACAACCCCACGCCCCCGTACTTGAGCACCAGGGCCTTGAGCGACCAGCCGATCAAAATGCTAAACCAGGTGGAGCTGATCATATAGGTGGCGCCGATGGGAAAACCCAGGTAGTGTACCGGCCACCACAAGAACCGCTGCCTGGCGTACATCAGCAAGCCCATGACTCCTGCGCCTACTCCCGTGAAGAGGAAACGCGGGCCCACCACCGCCAAGTCGGCAACCGGGTTGAGCGGATTGGCTACCTTGTAGGCCGAATCGCTGTGGATCAGCTGCCCCAGCATATTGTAGAACCACCAATGCAGGTTGATGCCCCCGTAGGTATAGCCCATCCAGATCAGCACCCATACCGAACTGCCCAGGGTCACCCCGATGGCCAGCAGCATGGCCCAGAACAGCGGCCGGCCCCGCACCCCGCCCGCATCGGCCAGCTTCATGCCATTGATGGCCGAGGCCATCACCATGGTGCGCATGTCTCCGGCCCAGCCAAAGGTGAAGCCCAGGGTGGCCAGGCCCGGCGGGGTCACGTAGTCAGTGCCCAGGGCGCTGACCACAAAGGGCTGGGCCGTCATCTGCGCCCGGGCAAAACCCAGGCCCCCTTCGGCGACAATGCGCGCCAGGCCGTAGAAGAGGGCAAAGGCCACCAGCATAAAGAGCAGCACCGCCCCCAGCGGCAGGCCGGCCAGCCACAGCCAGCCGCCGGCGTAGAGCGAGCCCCCGCAGAGGATGAGTAGCGCCGCCCGGTAGGAGAGGATCTCATCCTCGTCTCCCTGGGCCCCGGGCCGCCCCAGGATCCGGCGTGCCACCTGGCGCAGATGGCCGCGGCCGGTCCACAGACCGAACCCCACCAGCGCCAGCATCGCCCCCATCCCTTGATAGGAAACGCTCATCGAGCCTTCCATGAACAGCTCCTGCCGGCCCGGCAAAGTGTAGCCCAGGATATTCTCCACCGCCATCTGCCCCTGGGTCAACAGGTGGAAGAGCCAGATACTCATGCCCACGTCCAAACTGAGGAAATAGGCCAGGCCCATCACCGTGAAGCTGATGAACAGGTGCAGGACCATGGCATTGTGAAAGAGGGGCAGGTACGGGCTGAATTGCAGGGGTGGGATGAAGGGGAAATAGTGGTTCAAACCCCGGGTGCTGAGGGCGAGAAACGCCACCCCAAAGCCGGCCCACATCAGCGGGTTCTTCAGCAACGGTCCCACTCGGGTGCCGGGCGCCCCCTCCTGGGCCAGGTCCATGGGCAGCTGAACCAAGGGGAAGGTGAGCCGCTCGTAGTCCACCCATTGCCTGCGGATGAGCACCATCAGGGCGATCATCATCAGGTGGATGGCGAGGATGAAGGAGCACCAGGCAACGATGGGGACAGCCCAGGCGCCCCAGGGGATGGGGGTGTCCTTGGGCAGGCCCTCGAAAAAGTACTTGATAGCTTCGGGATCGTGGGGCACCAGCCAGGAACGCACGAAGGGCTGGAGCAGTTCGGCCCAGTTGTTCTCGGGGGTGGCGTAATAGTAGACCGCCGGCAGCATGGGAATGAGATTAGCGGTAAACCCCCAGCTGGGGATAGCCGAGGCGATGAGCAGCATCGCGTAGACCATCACCAACTCGGCCTGGCTCAGCCCCCAGGAGCGCTTCAGACGCTTGAGCAGGGGGTTGAGCAGCCCGGTGAGGATGAAGAAGAGGAACACCGCCCCGGCGGTGATGTAGTCCGAGGACATGCCGGCGGTGTTCATGGCCAGCAGGGCGTAGGGAAAAACCGCGCCGATCACCACGCATCCCAGCGCGCCCACCACCAGCGCGCGCAAACGGAAAGCTCCTCCTCGCACCCCGCAGCTCCTGGCAAGGGGCTTGCTCAGTAGGCCAGCGAAACGACCTTGAGCACATTTTCGCGCCCGACGCGAGCGCCCTTCACCTCGGTGTCGATGCTCAGCCGAGCGTAATACACCCCCGGCGGCACTAGGCGGCCCCCAGCGTCGCGGCCGTCCCAGCCGATGGCGTAGACCCCAGTGCTCACTGAGCGCTGCTCGACCAAAGCGCGCACGAGGTGGCCGCCCAGGTCGTAGATGCGCACCTGGACCGGACTGTTGTCACCCACCCGCACCACCTTGAAATGGAACACCGCCTGCTCGTTGATCCCGTCGCCATTGGGGGTGAAAAGGGCCGGCACCACCTCGACCTGGTCGATCAGGGCCGCACTCCGAAAAGCGCCCACCAGGGTGATGGTGTTGCCGGCAATGGCGGGACTGGCATCCCCCGGGTCCACGCGCTGCCAGGTCCCCGAACCTCCAGCTTGGTGCTGCAGGGCTGCCTGCAGCACCGCCCCAGCCGAATAGAGGGCAGTGCGGAAGTCGAGGCGAACCAGTTTGCCCCCGTTGGCCGGGCCGATGAGCGGGAAGCTCAACAACAGGCTGTCGGCGGCGGTGGGCAACTGCTCCACACCCTCGACCCCAGCCATCTGATCTTGGCTGCCAAGGTACAGGCCGGCGTATTCGAGGTTCATATCGGGCGGGGCCACCAGCAGCAGCTGGTCGAAACCCGGATCGGTGCGGTCGAAGCTCGGGCGCACGTGCAATGAAAAGACCCGCTGGCTCCCCAGGGTATCCACCAGGACCGGGGAGACCTCGCCCACCAGGCTCTGGGCCACGGGATCGGCAAAATGCAGGCGCAGGGAGCGCAACTCCGCACTGGTCTCCAGGTCGGCGGAACTGAGGGTAGCCCGCACCTTGAGGAATTCGCGCGGCGAAGGCGAGGTGATGGAGCTGCCGGCCGGGTCGGCGTACGGCTCGCTCCAGTCGCTCCAGTCGTTGCCGGGCACCTCCTCGGCCACCACCTCGCCCTTGAAGACGGAGAGCAGTTTCTTGTACTCACTTTCGATGACCTCGGTGCCGTCCTTTTTAAAATAATGTTGTACCTCGGCCAGCTGGTCGCCGGTGCGGGTCTGGATCAGCAGCTGGGTGCCCAGCGGGGTGATGGCGTCCCAATCAATGGTGAGCAGGTTGCGGCTGCCTCCCAGGCGGATCAGGTCGGACTCCACGACCACCTCGGGCTGCACCCCCTCGCCGTAGAGCTGGATCTCGCTCAGGTCGATGGACCTCCCGCCACCACCGACGCCGGTGCCGGTGGCGTAGAGCGTCCATTTGAGGCGGAAGAAGCGGGCTTTGACCGGATCGAAGTGGTTGCCTTCGAAGCGCACCCCGCCGCGGATGGTCTGCCGGCGTTCGACGGCCACCCTCCACTTGAGGGTGCCATCGGCGGCCCGGGCCCCGTCGGAGAATTCGAGATTGTAATCCCCGAAGGTGGCGTGAAACGGGCCATAGGCCAGGCGCTGGCTGTCGATCCAGAAGAAGGAGCCCAGATCGAAGAAGATCTCGC
>SICG01000035.1 GCA_009691525.1 Candidatus Latescibacterota bacterium | reverse complement strand
GAAACCGGGGAATCTATACAGCGCACGAAAGCAGGTCTTGGTCTTCATACCAAGACCCTACAGACCTCAAGGTAATCGTGTCAAGTTTTCAACCCCTCTTCTCCGAGGGAAAACAGCCCTTTTTGACCCATAGAAAAGCTAGTAGAGCCGAAATAAGGGAGTAAGGTCGCGATGAGCCTGTCTGCCCTCTGGTACCTGCCCACCCCCGCACAAACGCAGCGAACCTTTGCCCCGGCCACCTACCAACGCCTGCTGGCCAATTTCGCCGTGACTGCCAACCCCGGCCCTGAAGGCTACACCGCCCAGCAGGTCGAGGAGCGCCTCGGCGAATTCGACGGCTTGGTGACCGGCTGGGGCACCCCGCCCCTGAGCGTGGAAGCGCTGCGGCGGGCGAAGCGTCTGCGCATCATCGCCCACTCGGCCGGCTCGGTGAAACACCTCTTCACCCAGGAGCAGATCAACGACCAGCTGATCCCGCGCCAGCTCTGCGTGACCAGCGCCAACAGCGCCATCGCCCTCAATGTGGCCGAACACACCGTCGGCGCGTTGATCGCCCTGTGCCGGCAGTGGTTCGAGCACGCCCGCAATATCCGCGAAAAAGGCATCTGGCACGACCCGGCCATACCCAGGAGCGGCCAGTATCTGCGCGGGGCCACTATCGGCATGGTCAGCGCCAGCACCGTGGGCCGCGAGGTGATTCACCTCTTGCAGCCCTTCGACGTGAAGATTCTGGTCTACGATCCTCTGCTCAGCGACTGGGATGCGGGCCGACTGGGGGTGCAGCGGGTGGAGTTGGACGAGGTCTTCCGCCGCGCCGACATGGTCACCGTGCACGCCCCCAAGCTCCCCGAGACCTATCACCTCATCGGCGCCCAACAATTGCGGCTGCTGCGCGACGGGGCGGTCTTCATCAACACCTCGCGCGGCTCGGTCCTCGACCACGAGGCCCTGCTGGCCGAGGCCGGCAGCGGGCGTTTCCTGGTGCAGCTGGACGTCACCGACCCCGAGCCATTGCCCGCCGACCACCCGCTGCGCGCCCTGGAAAACGTGGTGATCACCCCGCATACCTCGGGGGCCGGCCAGTACGGATATCATCGCATCGGCGAGTTCACCCTCAGCGCCCTGGAGGCTTTTTTCCAGCACCGGCCGGTCATCGGCCAGGTAGACTTGAAACGCTGGGCGCAGCTGGCCTAATTGTATCGCCGCCCTGTGGGGGGAATGGCCTTGGAGGGTCGGGGATACCCTGAAGATGTTCCCGGGGCAGGGACGGGAAGGGAAGGACGAGGGATGGGATGATGGGGGAGCGGAGCGATGAGCGAGCGGGGCGGCAAGTCCGCGCCTGGGGAAACACCGGAAGGGTATTCCCGGCCCGCCCACCCGTGCCTTGTGAAAATCCGGAGCGTATCGCGCCCCGACGAAGGAGCACGCATTCATGAAAGTCGCCGCCATCACCGGCCCGCACCAGGCCACCCTCATCGATCAACCCGACCCGCATCCCAGAGATGAACTGGTGGTGGTTGAGGTGCGCGCCGCCCCCATGTGCACCGAGTACAAGGCCTACCGCGAGGGCCATCTCACCCAGAATCTGGGCCACGAAGCCGCCGGCCAGGTGGTCGAAGTGGCCCGCCCCGGCCGGGTGAAGGTGGGCGACCGGGTGGCGGTGATGCCCCAGTACCCCTGCGGCCGCTGCGCCCTGTGTGTGGCCGGCGACTACATCCACTGCCAGAACCTGCTCGACCTGCGCGGGGTCTCCGGCACCGCCACCTACGCCCAGTACCTGCTCAAGCACGACTGGCTGCTGCTGCCCCTCGACCCCGATATCTCCTATGCCCACGGCAGCATGGCCTGCTGCGGCCTGGGTCCCACCTTCGGCGCCATGCAGCGGCTCGGGGTGAGCGCCTTTGACACCGTGCTGATCACCGGCATGGGCCCGGTGGGCCTGGGCGGGGTGATCAACGGGGTGTACCGGGGAGCGCGGGTATTGGTCGTGGAGCAGCACCCTTTCCGTCGGCAACTGGCCCTCGACCTGGGCGCCAGCGCGGCCTTCGATCCCTCCCAGGACCAGCTGCTCCAGGCAATCATGGATCTCACCGGCGGCCTCGGGGTGGACAAAGCCATCGATTGCTCCGGAGCCCCCCAGGCCCAGCGCCTGCTCATCGACGCGGCGCGGCGCCGGGGCCAGGTGGCCTTTGTGGGCGAGGGAGGTCCGCTCGAGATCGACGTCAGCCGCGACCTGATCCGCAAGGGGTTGACCCTGCACGGCTCCTGGCACTGGAACCTGCCCGACGCGCCCAAGCTGATGCAGGTGATCCGCCGCTCGGGCCCCCAAATCGACCGCCTGATCACCCATCATTTTCCCATGAGCGCCGTGCCGGAGGCCTGGGAACTCCAGTTGCGGGGCGAATGCGGCAAGGTCATCCTCCAACCCTGGGAGTGAAGGCATGCGCAATCCGACCGTGGTCTTCACCGGCCCCGGGCAGGTGGTGGTGGAAGACCGTCCCCTGCCCATTCCGGCTGCCGGAGAAGTGCTGATCCAGACCCGGCGCACCCTGATCAGCACCGGCACCGAGTTGACCATCCTCAACAGCCAGTTCCCCGCCCAGTCCCGCTGGGCCGACTACGGCCGCTTCCCCTTTGTGCCCGGGTACGACCACATCGGCACGGTGGTGGAGGTTGGCCCGGAAGTGGACCGCGCCTGGCTGGGCCGCAAGGTGGCTTCCTACGCCGCCCACGCCGCCTATGTGCTGGGTCGCCCCGCCGCCCTGCGCCAGATCCACCGCGACCTCCCCGACGAGCAGGCCGCCTTCTTCACCCTGGCCGAGATCGCCATGAACGGGGTGCGCCGGGGCCAGGTGACTTGGGGAGAGACGGCAGCGGTGTACGGCCTAGGCCTGCTGGGGCAACTGGTGGCGCGGCTGTGCCGTCTGGCCGGAGCGGCCATGGTGATCGGGGTGGACCTGGCTCCCAGCCGCCTAGCCCTCTTCCCCCATCTCTCCCGCATGGCAGCACTCAATCCAGCCGAAGGTGACCTCATCGCCAGGGCACAGGCCCTGACCCGCGGCCGCCTGGCCGAGGTGGTCTTTGAACTGACCGGCAATCCCGAAGCCATCCCCGCAGAGTTCGCCCTGCTGCGGCGACAGGGCCGCATGGTGCTGCTGAGCAGCCCGCGCGGGCCCACACCCCTATTCGACTTTCACGATCTGTGCAACTCCCCCAGCTACACCATCATCGGCGCCCACAACTCCTCCCATCCTGCCCACGAGACCCTGCAACAGCCGTGGACTCAGCGGCGGCACGCCGAACTCTTCTTCGATCTGGTGGCCGATGGAGAACTGGAGGTCGCCTCGCTGATCAGCCACCGCCTGGCCTGCACCGAGGCACCGCGTATCTATGCCGCGCTGCGGGAAGACCGTTCCCAGGCCATGGGGGTGGTGCTGGAGTGGGAAGGGGCAGGCGCCTGACGTGGAACTCGACGTGGCGCTGGCGGTGTACATGGGCCACATGGTCAAGATGGGCCGGCCGGATACCCGCATCCTGAGACTGCGGGTCACCGGCGGCGGACTGGTCGTCGACCCCTGAACTTCTCCTTGCCCCGGGCCCGCCTTTGGCCCTATCATATCCCGACTTATAGTAAAGGGAGGCGCGCTTGACACATTTCAACTGGGCCATCGACGGCAGCATCGTCGGTCTGTACCTGCTGGCCACCATGATCGCCGGGGTGGCGGTGCGCAAGTACGTGGGCAAGGTCGAGGATTTCCTGGTGGCCGGCCGCGAGATGAACGTGTACCTGGGCATCGCCTCACTGGCCGCCACCGAGTTCGGGGTGGTGACCGCCATGTACACTGCCCAGAACGGCTACAAGTACGGCTTTGCCGGGGCCACCCCTGGCCTGCTCAACGCCGCGGCGATGTTCATCGTGGGGTACACCGGTTTCTGCATCAAACCCCTGCGCGACTCGGGGGTGATGACCATCCCCGAATTCTTGGAGCAGCGCTTCGGCACTTTCGTGCGCTGGCTCTCGGGGGTGGTGATCGTGCTGGGCGGCCTGCTGAACATGGGGGTATTCCTGCGGGTGGGCGGCGAATTCCTGGTGGTCACCTGCGGCCTGAACCCCGGCAACCTGGAAATCACCATGACCATCCTGCTAGTGGGGGTGGCGACCTACACCATCATGGGCGGCATGCTCTCGGTGCTGATCACCGACTTTCTGCAGTTTGTGGTGATGAGCATCGGCCTGATCGCCGTGACCATCCTGGTGCTCATCGAGGTGGGCTGGGACCGGCTGGTAGGCACGGTGACTGAGAAGATCGGCCCAGGGGGCTTCAACCCCTTCATCAATCCGGATATGGGCTGGGACTTTGTGATCTTCAACCTCTTCCTCACCACCGCCGCGGTGCTCACCTGGCAGACCTCCATCGCCCGCGTATTGGCCGCCAAGGATACCCGCACCGGCCGCCAGGTCTACACCCGCACCTCCTTCTTCTTTGTCTGCCGCTTCCTGATCCCGGGAATCTGGGGCATTGCCGCGCTGGCCACCCTCACCCCGCAGATGATCCAGACATTGTCGCCCCAGATGCAGGAGAATGCCTCCCTCTACGCCATGCCCCTTTTCCTAGGCACCCTGGTCCCCGTGGGGCTGATGGGCGTGTTGATCGCCGCCATGTTGGCCGCCGACATGTCCACCGATTCCTCCTACATGCTCACCTGGGGCGGGGTGATCTACAACGATATCATGGCGCCCTTTCGCAAGGGCTGGTCAGAGAAAAAGGGCCTCTTGTGGAATCGCTGCATCGTGGCGGCCATCGGGGTTTTCCTGCTCTTCTTTGGGCTGTGGTATAAACTCGAGGGTGACCTGTGGACCTACCTGACCCTCACTGGGACCATCTACCTGGCCAGTATCTCCACCCTGCTCATCGCCTGCTGCTACTGGAAGCGGGCCAACAACTGGGGGGCCATCGCCTCCATCATCATCAGCGCCGTCATTCCACTGGGCTTTCTGGTCCTGGAGAAAGTCAATGGAGCGGCGGCCAAGGCCATCGGGGCCTACACTTCGGGAATCGCCGCATATCTATTGAGCGGGGTGGCCATGGTGGTGGGTTCCCTGCTCAAGCCAAAGCAACACTGTAAGGAGAGATGATGGGTGAACACTGGTTCTGGTGGCTGCTGACCGCCGCCGCAGTGGTCTGGTACTCGACGGTGGTGATCTATGTGGCCTTCAGGGGGCTCTTCGATATCCGCAATATGTTAGAACGCCTGGGCCAGGCGCACCGGCAGGATTAGCCCGGACCCTGAGGCAGAGGGTGTTTTCCAGCATCAAGATGAATACGAGTGTTTTCGCCGCCGCCGACCTCTTCGGGGCCCTGCCCCTACCCGCCACCCTGGTAGACGGAGAAGGGCGCATCGCCGGCATCAACCAGGCCTTCCTCGACTACGCCCGCCAGCGCGGCCGGAACATCTGCCAGAGGACCGGGTAGGTTTCCACATCCTCGATTTTGCCGGCAAGGGCGAGGAATTCCACCTGATGCAGGGCCTGCTCCAGGCGGTCCTGAAAGAAGGCCGCGAGAGTGTGTTCAGCTGGGCCTCGCCGCGCACCAGCAGCGGCGGGAGACGAATCTACATCAACGTACACGCCCGGCCGATCACAGACCAGGGGGGACAGATCACCGGCGCCCTCATCCTGCGCGAGGATACCACCGAGCTGAAACACCAGGAAGAGCAGTTGGAGCTGGCCACGGCGGGGTACCAGAGCCTCAGCTCCATCCCCTATTTTGTCGTGGTGCTGTGGGACGGGGCGGGGAATTTTCTCGATATCAGCCCCCATATCGTCGATTGGATCGGTCTGAGCGCCGAGGCGCTGCGCACCGACCCCCGCCTGGGATGGCACCAGGTCCATCCTGAGGATCTCGCCGCCCTGGAGCAAATTCACGCGCGGGCCCTGACCGGCCAGGTCATCAGGGATTTCGAGTTTCGCTATCAGGGAAAGGCAGGGGATTACCGCTGGGCTTCAGGGGTCTTCTACCCCCTCGCTGACCCGCAGGGGGTAGTCTACAACCTCCAGGCCGTGTTGCAGGACATCACCGAACGCAAACGCGCCGAGGTGGACCGGGCACAGTTAGAGACCCAGCTGCACCAGGTGAGCAAACTGGAAGCCGTGAGCCAGCTCAGCGCCGGGGTAGCCCACAATTTCAACAACATCCTCCAGGTGATCCTGGGCAACATCGAGCTGGCCCTGCTCGACACCCCCGAAGCCCTGCGTTTTCCCCTGCAGGAGGCCGAGTTGGCCACCCAGCGAGGCGCCGAAGTCGTCCGCCAACTCACCGCCTTCACCCGCACCCCGTACCGCAGCCATCACTCGGCGGTGGACCTGCGCGAGGTGATGGACCTGGTCGTCGCCCGCCGCCGCCAGTCCTTTGACCCGCACCTCGCGGTGCGCCTGGACGCCCCTCCCTCGCTGGTGATCGCCGGGGAGGCCGGCTCCCTGGAGCAGGCCTGTTTCAACCTGTGTCTCAATGCCCGCGATGCCGTGGAGGAACACCGGCCGGCCGCTCCCTTGATCCACCTCGCCCTCAGGCAGGTCGAGACCGCCGGCCTGGAACAGCCCCCGCCTCCCGATGCTGGTCCCGGCCCCTACGCCCAACTGCAGGTGGCCGACAACGGCGCCGGCATGGACGAGGCGACCCGGGAGCGCATCTTCAAACCCTTCTTCACCACCAAGGAGGTGGGCAAGGGTTTGGGCATGGGCCTGGCGACTGCCTACGGGATTGTGCGCGAACATCAAGGCTGGATCGAATGCCAGAGCGCGCCAGGAGCCGGGGCCTGCTTCTCGATCTTCCTGCCCCTGGGCCACCCCCACCCGGAGCAGGCCCCGGCCCCACCAGACGGCCAGGCCATAGTGTTGATCGAAGACGAGAGCCTGGTGCGCGATACCGTGGCCCGGCTGCTCAAACGCGCCGGGTACCGGGTGTACGAGGCGGCTGACGGCGTCGAGGGACTGGAACTCTTTGGGCAATTGGGGGCCAGGTCGACCTGGTGCTCCTCGACCTGGCCATACCGCGGATGTCGGGCGAACAGGTAATCGAGAACCTGAGCGAGCTGGCCCCGCACCTCAGGATCCTGCTCTTCACGGGGTACGGCGAGGCATGGGAGGGCAGCCCCCAGGTGGTGGAGGTGTTGCACAAGCCCTTGCAGTTCGCCGATATTCTGCAGGCCGTGCGCCGGGCCCTGGACCAGGCGCCTAGTTGAGGGAACCCAGCCGAGAGGCCAGATCCTGGATGAGGCTGCGCACCTCGCCGACATCGTCGGGCTCGCCAGTGCGGTTGAGGTATTCCTCCAATGCCTCCAGAGAACGGCGGTGGTCCCTGACCTGGTAGTAGAGGTAGCCCAGATCGCGGTAATCCTCCGCTTCGGAGGGCTGGAGCCAGAGGATCTGCTCGCCGGCGCGGATGGCCTGAGCGAACTGGCGCTGGCGGATGCGGATTTGCTTGAGGTTGCGCAACATGCGGGCCAGGATCTGCCTGGGGGAGGCGGCCTGCAAGAAGCGCTCTTCCATGGGCATAGGCTGGCCGCGGTTGATGCGGCGCAGCAACTCTTCCAGATCCGGAGCTTCCAGGACGCGGCCCCCCATGAAGGGATCGACAAACAGGTCTTCTCCAGGCAGGGCGCAGCGCACCAGAAAATGGCCGGGGAAATTGACCCCCTCCAGAGCCAACCCCAGTTGCCGGCCCACGGCCAGGTAGAGCAGGGCCAGGGTGATGGGGATGCCCAGGCGGCGCTCCAGCACCTCGTTGAGGTAGCTGTTGCGCGGATCGTAGTACTGCTCCTGGGGTGAACCCCTGAATCCCTGCTCCTCGAACAGATAGCGATTGAGGTGCTCCAGGCGCTCCAGGGCGGAACAGCCAGCACAGCGCGGCCCGAGTTCGGCCGCCATGTACCCCACCCGCGCCGCGTAGCTCTCCACATCGAGCTGGGGATAGGCGTCGCGGGCGATGAGCAGAGCGCAGCGCACCAGGTCGATCTGCTCGTCGGGGCCCTGGGTCAGGGCGAAAAAAGGATCAGAGTTGGGGGCTGACATGGCCATTGCCTCATTCGCCGACCAAAATCACCAATAGCGATTCCCCTGTCAATGGAAGGATGATCCTTGCCAGACGCAGTAGTGTTAGAAGGAGTGCGCAAGAGCTTCGGGGAGAAGGTGGCCCTCGAAGATCTGTGGTTGCGCATCCCCACCGGCTGCATCTGCGGTTTCCTGGGGTCCAACGGGGCGGGCAAGACCACCACCATCCGCCTGATCATCGGCATCTTCCGCCCCGACGCCGGGCGGATCCAGGTGCTGGGGCAGGCCGATCCGGCCCTGGTCAAACACCGCCTGGGGTACCTGCCTGAGGAGAAGGGGCTCTACAAAAAGATGAAGGTGCAGGACCTGATCCTCTACTTCGCCCAGCTCAAGGGCATGGAGGTCGGCCAGGCCAGGCAGCGAGCCGGCGAATTACTCGCCACCCTAGGCCTGGCGGAATGGGCCGACAAGAAATGCGAGGCCCTCTCCAAAGGCATGGGGCAGAAGCTGCAGATCCTCATCTCCCTGATCCACCGTCCCGAACTGGTGATTCTCGACGAACCCTTCTCTGGCCTGGACCCCCTCAGCCGGGACGCCATGCGCGATCTCATCGTGGAACTGCGGCGGGAGGGTCGGACGGTGATCTTCTCCACCCATGTCATGGAGCAGGCCGAGCAGTTGTGCGACCGGGTGGTGCTCATCGATCAGGGCCGCAAGCTGGTCGAGGGATCTCTGGAAGAGGTGCGGGCCAGCACCGGCCGCAGTGTGCTGGTCGAAGCCGAAACCATGGTGGACTGGGAGCGCCTGCCGGGCGTGATCGGCATCAGCGCCGCCGGCCGCCAGGTCGACCTCTCCCTGGCCGAAGGGGCAGACCCACAACAGATTTTGGCCGCCCTGGTCGGCCAGGCTCGGGTCCGGCGTTTCGAAGTGCGTTCCACTTCGCTACACGAGGTCTTTGTCCGGGCAGTGGGAGGCCATGTCGATGCGGCTCTCTGAGGTCTACCTGATCGCCCGGCGCGAATACCTGGAAAACCTGCGCACCAAGGCCTTCTGGATCGGCATTCTCACCTTTCCCCTGATCATCACCCTGGCCCTGGGGGTGCCGATGCTGTTGGCCCGGGCCAAGGAGGCCCGCACCTTTGCGGTGCTCGACCACTCCGGTTTTCTCTTGCGCCAGATAGAAGAAAAACAAGCCGCCCAGGACCTGAACGCCGCCTTTGAGCGGGCCGCCCAGGCCTACCGGCAGGGCAGTCCTGCTTTTGCCGAGCTGCCCGAAATGCTGCGCCGGCTGGCCCTGGCCTTGCTGCCCCTCGAAGAGACCCAGCGCGGGCAGGTCCTCGATTGGCTGGCCCAGGTGGACTTGCCTGCCGGGGCCGGCGCGGGACTGCCGGACCCGACCCGCGCCCTGCTGGAGCAGCGCGCCGAGTTGCTAGAGTGGCGGCGGGATGTTTCGCCCTCCCAGTTGAAGGACCTGGGCCTCGACTTCGCCCAGAGCCGGTACCGCCGGGTGGAGATACCTCAGGGCGAGGGGGATGCCCAGACCCGGCTCAACCAACTGGTGGCCCAGGGCGATCTCTTCGCCTACTTCGTGATCGGCCCCGACCCGGTGGCCGGCGCGCAGGACTGCAAATACGTCTCCCAGAACCTCACCGACACCGAGTTGCACGACTGGTTCAGCCGCCTGGCCACCGCCGTCGTCCGCCAGCAGCGCCTGGCCCAGGTCCACCTGGACCCCCAGACGGCCCACTGGGTCCAGGCCCCTCTCGAATTTGCGGGACGCCGTCTCGACGAGGGCGGCGCCGAGCAGCAGGTGGCCTTTGGCGACCGGGCCCGGCAGTGGGCACCTCTGGCCTTTGTGTACCTGCTCTGGATCGCCGTCTTCACCAGCGCCCAGATGCTGCTCAACAGCACCATCGAGGAAAAATCTAGCCGCATCGTCGAGGTGCTGCTCTCCTCGGTGGACGCCGCCGAACTGATGGCCGGCAAGATCGCCGGCACCGCGGCCTCCGGGCTGACCGTGGTGGGGTCCTGGTCGGTGTTCATCAGCCTGGCCGTGGCCATCGTCCCCGGCCTGCTGGGCGGCTCGGCCATAGCGGTTGTCCAGATCATCGCCAATCCCTTCTACCTGTGTTCCTTTGTGGTCTATTTCGTCCTTGGTTACCTCTTCTACGCGGCCCTGCTGGTGAGCATCGGCTCGCTGTGCAACAGCCTGCAGGAGACCCAGAATCTGATGATGCCCGTCCTGGTGCCGATGATGGTCCCCCTCTTCGCCATGGTGCCGGTGGGCCAGGACCCCAACGGTCTGCTGGCCCGCATCCTCTCCTTTATCCCGCCTTTCACCCCCTTTGTGATGATGAACCGCGCCGCCGGCCCGCCGGCGCCCTGGGAGTACCTGGCCACCGCCCTGCTGATGGTGGCATCCATCGCCCTGGCCACCCGGGCAGCGGCCAGAATCTTCCGCATCGGAATTTTGATGACGGGCAAGCCGCCCCGGCTGCGCGAGATCTGGAAGTGGCTGCGGCAGGGCGAGGCGCGTTAGCATACGGCGGCGGGGAGATGACCCTGGAGGTTTTTCCCGGGGAGTGGGTGGGAAGGGAAGTCCGCGTGGCGGGGTGGTGGGGTAGGGGAGCGACAGCGAGCGAGGGTGCGCAACACCATATAGATGGTGTTGCGGGGGCCGGGCTGTCGGGCGGCTCCGTGCATGCAACGCAGCACCCCATACGTTGGGGTGCTGCGGGACGCGCCTGGGGAAAAACCGGAATGGGTCGCTCCCCGACGCTCATAGCTACTACACCGGCTGAATGCAGGAAGGTTCGTCGAAAGATGCCGCGTTCACTTGCCGGCCCACGGCATGAGCGGCCAGGCCATCGGTTGCCAGCGGCTGTAGCAAAGCCAGCAAGGTCTCCAACTCCTGCTGTTCCTGGTCCAGCCACTGTTCCTGGGCAGCGGGCGGCAGGATGACCGGCATGCGGGTGTGGATGGTGGCCATGAAGGCGTTGGCCTCGGTGGTGAGGATGGTGCAGGACAGGAGTTGCGTCCCGTCGGGGGATTGCCACTCCTCCCACAGTCCGGCCAGGGCCAAGGGCAACTCATCGAGCGCGTGGATGTAGGTGGGGATGCGCTCCTTGCCCTCCTGCCGCCATTCGTAGAAACCACTGGCCGGGATCAGGCAACGCCGGCGCTTGAGGGCACTTTTGTACGAGGGCTTCTCAGCCAGGGTCTCGGCGCGGGCATTGATCATGCGGTTGCCGATCTTGGGGTCCTTGGCCCAGGAGGGCACCAAGCCCCACTTGCAGGCGTCGAGGCTGCGCACCCCGCGCTGCCGCACCACCGCCACCGGCTGGGAAGGGGCGATGTTGTAGCGGGGTTGCAGTTCGAAGGAGACCTGCTCGACACTAAAATAATCGCCCACTTCGGCGGTGGTGTGGTGGAGGGCAAAGCGGCCGCACATAGTTCATCCTACCTTCGCTTGATCCCTCAGTACATATTCTCGGGATTGGTAACCGGACACCAGCGCGCCGTGAACAGGGCGTCTAACAGGACGCGCTGGGATTCGGGGGTGGCCAGGCGGCGCAGGGCCACCCCGGCAAAGTAGCGCACGTACCGATCCTCGTCCTCCAGCGTTTCCAGCAGCAGGGGGATGGCCGCCTCGGCCGGCTGGCCGATCTTGGCCAGGGCCAGGCAGGCGTTGTGGCGCACCCGCAAATCAGGATCGCGGATACAGCCGATCAGGGCCGGCAGAGCCGGGGCTGCCGCCGCGCCTACACGCCCCAGGGCTTCGGCGGCGTGGCGGCGCACCCGCGGGTGTTCGTCGGCCAGCAGACGGGCCAATTCTGGCACAGCTGTCTGCGCCACAGGGCCCATATTGCCCAGGGTGTCGGCCGCCATGGCGCGCACCCCCCAATGCGCGTGTTCCAGCAGCCCGGTCAGCGGCGCCACCGCGGGCCGGCCCAAAACGGCCAGGGCCAGGCCGGCGGCGCCGGCCGGCGGATTGCTGCCCCGCGGATTGCCCGGCATCTTGTCCCACAGGTGTTCGGCGGCAGCGGCAGCTTCGGCCTCCAGGGCCTGCACCAGTGCTGGGAGAGCCGCTTCCCCGCAAACCGCCACCTGATAAGCAGCGCGCAAGCGCTCCAGTTGCTCTCCCCCGCGCAGTTGCTCCAGCAGGTCCGGTGAAGGCCCCCGGCCGCTGCCAGGGCCGGAAGGAACGCCCCGCAGCCAGTTCCACACCTCGGCGTGAATCCCCTCCAGAGGCCCCTCTCCCCCTGGCCAGAACCCACCTTCGTGATTCCAGGGGGCGGCCTGTGGCTCGCTCAGGCGCTCGAAGACGAATTTGAGCATGTAGCGCTTGCGCTCGCTGCGGTTGGCCGTGGCCCGGTGCCAGGCGTCGTAATGCACGATGGCCACCGTGCCGGCCGGGCCGCACAGGGGCAACTCGGTCTCGGTGGTCAGCGCCGGATTGTCGCTGGAGATGTGGTGGTGATAGTGCCGGCCCGGCAGGATGCCGGTGGCTCCCATGTCGGGGGTGACCTCCTGCGGGTAATAGAAGGCAAACACCCAGCGGGGCCGGGGCTGGCGGAGGATCTCGTCGAAGACATAGTTGTCCTTGTGCCAGTTCTGGCCTTTGCTGCCGGGCGGGTTGAGGTGGCAGTGGCGGTGGGGGTTCATCAGATAGTCCGGGCCCAGGATACTGGTCAAGGCGCCCTGCACTGCCGGGTGGTCGTACACCTGCTGGATCTGGGGGATACGCGGCAGGATGTTGTTCCCCGGATTCTTCTCCTTCTCGAACACCGCCTCGATGCGCTGGTAGATGTCCTCGTTGAGCGGGACGGGAAAATCCGCCTGCACGTTGAGGTACCCCTCTCGGATGAATTGATACATCTGTGCGTCGCTGAGCAATTGCGGTTTGGCGGCCATCGCTTTCCTCACTCACGAGTTCGACAAAAGATAAAAAACCCCGGTGCGCAACTGTTGTGGGTCGTCGTTCCAGTGCCCGTACACCTCCCAATTGGGGCCGGCCAGGCTCAAACCCTGCGCTTCGCACCAGGAACGCACAGCTTCGTGGGCCTTGCCCATCTGATCATAGCGCCCCACATTTACGGTGCTGGCAACCCGGCCCGCCGGCGTGGCCACCGCGCGGACCCTACCTTCCTGGGGCATTGCCGCCTCCACCTCCACCCCCGCTTCCACGACCAACCCCTCTTCGCTTTCCAGCAGGTTGCGACCGGCCTCGTTCCAATAGACGATCACGTTCAGCCCCCGCTCCTTCACGCCGGCCTCGTTCAGGTATTTGTACACCTGGTCGAAGAGGGGCCGGATGGAGGGGACCAGGGTCTGGGGTTTGACCCGGGCCTGCGCCGCGGCCAGGGTGCGGGGCGCGACCTGGCGGATAGCGACTTCGTAGGGCATAGGTTCTCTCATAAATTCGCTGTCTTCAAAGGGTGGGACAGCAGGGTTCACTTCGTTGTCCGTGTGCGCTTGGCTTTCCCTCCAGTGCGGCTCGGCCGTTTTGCACCCGTCTTCTTTCTTTCTCTCTCTGCGCCTTTGGCCGCCGTATTCCCCCTCACCAGGCACTCCAACTCGGTTTCTATCTGCTCGACGGTGGGCAGGCTGGACTGGAATTCCGTGGGCAGGACACGGGTGAACTGGTATTCGGAAACCCCAATAGCCTTTTGCACCCCCTTGAGCGCGTATTCGGCCACCAGGCGGTTTTTTTCCTGGCAAAGGATGAGACCGATGGTCGGGTTGTCTGCGGCATGGCGGAGGCGATCGTCTACCACCGGCAACTCATTGCGAATGTCCCGCGCTAGTCGGGGGATGACCGCCGCACCCCAACCGGCCTGCTTTTGCCGCTCGGCAATGGAGCATCCGATGTCCCAGTAGAGCAGAATCAACTCGTGATTGGCCGCCAAGGCAGCCCGCATCTGCGCCCTATGGATGCGGGCCTTGATATCGCTCAGAAAGGCCGGGTAGTCCGGCGGCAGGAGCGGCGCGGCCTGGGATGGCGCGAGGTCTGCTGGTTTTCGCTTCAAAGCAGCCCTCCCCTTTAATGGGGGTGGATGGCGTGGTCTTATCCACGTAAAGTACCCCGGCCATGTATCCCGTCAAAGTGAAATTTCTGCCACGCCGCCCGCTGCCCCGGCGCCTGGATGGCGGCCGGCAGGGAGTCTATATTCTCCCCCTCACCGCATCCTCCACGAGGCAGGTGACTGATGGCCCACAAGACCCACAGCGTTCTCCCCCACACCGCCCCCCTCGAATGGGAAGGGGACCTGGCCGCACGTATGGTGGAGGGCCTCCGCGCCTACCTGCTGCGCCAGACCGAAGCGGCCCCGGCCCGGCGGGCCAAGCGCTGGAAAAGAGGTGAACGCGCCGTGGCGGCCAAACGCCGGGAGCTGCGCCGCCTGATCGGTGCGGCTGACCAACGCCTACCCGCCGCCCTGCAACTGCTTTCTGACCCGACCCACCCCGGCCCGCTCGCTGCCGGCCCAGGCTACCAAGTCTGGGCCCTGCGCTGGCCGGTCTTCAAAAACGTCGACGGCGAGGGCCTGCTGCTCCTGCCCACCGGGCGGACCAGGGCGAGCATCGTCGCCCTGCCCGACTGCGACTGGACCCCGGAACAACTGGCCGGCCTGGCCCCCGGGCTCTCCCCCCGCGCCCAGTTTGCCCGCCGGCTGGCTGAAAGCGGCTGCCAGGTGCTGGTGCCCTGCCTCGTCGACCGCAGCGACACCCACTCTGGCAACCCCGCCATTCGTATGACCAACCAACCCCACCGCGAATTCATCTACCGGGCGGCCTTTGAGCTGGGCCGGCATCTCATCGGTTTCGAGGTGCAGAAGATCTCGGCTGCCCTCGACTGCCTAACCGCCGATGGCCAACCCCTGGGCGTGATCGGCTACGGCGAGGGCGGGCTGCTGGCCCTGTACGCCGCGGCGCTGGACACCCGTATCCGCGCCACTGCCGTCTCGGGCTACTTCGGCCCACGCCAGACCCTGTGGCAGGAGCCCATCTACCGCAACGTCTTTGGCCTGCTCGAGGAATTCGGCGACGCCGAGCTGGCCGGTCTGGTGGCGCCGCGCTCCTTGTGCGTGGAGCATTGCCCCCACCCACCAGTGCCCGGCCCGCCCCCAGAGACCCCAAAGCGCAGCGGCGCGGCCCCGGGCGGAATCGCGACTCCCACAGCCACCGCCGTAGCCGCCGAATTCGAGCGGGCCTGTCGCCTGGCAGACGGCAGACACACCTTCTCGCTCTTGGCCAGCACCCTGCCGGGCAGCGATGCCCTCTTGGCCCGCTTCCTGGGCGACCTGGGCATCAAGGGCCGGCTCAAGCCCCAGGCCGGCAAGATGCGCCGCCTGGCACCGCTACCCGATCCGGCCGCCCGCCAGCAGCGGCAGTTCCACCAACTGGTGGACCACACCCAGGAGTTGCTGGCCCAGGCCGAGTTCCGCCGCCGGGACTTCTGGGCCAAAGCCGATACCACCAGCGTGCAGAGTTGGCAGCAGTCCTGCAACTGGTATCGCAATTATCTCTCCAAGGAAGTCATCGGCGAGTTGCCGCCCTCGCGCCTGGCCCTCAATCCCCGCACCCGCCTGGTCTACGACGAGCCCAAGTACCGCGGCTACGAAGTAGTGCTCGACGTCTACCCCGAGGTTTTTGCCTACGGTATCCTGCTGGTCCCCAAAAAGATCCGCCCCGGCCAACAGCGCCCGGTGGTGGTCTGCCAGCACGGTCTGGAGGGCCGGCCTCAAGACTTGGCCGACCCCAAGGTGGAAAGCGCCTACTACCACCGCTATGCCTGCCGGCTGGCCGAAAAGGGTTTTGTCACCTTCTCCCCCCAAAACCCCTACATCGGCGGCGAGACCTACCGGGTGCTGCAGCGCCTGGCCAATCCGCTCAAGCTCTCCCTCTTCTCTTTCATCGTGCGCCAGCACCAGCGCCTCCTCGAATGGCTTTCCAGCCTGCCCTTTGTCGACCCCGAGCGGCTGGCCTTCTACGGTCTCAGCTACGGGGGCAAGACCGCCATGCGGGTGCCGGCCATCCTCGGGCAGTATTGCCTCAGCATCTGTTCGGCCGACTACAACGAGTGGATCTGGAAGAACGTCTCGACCCGCCATCTCTACTCCTACATGTTCCACGCCGAGTATGAGATGCCCGAGTTCGACCTGGGCAACACCTTCAACTATGCGGAGATGAGCTGGCTGATCTTCCCGCGCCCCTTCATGGTAGAGCGCGGCCACCACGACGGGGTGGCCCCCGACGAATGGGTGGCGTACGAATTCGCCCGCACCAAGCGGCGCTACGTCTTGTCGGGATTGGGAGAGAAAGCGGAGATCGAGTACTTCGACGGCCCCCACACCATCAACGGAAAAAAAACTTTCCGCTTTCTGGAGGAACACCTCAACTGGGGAGGGCCTGAAGCTGGGCGGGCAAAACAAGGTGGTAGCGCGAAGCGCAGGACGGGCAGGCCAGCTCCTCGCCGGTCTGGACGAGTTTGATGGCACAGCGGCACACCCAGCCCGATTGGCGGGCCGGCACCCCGTACATTAGGGCGTAGGCTGGCACGTCGTGGGTGACCACGGCCCCGGCCCCCACAAAGGCGTAGGCGCCGATGGTCACCCCGCAGACCACGGTGGAATTGGCGCCCAGGGTGGCCCCCTCGCGCACCAGAGTGGGCCTGAATTCGGCCTTGCGCTCGATGAAGGCCCGCGGGTTGATCACGTTGGTGAAGACCATCGAGGGCCCGCAGAAGACCCGGTCTTCCAGGGTCACCCCCCGGTATACCGAGACGTTGTTCTGGATCTTGCAGCCCTCGCCGATGATCACATCGCGGTCGATGTACACGTTCTGGGCCAGAATGCAGTTGCGGCCGATGCGCACCCCGGGCATGAGGTGGGAGAAATGCCACACCTTGGTGCCCTCGCCGATCTGGCTGGGGGCGTCGACGCAGGCAGTGGGATGCACAAAATAGCCGGGGTCTGTTGGCATGGAGGTCTGCGCCCTATCTTAGAGATCGGAGGTTTTTGCGAATATACGACCGTCTCGCTGTTTGAGCCAGCGAGTTGTCCCGAGGAGGCCCTGCAATGAAACTGGTGAGCTATACCCGGCACAAGGAATCCTTCATCGGCGCCGTGGTTGCCGGAGATCGTATTGTCGTGGATCTGGCCGCCGCCGATCACGCCCTGGCCCGAAAAGAGAAACGCAAGGCCCACCCCTTCTTCACCGACATGCTCACCCTGCTGGAAGCCGGCCCCAAGGGGCTGATCGCCACCCGCAAGGCCGTGGGCCTGGCGGTGGAGCGCCTGGGCGACCAGTCCAAGGCCGATGGCAAGCTCAGTCACCCCATCAGTCAGGTCCGGCTGCGGGCCCCGGTCCCCTGCCCGCGCAAGATCTTCTGCCTGGCCGGCAACTATCAGGAGCACATCGAAGAGGGCGGCGGCAAGATGCAGGCCCAGGACCGGGAAACCCCGCGCATCTTCATGAAACCGCCCAGCACCACCGTCATCGCCCCCGACGAGGCCATCCTCATCCCGCCGGTGGCCCGCGCCATCGACTGGGAGGGGGAACTGGCGGTGGTCATGGGCCGCCGCGCCAAGGGAATCAAGGCCGCCGAAGCCCTCAAACACGTGGCCGGGTACACGGTGATGAACGACGTGTCCGAGCGCAAACTGGTCATCAAACCCCGCAGCGAAAACCGCGACCGCGATTTGTGGTTCGACTGGCTCAACGGCAAGTGGCTCGACACCTTTGCCCCACACGGCCCCTGGATCCTCACCGCCGACGAGATCCCCAACCCCCAGGCGCTGGAGATCAGCACCTACGTCAACGGCCAGCGCCGGCAGCACAACAGCACCGCCCAGATGCTCTATTCGGTGGCTGATATCATCGAATACATCTCGGCTATCATCACCCTGGAGCCGGGGGACCTGATCAGCACCGGCACCATCGCCGGGGTGGGCGCCACCACCGGCGAATTTCTCAAGCCGGGAGACCGGGTGGAGATTGAGATCTCGCGCATCGGCGTGCTGCGCAACAAGGTGGCGGCCAGCAGAAAGTGAGTTTAGCCGCCGCCCAAGGGGAGGGCGAGTCGACCGCATGGAATCGGGCTTTCATCGCCCTCTGCCTGGTCTGCCTGCTGAGCGGCTTCCTCTCCGCCCCCTTCATGGCCCTTTTCCCGGTCTATGTCGAGGCCGACCTGGGAAGGATGCCGCTCTTCACCGCCAATCTTCGCGCGCTGATGCTGATGCTGGGCGGTTTTTCGGCGCTGGTGGGCGGCCGGCTCTGCGATCTTTTGGGCCTCAAGCGCACCCTGATGGTGGGCCTGGCCGGCGGTATTCTCAACGGCTTCGTCTTCCACAGTTCCAGCCCCTGGGCTCTCTTCCTGCTGGTCTTCCTCATCGGCTTCACCACCGGCCCCTGGACCACTGCCGGCCAGAGCTACCTGATCAGCTCGGTTCGGGCCGGCCAGTTGGGCATGGGCGGGGCCTTCTATTTCCTCAGCGGCAATCTGGGCAATGCCCTGGGCAGCCTGATCACCGGGGTGCTCAAAGAAACTTGGTCTTACCAGCAACTGGGCACCCTGATGAGCGCCGGCATGGCCGGGGTCT
Source organism: Candidatus Latescibacterota bacterium (assembly GCA_009691525.1). GTDB lineage: Bacteria > Latescibacterota > UBA2968 > UBA8231 > UBA8231 > SICG01. Next base: position 13,380 of record SICG01000035.1, on the reverse strand, counting down.
GTCTCCTGGCCCTCTGGCTGCTGCCCTCCACCACCGCAGCCCGCTCCCAGGAGGGACTGGCCCTGCGCGCCGTGTACCTGCCCCTCTTGCGCCAGAACACCGTGCGCCTGTTGATCGGGCTGCGCCTCTTCATCAATTCCTTCTGGGGCATGGCCACCCTGCTCTTGCCCCTGCTGGTCTACCGGGTGAGCCACAGCGAATCCATGCCGGCCTACTACGCCTCGGTGTCCCTGGCAGTGGCTGCAGCGGGCCAGTTGCTCATCGGGGTGCTGCGCGACCGCTATGGCCGACTCTGGCCCCTGCTGATCTGCGGGGCTGGCTACGCCCTCTGCGGCCTCGGGGTGGGCCTGTACTGGGAATCCCTGCCGGCGCTCTTTGTTTTTGGCACCGGGCTGACGGCCACGGCCTGGGCCATCTCGACGCTGGTGCCCTCGCTGATCAACGAGGTGGCCGGCCCCCAGGAGAAGAGCCGGCTGGTGGGACTGCTCCATCTGGTGTGGAGCACGGCTATGGTCGCCGGCAGCCTCCTGGGCGGGACCCTGGTCGAAATCGACCCGGGGCTGCCCTTTCTGGGCGGCGCCCTGCTGGCCGCCGGGGGTACCTTCTGCGCCTGGCTCTTGTGCCGGCGGCTGGACCGGAAGGAACAGTGACTTTACGATCTCTCAAAGGGGCAGCCACAGAGGGCTGCCCCTACTGCCTATGCTGAAGACCCCCCTGCTGCTGGTGACCTTGGCCCATTTCCTGGTGGACACCTACGCCACCCTGCTCGCCCCCATCCTGCCCCTGATCAACGAGCGCCTGCACCTGAACCTGGCCTTTGCCGGACTGCTGGGCACCATCGTCTCCCTGTGCAACCTGAGCCAACCGCTGATGGGTCTGTGGGCCGACCGCATGCGGCGGCGTCACCTGGTGGTCTTTGGCCTGCTCTTGTGCGCCCTCTTCAACCCGCTCTTGGGCCTGGCCCCCACTTATCTGTCGTTGGTGGCCATTCTGGCCGTGGGCGGCATGGGGGTGGCCGCCTTCCATCCCCAGTCCTTCTCCCTGGCCGGCGAGTTGAGCGGCGAGCGGCGCTCCTTTGGCTTGGCCCTCTTCATCTTTGGCGGCACCCTGGGGTTGGGCCTCACCCCGCTGTGGGTGCCCTACTGCGTCGACCGCTTCGGCCTGGAGAGCCTGGTCCTGGCGTCCCTGCCCGGCGTGGCCGTGGTGCTGCTCTTGCTCAAGCTCTCCCCTCTCGACAACCCCCATATCAAACAGCGAGCCCTCTCCCTGCGCGAAAGCCTCAACGGCCAGGGTTTTCCACTGCTGGTGATCACGGTGGTGGTCATCCTGCGCTCCATCACCGGCCTGGGTTTCGGTTTCTACCTCACCGTGCTGGGCAAAGAACGCGGGTTGTCCCTGGTGGCCGGCAGCATCCCCCTGGGCATCTACAACATGGCCGGAGTGGTGGGCGGCCTGGTGGCCGGATACCTGGCCGATCGCTTCAACCCCCGCGCCCTGGTGTGGACTTCGCTGGTGCTCTGCGTGCCCTTCCTCTACGCCTTCCTCTACACCGAGGGCTGGTCCAGTTATCTGATGTTAGTGCTGGGCGGGGGCCTGCTCCTGTCCTCCAACTCGATCCTGGTGGCCATGGCCCAGGAGTTGGCGCCCCAGAGTTCGGGGCTGGCCTCCAGTCTACCCCTGGGTTTCAGTTGGGGCCTGGCCAGCCTTTCCCTGCCCTTCGTCGGCCACCTGGCCGACCAGATCGGCGTGGCCCGCACCCTGGAGTACCTCTGCTTCCTGCCGCTGCTGACGGCGGCCCTTTCCCTGCTCTTGCCCGGAAAAACAAGGAGTCAGACCTGATGGCCAATCCACTGCTGATCCTGTCCCCCGACCAGAAACAGCTCTTCGACGACAACGGGTATCTCCACCTCAAGGGCTTCTACTCGGCCACCGAGATGGACCAGATGCGCCGGCAGTTCCACGAACTGGTGTGCGACACCGAGGGCCGGCCCAAGAACATGAGCTACGCCTTCATGGAAGCCCCTGCCGGATACCAGCCCGACCCCTTCAACCCCAAGAACGTGGCGGGCATGATGGACCAGACCCAGGCCAACGACTATTGGTTCGATCAGTTCACCGAGCCGCGCATCGTCTCGGTGGTGGCCGACCTCCTGGGTCCGGACCTCGACTTCCACAACGGCAAGGTGCGCAACAAACCTCCCGGCTTCGTCAACACCCAGGGCTGGCACCAGGACTGGCCCTACGAGCGTCACAGCCGGCCCGACCTAGCCGCGGCCCTCACCTATCTGGACCCCACCGATTTCGAGGCCGGGGCCACCGAGGTGCTGCCCGGTTCCCATTTGCGGGGGGAATGGCCCACCAAGGACAAATACACCATCGACGATGAGCTGGTCCCTGCCAGCGAAGGTGTGGTGGCCAAAGCCGAGATCGGCGACGTCATCGTCATCCACGTGCTGACGGTACACCGGGCCGGCCACAACTATACCCCGCGGGGCCGCCACGCCATCATCAACGAATACAAGAGCGCTGCGGCCATCGACCAGTGGAACAACCGCTGCGCCTTTGCCGGCCTGCCCCTGACACGCCGGGGTAAACTGCTGCTGCCGCGCGTGTACCACCCTGTCTGAGGAGACCCTCATGCACGAAGAATGGAAACCCGTATACACCGCCCTGGTCTGCGATATCATGGACCAACTGGGCCACCGCGACCAAGCCATGATCCCCGAAGTGCGTCCCAGCCGTGGGGACACTTGGTTTGCCGGGCCGGCCCTCACCCTCGACGCCTACGCCACCAGTGAGCACCTGGCCGATCCCTACGGCCAGATCTTTGCCGCCTACGACCAGATGAAGGGCGGCGAGGTGGTGGTGCTGGCCACCAACGGGGAGTTGCGCTCGGGGATCTGGGGGGAATTGCTCTCCACCGCCGCCGCCGCACGCGGGGTAAAGTCCGTGGTCACCGACGGGATGGTGCGCGACATCCGCCAGATGGACCAGATGGGCTTTGGCTGCTGTTGCCGGGGCTATTCTCCGCTCGATTCGGCGGGCCGCTGTGTGGCCAAAGCCGTCAACGTGCCGGTGCGCTGCGGCGGGGTGCTGGTGCAGCCGGGCGACTTCGTGTTGGTCGATGTCGACGGGGTGGCGGTGATCCCGGCAGCCCTCAAGGACGAGGTCTTCCGCAAGTCGATGGAGAAGCTGGAGGGCGAAAACACCGTGCGCGACGAACTGGCCGCCGGCCACTCCCCGCGCGAAGTTTTCGATAAGTATGGGATTTTGTGATTCAACAGTAGGACTCGCCCTTGCAGTCAATCAGCAACTCGGTGCGGGCGATGGCCCTCTGGCGGAGAGCAGCCAGCCCGGCCAGTTTCCGCATCGGCGCGGTACGCCTCGAACTGTTCCAGGCTGATGTAATCTTCTCATTACCCCCGCAAGGGCAAGCTCGCACCGATATCGCGGCAGCTTAGGTACAGACCTTTTGCAGCAGGAGTCTGCCTCGTGTTGAGAAAAAGCTGGGAAAGAGCGGTATTGAAGTCAGCCCCCTAGGCCTGGGGTGTATGCCCATGGGCGGTTCTATGACCAGGGGCGAAACCGGGGAGGACCATACCTTCTTCCTCGGCGAGGTCGGCGATGAGGAGACGATCCGGACCCTGCACCTGGCGGTGGATCAGGGGTTCAATTTCTTCGACACCGCTGCTGCCTACGGGGCCGGGCACAGCGAAGAGCTGCTGGGCCGCGCCTTCGCTGGCCGGCGGGACGAGGTGGTCATCGCCACCAAGTTCGGCAAGCAGGTCGATGAGGAGCGCCGCTGGTTTGGATTCTATCCCACCCTCGACGAGGTGGTGAGGAACCTGCGCCGCGAATGTGAAGCCAGCCTGCGCCGGTTGAATACCGATTATATCGACCTCTATCAGTTCCACCTGCTCGACTTTCCCCTCCCCCCGGGCCCTCGCGGTGCGCGACCTACTGGAGCAACTGGTGGCCGAAGGCAAAGTCCGCTGCTACGGTTGGAGCACCGACGATCCCGAACGGGCCCGCCTATTCGCCCAAGGTGAACACTGCGCCGCGGTCCAGCACAATTTCAATGTGATCGACGACGCGCCGGCGGTACTGGCGGTCTGCGATGAATACGATCAGGCCAGTATCGCCCGGGGACCGCTGGCCAGGGGTTTCCTCAGCGGCAAGTATACCATTGAGAACCTCGACACCGCGCTCGCCAAACACGACTTCCGCGCCACGCATCGGGATCGAATCTTGAACTTTATCCAAAAATCTGGTGCGCTTCGGGAGGCCCTGACCAGCGGAGGTCGGACACTCGTCCAGGGCGCGCTGGCCTGGATCTGGGCCCGCAGCCCGCGCACCATTCCCATACCCGGCTTTCGGACCATGGCTCAGGTCGAGGAGAATATCAGCGCCATGGAGTTTGGCCCCCTGACCCAGGGGCAACTTGGACAGATCGACGGACTCCTCGGGCGCGCCCCGCATTGACAAGCCCAATGCCTTGAGAGTACAGTCGGGTACACCACGCCGAATGTCGACCGGTTATTCGAAGCGATGCATCAGTGAGTCCGAGGAGGTAGTTGCTGCGATGAAAATCCAGCAGGTCTCAGCAAAAACCGGCCTGAGCATCCACACCCTGCGCTACTACGAGCAGACCGGCCTGGTCACCCCCATTGCCCGAGCACCCAACGGGCACCGCGACTACACCGATGACGATGTGTACCGCATCCTCTTCGTGACCCATCTGCGCACCGCCGGCATGCCCATCGCCGATATCAGGCGTTATGTGGAGATAGCGCAGCAGGACAGCTCCACGGTCCTGGAGCGCCTACACCTCCTCGAAGCGCACCAGGCCTCCATCGAGCAGAAAATCGGGGGGTTGCGCCAGCACCTGGGGGTGATTAGCCGCAAGATCGACCACTACCGGGAGACCCACAAAAACCAGTTCAGGCACCGAAAAGCCAATCCCTGAGGCCTTCCGCGTCCTGGAGGGAGGTATACTGGCAACCGTGGTCGGAACGGAATGAGACCGCGGAAGCTTGGTTGCATTCTGCGGTCGACTTACGCGTTGGCTACCAACAGCGTCTTTTAACCAACGTAAGGAGCACCAGCAAATGGCGACCAATCCACCCTAAGGGCAAGCCCCGAAGCTACAGAGATTGGTCATACGGTGGCTACTTGATTCTGACCCTTCGATCCGCTGGCAGGTGATGCGGGACCTGATCGGTGCACCTGCGGACGAGGTCGCGGCCGAGCGTGCGCGGGTCGCCACCGAGGGCCGGCCGAACTGGTGGAACACCCTGCGCGCCTTACGAGTGTTGAACTGGTATTCAGCAGGAGACTAATGAATCAAGTTCCTGCTTGACAAGGGCGCGCCCGGGCGGTAAATTGCTCGCTCTATGAGCGAAAAAATCCTCCTCGATACCGATATCGGCTCCGACATCGACGACGCCCTTTGCCTGGCCTACTTGCTGGCCCAGCCCCGCTGCCAGTTATTGGCCATCACTACTGTCAGCGGCCAGGTGGAGGAACGGGCCCGGCTGGCCAGCGCCCTGTGTCGACACGCCGGCATGGACATCCCCATCTTCCCCGGCGCCGAGGCACCCCTGTGGGGCCCCAGCGCCAGCCCCAGGTGCCCCAGGCCCAGGCCCTGATCCGCTGGAAGCACCAAAGCCAGTTCCCGAAGGGCCAGGCCATCGAATTCCTGTGCCAGACCATCCGCGCCAACCCAGGCGAAATCACCCTGCTGGCCATCGGCCCACTCACCAATGTAGCTTTGCTCTTCGCCGCCGATGCGGAGATCCCCCGCCTGCTCAAGGGGCTGGTGTTGATGTGCGGGGTCTTTGCCCAGCGCCGCGCTCCGCTGGTGGAGTGGAACGCCGGCTGCGATCCCCACGCCACCGCCATGGTGTACCGCGCCCCGGTGACCCGCCACCGCTCCATCGGGCTCGACGTGACCATGCAGGTACAGCTGGAAACCGCCCAGGTCCGGGAAAAATTCCAGATCGCCCCTCTCCAACCGGTGCTCGACTTCGCCGAGGTCTGGTTCGGCAACAACCACACCATCACCTTCCACGATCCGCTGGCGGCAACCATCCTCTTTGACGAGCAGATCTGCAGCTTTACCCCGGGCCAGGTGCATATCGAACTGTCCGGCGAGCGGGTCTCCGGCCTCACCCGCTGGGTGCCCGGGCCTCAGGTGGCCCTGTGCCACGAGGTGGCGCTGCGGGTGGGCCCCGAGCGCTTTTTTCCCCATTACTTCTCGGTGTTCGGCTAGCGCCCATGTGTTTGTTGGTCCGCCCCTGCGAAATGTACCGCGAAAGTTTTCTATCCGGGGCCGCCGAGTTTTTCGCCGAGGGCCGGCCGGATTCCACCTATGCGGAATTCCTCGGCTACGACCTGATCTCCCTGGAGCGCCACTTCAGCGACTTTATGCGCGACCTGCTCAACCTCGATGCCGACACCTCCCTGCCCCAGGGCTGGCAACGGGACCGGGTCTTCTGGCTCATCGGCCAGGGCGAGTACCTGGGCCAGACCTCCGTCCGACCCCAGCTGAGCAGCCGCTACCTGATCACCTACGGCGGCCACATCGGCTACAGCATCCGCCCCTCGCGGCGCCGGCAGGGCTACGGCACCAGGATACTGGCCCTGGCCCTCGAAGAGGCCCGGCAGTTGGGCCTAAAGCGGGTGCTGGTCACCTGCAACTCTGACAACCACCCCTCCAAGAAGATCATCGAACACAACGGCGGTCGCTTCGAGAGTTCCATGGTTATGCCCGCCCATCTCTTGCGGGCCGAGGGCCCCGCGCCCAAGGGAAAGATCGACAAACTGCGCTACTGGATCGAGCTGCCCCAAGAACCCCAGACCCTGGACCGGGCGCCTTGATGAACCTGGTGCCCCCCGACTATGCCGGCGGCAGCATCGTCAACCTGGCCGCCTCCCTGCTCCAGGCCTTCGGCATCCAAGCGCCCAATCCGCCCTGCCGCTCCGAGTTGCTGTCCCCGGACCTGCTGGCCGCAGCGCCAGGGGTGGTACTGCTGGTCTGCGACGCCCTCGGGCGGAACCAGCTCGAAAAGGTGCTGGCCAGTGGCCGCGCTCCCAACCTGGAACGCCTGGTGGTCCAGGCCCCCGGCGGGGTGGCCACCCTCACCTCGGTTTTTCCCACTACCACCACCAGTGCTCTGCCCTCCCTCTGCACCGCCCTCACCCCGGCCCAGCACGGCATGCTGGGCATGCGCCAATGGCTAGTGGAGATCGGGGCCTTGGGCGACATGCTGCGCTTTTGCACCGTGGCCGAGCGACCCCAGCCCATTGACGCGGAGTTGATCCGCAGCGGCCCCACCCTCTACGAGCAGTTGAAGATCCGGGGCATCCCCGCCGTGGCCATCAGCGCCAAAGCCCACGAAGGCACCGGCTTCACCGACCTCTTGCACCAGGGTGCCCAGTACGTGGGCTACGAAGGCCAATCCGAAATCCCGTACCTGCTCCAGGCCTCGCTGGAGCAACACCGGGGCCGGCGCTCGTTCCACTATGTGTACTGGCCCCTGGTCGATACCCTCTCCCACCTCTACGGGCCCCAATCCGAGCCCTGTGCCCTAGAGATGGAGTTCGTGGATCTGATGTTGGGCAAGATCATCGACAGTTGTGCCCGGGCCGGCCACACCCTGCTCCTGACTGCCGACCACGGCCAGATCGCGCTGGACCCGGCCCGCGCCCTGGTCATGGGCCAGGACCTGGGTCGCCTGTTGCGCTATCCCCCAGCCGGTGGCCGCCGCGCCTGTTACTTGTCCGCCACCAACCCGGCAGCATTGCGGGCACACCCCCTCTTACAACACCAGGACCTACTGGTGATGCCCACCAACGAAGCCGTGGCCCAGGGCTGGTTCGGCGGCGACTGCGGCCAGTACCGCAGCCGCCTCGGGGATTTCATCCTCCTGCCCGGAGATGGCTGCCAACTCATGTACGATTACGGCCAGGGCACCCACCCCAACCGGGGCGGCCACGCCGGCCTGAGCGCTGAGGAAATGCTGGTACCCCTCATCGCTGTGCCATATCGCTGAGCGATCTTGACACTCTGCAGCCTCAATCTCTATAGTACTCTCCCCTGTCCATAGAGGCCTGCCATGTCCCAGCAACAGCCCCCAACGCCCAACCGCTTCGTCATCATCCCCGAAGGCGAGTTGGACGACCTGCAGCGCGACTTGCGCTTCCACCCCAGCACCACCGTCAATCCCAAAGCCCTCAGCCACGCCCAGCTAGAGCAATACAACCGCGACGGGTACCTCAAGGGTCTGCCCCTCTTCTCCAGCGAGGAAGCCGCCGCGCATCGCCGCTACTTCGACGCCCTGCTGGCCCAGGTCATGGCCCAGGGCGGCAACAGCTATTCGATCAGCACTGCCCATCTCAAATACGGAGCCGTCTACGACCTGATCACCCATCCCCGCATCGTCGCCCATGTATGCGATATCCTGGGGGATAATGTGGTTGGCTGGGGTGCCCACTTTTTCTGCAAAATGCCCGGCGACGGCAAACGGGTCTCCTGGCACCAGGACGCCTCGTACTGGCCCATGACCCCCTCCAAGACCGTCACGGTGTGGCTGGCCATCGACGACTCGGATATCGAGAACGCCTGCATGCGCTTCATCCCCGGCTCCCACCACGCCGGCCACCTCACCTGGAAACTGAGCGAAGACGACGAGCACAACGTGCTCAACCAGACGGTGGAAAACGCCGAAGCCTTCGGCGCGCCGGTGGACGTGGAACTCAAAGCCGGCCAGATCTCCATGCATTCCGATCTGCTCTTGCACGGCTCGGAGGCCAACACCTCCACGCGGCGGCGCTGCGGCCTCACCCTGCGCTATTGCGCCGCCGCCGTGCGCGCCCACATGGGCTGGAACGGCAAGGGGGTGATCGTCCGTGGGGCTGACCCCGAAGGCCACTGGGCCAATCCCCCCAGACCCATACAGGACTGAAATGAGCGAAGGACTCACCTACCAGCAGGCCGGCGTGGACATTGCCACCGCCGACGCCACCAAGAAGGAGATGGCCAAGAGTCTAGAAACGGCCGACCCCCGGGTGCTCAATCGCCTGGGCGCCTTTGCCACCCTTTTCGATGCCCGCTTCCCAGGCTACCAACACCCGGTGTTGGTGCTCAAGAGCGAAGAACCCGGCTCCAAGCAGAAGCTGGCCCTAGAGCACGGGCGCGTTGAGTCCATCTGCCAGGATCTGGTCAACCACCTGATCAACGACATCATCGTCATGGGGGCGGCCCCACTCTCGGTGCAGGACGTGATCGTCTGCGGTAAACTAGAAAAGCCCGTGGTCAGCCGCCTGGTGGCGGGAATGGCCCAGGCCTGCCGCGCCCAGGACTGCACCCTCACCGGGGGCGAGACCTCGGAGCAGCCCGGCGTGGTGCCAGCCGGCACCTATATCCTCACCGCCAGTGTGGTGGGCTTGGTAGAGAAGGATCTCATCGTCGACGGGTCGCGCATCGCCGAGGGAGACCAGGTGCTGGCCCTGGCTTCCAATGGCCTGCACACCAACGGCTATTCCCTGGTGCGGGCGCTGATGGAGCGCAAAGCGGAGATCCTCAGCCGGCAGGTGGAAGGGGAATCTTTCCTCGATGCCATCCTCAAACCCCATCGGTGTTACTTCCAAGCCCTGCGCGCCCTCTTCCCCCAGCCCACCCTGCACGGCATGGCCCATATCACCGGGGGCGGCATCGGGGGCAACCTCAACCGCGTCCTGCCCCCTGGCCTGAATGCCCTGATCGAACTGGACACCATCGAAGTGCTGCCCCTCTTCAGCTTGATCCGCGAGGTGGGCCAGGTGCCCGACGAGGATATGCTGCGCACCTTCAACGTCGGCGTGGGCATGACCCTGGTGGTGGCCCCGGAGGCCGCAGAGCAGACCTGCCGGCATCTGGAAGCTCAGGGCTGCCGGGCCTATGCCATCGGGCACATCGTCAGGGGGGCGCAGCAGGTGGAGTACGTGGGGACGGTGAGGTGGTGACAAAAAAGGCCGGCCCAGGATTCCCAGGCCGGCCCATCTGTATCGGAATCTCGCTCTATTTCTGCTCCTTCACCACCTCGGCATGTAGCGCCCCGATCAGCCGCTCGACGTGGCTGACCTTCCACTCTTCTCCCATCTTGCGCATCGACAGATTTATCATCCCTGAAGCCAGAATCTCCGGCTTGTCAAAGGGCGGTGGTCCGGGACGCCGGAAGGACCAACGCACTGGCACCTCAGCGGCATTCCCCTGAAATCCCGTCTCATTGGCTTCGAGGAAGAGCACGCTCCCCCCTGGCCAATTGCGGAACACTTCGTGGGTATCCCAGCGCAACTGCCGGCGCTCCTCCATGCTCAGTTCAGTCTCGGCCAAACTCAGCCGTTCGCCGGAAAACCGCTCGTCTTTGGCAACGGCGCGCACCCCTAAGTACACCTTGTCGCTCTGCCCGAGCAGGTCGTAGATCTCCAGGTGTACCTGCTCTGCACTGGCCATCTCGTAGTGGATGATTGTCTCGGGGTTGAAAGGATTGGGATAGTTGCCAGCCAGCCGGGTGGCAATGGGCACTCGCGCTATCTCTTGCTCCTGGGCCAATGCCTGGTCCATAATCGGCCTGGCAAGAGGATTCTGACCGCTGCCACTGTTGTACAACTGCGACACCTCTGAACTGGAAAGCGCACGATTCCAAACACCCACTTCGTCGATATAGCCAGAGAAATATTCGGTTGGTGAGATACGCGCCCCGATTTGCCCTCCAGCAGAGGTCTCGGTATGGCTGGGGCTGTTTCCTTCAGCATCATTGGCATTGCTGTCGAAGGGCCAGTACGAGATCAGACCATCAAGGAGGGGATTGCTGGGACAGGTTGCGGCGCTGCGCTGGCTCATGCGGCAATGTCTGCGCAACCCTGCCGCCTCCCGCCTACGAGGGTGTCAGCGCAAGCGCATGAACCTGTTCTTCGAGGGAGGTCACCAGTTGCTGGATGGTATCGACCTCTTTTTCCTCAAAGTAGGGTTCGCCACACTGTTCGCATACCCAGGCCGGTACGGCGTCGAGTGTCAGATGGCAACCCTTCCGGTCCACATGGAAGGGAGTTGTCCCTTTTTCATTGTCCCTCGACAGTGGAGGCATTTCATTGCAGTCTCCTTGTTGGGAGCGGCATCCCTGGATGCGGTTTATCGATAATCAACCCTTGTTAACAAAAAAATGAAGGAGGCCCCTGCCCTGCCTCTCGATGCGGATCTATTCGTAGGCTATGTCCAGTGCCTGCATCAGGCCTATCGTGTACCCGATGGCGAAGATATGCCCCAACATGCCATAGCCCGGGTTTTTCAGCGCATCCTCGCCCGCCATAGAGGGGGCATGGTCGGTGCGCAGGGGGCCGACGAAGCCGCCCGAAGCATAACATTGGAGCATTCGGGCCATATCCGTCGGGCCGTTGTCGTGGAAGGTTTCGTGGTACCGTGTGTCGGCGGTGCCCTCGACATCGCGGAAGTGAACGAATTGGATCTTGCCCTTCTCAGCGAATTCCGCGGCCACGGAATAGATGCTCTCACCCGGCGCGTACTGCATCGATCTGAAGTTCCCCTGGCAGAATGACACCCCGTTGTACGGACTGTCGGCAATCGCGAACAGACGGCGGTAGGCTGCGGGGTTGATCATGATCTGTGCAGAACCGAGGTATGGAGACACGGTCGGATCGTTGGGATGGTACCCCATCTTGACCTTGGCTTTCTCGCAAACAGGTATAATGCGCTCTATCAGCCAGGTCAACGCTTCCCACAACTGGTCTTCGGTATAGATCTCCTTTGCCGGAGGCAGTTTTTTGGATGCCTCATAGTTGTGCTCAGTGGTAAAGGCGCCGCCGCGCAGGGGGAGTCTGTTGTTGGTTCGCGCCCCTCCTTGACCCAGGTTGTAGCACAACACCGGAATGCCGACCTCACCCATGGCTTCAATGGCGGCGATCCAATTCCGGAGTTCTTGATCCCGGCCAGGCGAACCCCGCCTGATGTTGTCAGCAGCAACTGGGGTCATGGTCTCATAGATGGCCACCTCGAATCCCGCCTCAGCCCACGCCTCTTGGTGTTTCCTCATCGCCGCCACGTATTGATCGGGGCCAATGCCCGCCAGCGATGGGGTTGACACCACATGCGTGACGCCCATCTGCAGGCAGAGCTGCAGGCGTTCAGGTTGGTCCAGACCGAGGACGTGTGACATGATGATTTTGCCGCTCATCTGCAACGCGCTCCTTTCATGCGGGAGTCAGTTCCCGCCATTTCAGCATGATAGTCAAAGTAGGCTGCCCCCGGCAAGCCCCCATCTTGACCCAAGGGTCCCAAACCCGCTTATTGCGTCCCTACCCTTGACCCTTTCCCCCACGGAGGCCCACAATGGCCCATTTCCGCTGTGCCCTGATCGGCTGTGGCGGCATGTCGAATCTCCATGCTGCTGGTTATGCCACCCACAAGAGCTGCGAGATCGTTGCTGTGGCCGACATCTCCGAGGACAAGGCCAAGGCCCGCGCTGCGTCCCACGCACCCGGCGCGGCCATCTACACCGATTACGCCAGGATGCTGAAGGCCGAGAAGCCCGACATCGTCAGCGTCTGCCTGTGGCCCCATCTGCACGCGCCCGCGGTGCTGGCCAGCGCCAGGGCGGGCGTCAAGGCGATCCATTGCGAGAAACCTATGGCCCCGACCTGGGGCGAGGCGCTGAAGATGGTCGCCGCCTGTGAAAAGGCCGGCGCGCAGCTCAGCTTCGGCCACCAGCGCCGCTTTCTCGATGCCTTCCGCAAGGCCAAGCAGCTCAAGGAAGAGGGGATCATCGGCGACTTGGTCCGCCTCGAAGGTGCCTGCGACAACATGATCGACTGGGGGACCCACTGGCTCGATATGATGTTTTTCATGAATAATGAGACCCCCGCCGTCTGGGTCCTCGGCCAGATCAGCGCCCCTCGGTGGCGCGAAGTCTTCGGCCTGCCCATCGAAACCCAGGCAATCTGCGAGTTTAAGTTCCAGAACGGCGTGCGGGGCGTGCTCTACACTGGCGAGGACAACGACATTGGCTGCAGCATCCGCCTGATCGGCAGTGAAGGCCGCATCGACCTGCGCGAGGGCGGAAAACCCCTGTGGGTCCAGGACAAGGGCGGCAAGTGGAGGACACCAAAGGTCGCCGGCCACCTCCACAACGGCGAGGCGGTCGGCTTGGGGGTGCACGACCTAGTCGATGCCCTCGTCGCGGGCCGCGAGCCCGAGCTATCTGCCCGCCGCGCCCTGCAGGCCACCGAGATCATCTTTGCCACCTACGAATCCAGCCGGCGCCGGGGCCGCGTGGATCTACCCCTGAAGCAGAGGGACTCCGCCTACCTGAGCATGATCGAGAA
>SICG01000191.1 GCA_009691525.1 Candidatus Latescibacterota bacterium | reverse complement strand
CCCATCCATGACCGGCATCGTCCAATCGAGGATCGCCAACAGAGGGGCACCTGGTTGCTCCAACAGCCCCAGGGCCTCCTCGCCATTGGTGGCAACGATCACCTCGTAGCCCCATTGTTTCAGATTGGCGATGAGCAGGAGGCGGGAGACGAGGTTGTCTTCGGCGATCAGCACGCGCAAGGCAGAATCTCCGCTGCTGGCGGGGGTCAGGACGAGCGCCGCTCCGCTACTGCTTGGTCCCCACCCTCCTTGGCCAAGAGGGCCAGGGGGATGAGGACACAATAACCGGCAACCAGCAGGAGTGGTGCCAGGGTCAGGGAGAGAAAGCCGTCGGCTGGCGGCACGCTCAGCGCCACGTAGCCCAGGACGATAGTGGCCAAACCAATGGCGAAGAGGGTCCAGTTTTTGCGAGTGAAAGGCAGCGCAGCCAAACCCGCCTACCTTTTTTCTTTGATGCGGGCAGCCTTGCCCTTGCGGGTGCGCAGATAGAAGAGGCGGGCGCGGCGCACTTTGCCACGGCGGATGTTTTCGATGCGGGCGATGCGGGGCGAGTGCAGGGGGAAGATGCGCTCCACCGCCACGCTCTGGGTGACCTTGCGCACGGTGAAGGTCTCCTGGATGCCGCTGCCCTTGCGCTGGATGACATCCCCTTCAAAGATCTGGATACGCTCCTTTTCGCCTTCGATTACACGCACGTGGATTCGCAGGGTGTCGCCAGAGCGAAAAGCGGGGATGTCGGTCTTGAGCTGGTGCGACGTAACTTCGCGAAGGATACTGGCGTCCATTGTTTACCTCTTGGGGTTGGTTGGGCTGGTATCAGCACGCTGTTTGAGTTTTGTCTTCTGTTGCTGGCAGGGCCCGGGTCCACGTTTCGACGAGACGCTGCTCCTCCTCGTCCAGTTCCGCCCTGGCCAGCAGGTCGGGCCGTCTTTCAAAGGTGCGGCGCAGCGCCTGCCGCCGGCGCCAGGCGCGCACCTGCTGGTGATCGCCGCTGAGCAGCACCTGGGGCACCGCCTCGCCGGCAAAGACCGCCGGGCGGGTGTACCAGGGGCAGTCCAGCAGGTCCTCCTGAAAGGAATCCTCGAGGGCGGAGGAGAAATTTCCCAGCACGCCCGGGATGAGCCGCACCAACGCGTCGAGGACCACCAAGGCGGCTGGCTCGCCGCCGGTGAGGACATAATCGCCGATGGAAATCTCCTGGTCGATGTGCCGGCGGCGGATCCGTTCGTCCACGCCTTTGTAGTGGCCGCACAAGAGCACCAGGTGGGACTCCAGCGAGAGTTCGACGGCCAGCTGCTGGTCAAAAGGCCTGCCGTCGGCGCTCAGATAGATACAACGGGCTCTGGCCAGTTCAAGGGCCTCCCAGGCCTTGGCCACCGGCTCGGGTTTGATCACCATACCGCCGCCCCCGCCGTAGGGGGTATCGTCAACGGTGTGATGGCGGTCATCGGCAAAGGCCCGCAGGTCGTGGACTGCAATCTGGACCAAATTCTGGCTGCAGGCTCTGGCCACCATGCTGGTGGCCAGAGGGGAGGTGAAGAATTCGGGGAAGAGGGTGACCACCTCGATTTTCACTTGAGTAGGTCTCCCACTCCCCGCACGACCACCCTTCTTTGGGCCGGAGAGACTTCCACCACAAAATCGCCCACCGCGGGGATTAGGAATTCGTCCCCACCCCCTGAGGGACTGACCACGTAGGCATCGGCAGTGGGCAGTTGCAAGACCTCGGTGAGTTGTCCCAGAAGCACCCCGGTGTCGGTCTCGACCCGGCAGCCGATCAGGTCGGAGATGTAGAAGGTGTCGGGCGGCAACGGGGCCAGCTCTTCGGGGGCGATGGTCAGATATCCCTTGATCAGCTGCTCCCGGGCTGCTTCAACGGTGTTGATCCCGGCGAACTTGACGATCAGGGCGCGCCCCTCGACCTTCCAGCTATCCAGCCGCAGCCGGCGTTCCACCGCCCCCTCCCTGGTGAGGACGACCTCGGTGAGCCGGGCGAAGCGCTGGGGATCGTGGGTGAGGGGCTCTACCACCACCTGACCTTTTACCCCTTTGGGCCGGGTGACGTAGCCAACGGCGATGCGCTCGGCAGGGCGGACCTCCATCACAGGATCTGGTTCAGGCGGATCAGGCCGGCGCCGGCTCTGCGGCCGGGGCCGGCTTGCCCTTGAGCTTGCGCAGACGCGCGGGCTTCTGGCGGGTGAAGGCCTTGTCGTTCACCTTGCCCTCCAGGCCCTGCATGCGCGCCAGGATGCCTTGGCTCTTGAGCAGGGTCTGGACGGTGCCGGTCATCTGGGCGCCGCGCTTGAGCCACATCACCGCGGCTTCTTCGTCGATGCTCACCTTGGCGTAAAGCGAGTCGTAGGTTCCCACCTGCGCGAGGGTCTGGCCGTCGCGCGGGGCATCGGCTTTGACCACCACCAAACGGTAGAAGGGTCGTTTGGTCCGCCCCATTCTCTTCAGACGTAGTTTGATCACTGATGCGCTCCTTATGTTATTGAGGAAAAGGCAATTTGAGTTTCGTTCTGCCAGGTTTAAAACGGTTCATCTGCTTCATCATCTTCTGCATGGCCTCGAATTGTTTGACCAGCCGGTTTACATCCTGGATGGTGGTGCCGCTGCCCCTGGCGATGCGGCGCCGCCGGCCGCCGTTGAGGATGTGGGGGCTGCGGCGCTCGATTCTGGTCATCGACTTGATGATGGCCTCCACCTGCACAAAGGCCCGGTTGTCCACCTGAGCGCCCTGGAAGGCCTTGCCCATCCCGGGGATCATGCCCAGCAACTGATCGAGAGGGCCCATTTTTTTGATGGCCTGGAGTTGCTCCAAAAAATCTTCAAAGGTGAAGGCCTCCTTGCGCAGGCGGGCCTCCAACTTCTGGGTCTGCTCGCGATCAAAGGCTTGCTCTGCCTTCTCGACCAGCGATAAGATGTCGCCCATGCCCAGGATGCGCGAGGCCATCCGGTCCGGGTGAAAGGGCTCCAGGGCCTCGAGCTTTTCGCCGGTGCCGATAAACTTGATGGGTTGGCCGGTGACCTGGCGGATGGAGAGGGCCGCCCCGCCCCGGGCATCGCTGTCCATCTTGGTGAGCAGGCAGCCGGTGAAGGAGAGGCGTTGGTAAAAACGCTTGGCCGTCTCCACCGCATCCTGGCCCAGCATGCTATCGGCCACAAAGAGGATCTCGTGGGGCGTGGTCTGGCGCTGGATCTGGACCAGCTCCTCCATCATCTCTTCGTCGATACTCAGGCGCCCGGCGGTGTCGAGAATAACCACGCTGCGGTTGGTGCGCCGCCCTTCTTGCACGCCCTTGACACAGATAGCCACCGGATCGGCGCCGGCTGGTTGGCTGTATACCGGCACCCCCAAGGTCTGGCCCAAGGTCTGGAGCTGGTCCACCGCAGCGGGACGATACATGTCAGCTGCCACCAGCAGGGGGGGCCGCCCCTGACTTTTGAACCGGAGGGCCAGTTTGCCGGCGGCGGTGGTTTTGCCGCAACCCTGCAGGCCCACCATCATAATCACCGTGGGCGGATGGTCCGAGAGTTTGAGCGGGCTGGCAACGCCCCCCAGCAGGGCGACCAGCTCCTCGTAGACCACCTTGATGACCTGCTGCCCGGGCGTCAGGCTCTTTAGGACGTTCTGGCCGTTGGCCCGCTCCTTGACCCGCTGGAGGAACTCCTTGGCTACCGCAAAGTTGACATCGGCCTCAAGGAGGGTGCGCCGGATCTCGCGCAGGGCCTCGTCGATGTCCTTCTCGGTGAGTCTGCCCTGGCCCCGGAGTTTTCTGAAGACTTCCTCAAAACGCTCGGAGAGGTGATCGAACATAGGTCGATATCGGTTAAACCGAAAAAGATCAATATAGATTTTAAATGGAAATCCGGCAATAGCTGCCCGGATCAGCGGCCGGCCAGGGCCCGGATGGCGGCCGCCGGGTCGCTTGCGCCAAAAACCGCTGAACCGGCCACGATGATGCCCACCCCGGCCTGGCGGCAGTCGGGGGCGTTCTGGGGGTTGATACCCCCGTCGATCTGGATGGGTGTTTTCAGCTTCTCCTGGTTCAGGCGCGCGCGCAGGGCGCGAACCTTGTCAAGGGAGGCGGGCATGAAACGCTGGCCGCCGAAGCCGGGCTCCACTGACATGATCAGGATCAGATCGACCTGGCCGAGAAAGGGAAAGAGCCCTTCCACGGGGGTACCCGGATTGATGGTCAGGCCGCATTCCAGGCCTAAGGAGCGGATCTGGGCGAGGATGGGCAGAGGGTCGGGGCAGACTTCCAGGTGGACGGTGAGGGCATCGGCACCGGCGTCCTTGAAGGCCTGCAGGTAGCGGGCCGGCTCCGAAATCATCAAATGGGTGTCCAGCTTGAGTTGGGTGACTTTGCGCACTGCTTCGATGACCGGGATGCCGAAACTGAGATTGGGGACAAAATGGCCGTCCATGACGTCGAGGTGGAGCAGGTCGGCGCCGGCCTCCTCCACCCGGGAAATCTCATCGGCCAGGCGGGCGAAGTCGGCGGCTAGGAGGGAAGGGGCGACCAGGGCGGTGGACATGGGTCATTGCTCCGTGGGAGAGGTCGAGCCCCCAGATTGGACGCTGCTGTCGGCAGCGGCCTGCTGCACACTCAGCACCACGTCGATAGGGGTGCCGCGCAGGGCCCGGCGGGGCGGGGCGATGCTCTGGGAGAGCACGGTGCCGGCCGGCACGCCGTTGTCCACCTGCTCCTGGATCTGGCCCATGGTCATTTCGTATTTCCTGAGCGAATCCTCGACGGCATTGATGGGCAGGCCGCGCAGCTCGGGCACCCGCTTGGATTGGTAGGCCGGCCCGCTGCTGATCTTGAGGTCCACCCTGCCGCCCAGGGGCAGGCGGGTGCCGGCCTTGGGCTGCTGGAGCATGACGGCACCTTCGGGAAAGCGGTCGGAGGAAATGTAGGCCTGGTCTCCCAGGCGCAGGTGGCTGGTATCCAGTTTGAGTTGGGCGTCGCGCGGGCTGCCGCCGGTCACGTCGGGGACCGGGTAGAGGCGGGAGCCCAAGCTGATATCCACCGAGACCCGCCGGCCTTTTTTCACCAGCTGGCGCTCGGCGGGGATCTGGTCGACGATCAGACCGGCGGGGATGGTGGCGTGGTGCACACTGTCGCGGATGCCCAGACGCAGCTGGCGCTGGCGCAACTGTTTGCCGGCCTGATCGACGCTGAGGCCCTCTAATTTAGGCACATGGACCTTACCTACATCCACCACGTAGGGCATGAGCAGCTGGTCGAAGACCATCAGGTAAACCACCAAGGTGGTCAGCATCACCCCGCCGAGGATGGCGGCGGAACGCAGGCGGCGATTCATCGGGTTCCTCGGCGAAAGCGGGCGGCAAAACACCCGTCGCCCGCTTCGCGGCCGGGCAGGGTCTGCACAAAGGTGCCGGCCCAGGGCTGGCCCGGGAAGAAGGGGGCCGCCGCTTCGAGCCGGGCGGCGGGGGTAGCGCCGAGAAAACGCTCGACTAGGGCGGTGTTTTCCTCTGCTTCGAGGCTGCAGGTGCTGTAGACCAGCACCCCTCCCGGGCGCAGCCGGGCAAAGGAGCGGCAGAGCATGGTATACTGGGCGGCGCTCAGTCCCGACAACTGTTCGGGGCGCTTGCGCCAGCGCACGTCGGGGTGGCGAGCCAGGGTGCCGGTGGCGCTGCAGGGGGCATCGACCAGCACCCGGTCGAAAGGACCGCTCTGGCCGGTGCGGGCGTCCTCGACCAGGAGGCGCAGGCTGCGCAACCCCAACCGGTCCTGGTTCTCCCGCACCAACCCCAGACGCCGGGCCGACAGGTCGGCGGCCACTACCAGCCCCTGGTCCTGCATCTGGATGGCCAACTGGGTGGCCTTGCCTCCGGGGGCGCTGCAGGCGTCCAGTATCTGCTCCCCGGGCTGGGGCTCAAGCAGGGCGACGGGCAGACCGGCGTTGATATCCTGCACCTGGCAGTGTCCC
>SICG01000034.1 GCA_009691525.1 Candidatus Latescibacterota bacterium | reverse complement strand
GTTTCGCCTGGATGGCACGGTTTCGACGTTTGGCCCGTGACTACGAGCGACTCCCCACCACCCTGGCCGGCTTCCATCTCCTCGCCTTTGCCATCCTCATGATGCGACAGCTGGTCCAGATGATCCCTCAAAGTGCATAACACGCTCTAGGGCCAGGGTATAGTCGCCCGTGGCCGCAGACGAAAAAGCGCGCACTTCCACCAGATAACTGCCCGCCTCCAGGGGCTGAGAAAGGAGGGAATTGGTGCCACCATCCCCGTCGTCGTCGAGGGCGAGCAAATTGGCCTCGCTCAGGTCGGCGGCACTCCTCCCGGCGTATAGGCTGAGGAAGGTATCGAAGTCCTCCGAGGCAAGCAGCACCTGCACCTGGGAGTACTGATCCACGTCAAGGCGAGAAAGATGGGCCACCCCGGCCTCCTCCAGGGCGTGGCTGGCGGTCCCCGGCGCCAACACCCCCTGGTCCACCACCTGCGCCCCGCCTGTATTCACCGCCAGGGTGTAGGTGCCGGCGCCGGCGTCGCTGTACGCGTGGACCCGCACCACGTAGGTGCCGCTGGCCGGTAGGGTGAAATCGCCGATCAGCGAGTTGGTCCCTTCGCCGCCATCGTCGTCCACCGCCACCACCTCTCCCCCGTACTCCAGTTCCAGGTACGCGTCGAACTCCGCGCTAGTCAAGGCAATGTCCAGTACCTCGCCTAGCTGCCCCTCGAACTGGTAGGCATCCACGTCACCCAGGGGCAACAGTTGTCCGGTCCCCTCGCCGGCATCGTAGGTCACCGCCACGGCCCCCGTAGCGTCCTCGTCTGCCTGCTGGGTGGCCGCCACCTTGGGGGCGGGAAAATACACCGGGGCCTTGAAAGGGGAAGGGGGCTGCCGGCTGTACCGGTGCAACTTCTCCAGTCAGCGCTCCTGGCCAGAGCGGGGCCGGTTCGCCGGTTTGTTGCCCAGATCCAGACGCCGCTGGTGGGCCGCGGCCTGTAATTTCTCCAGCAAGGCCGCCTGCCTTTGCCCACCCACTACCCGCCGCGCGGCCGGCAGGGCCTTGGTGATGGCCAATGCTGCGCGGCGCTCGTTGGCAGCTTCAGCCAGTTTGGTCAGGGTTTCGGCACGACCGGCCTTGGCCGGCATGGGCGAGAAGATAACCAGACCCAGGACACCGCTCCACAACACCCACCGGGCTTTGCCAGCTCTTGTATTCATCGTCTCGCTCCTCTGTGCGGAGCACCCCAGGCAACACTCCATCCTTGACGAATCATCCACAGCCCCTAAATTCGTTATTTCTACCGGGTTTTGGCCTGCTCTCAGGCCCGTTTGGATCTAACAGTAATCCATCCATACCCATTTCGCAAAGGAGTTTCCCCTTTGGCACAGATCAAGGCCACCAACATCGTCTGGCACGAAGGTCATGTCACCCGCGAGCAGCGGCAGGACCTCCTCACGCAGCAGGGCGTCCTGGTGTGGCTCACTGGCCTGCCCAGCTCGGGCAAGAGCACCATCGCCTTTACCGCCGAACACGCCCTGATGGCCCAGGGCCGACTGGCCTATGTGCTGGATGGTGACAACATCCGCCACGGCCTGAACAAGAATCTCGGCTTTTCGGCTGAAGACCGGACCGAGAACATCCGCCGCATCGGCGAGGTGGGCAAACTCTTCGCTGACGCCGGCCTGGTCACGCTGACCAGTTTCGTCAGCCCGTACCGGGCCGACCGCGACGCCGTGCGCGCCCTGATGGCTCCCGGGGATTTCATCGAGGTCTTTGTGGATACCCCGGTTGAACTCTGCGAAGAACGCGACCCCAAGGGGCTGTACAAGAAGGCCCGCGCCGGCCAGATCCCCAACTTCACCGGCGTCTCCGATCCCTACGAAGCGCCCCTTCAGGCCGAGTTGGTGCTCAAAACGGGCACCTGCACTCCGCAGGAAGCCGCCCTGCAGATCATCTCCCTTTTGGAGGCCCGGGGCAAGATCTCCCCTGCCAAGGCCTGAGATGTCCATCGCCGATCAGCTCCGCTTCGACGACAAAGGCATCGTGCCGGTGGCCATCACCGACCACGCCAGCAACCGCCTGCTGGTGTTGTGTTATATGAATCGGGAGGCCCTGGAGAAAACCGCTGCCGAAAAGGTGGTGTACCTATACCGCCGGTCCCGGCAGCAGGTGGTGCTCAAAGGCGAGACCTCAGGCCATGTGCAGCGGGTGCGGGAAATCCGGATCAACTGCGAGGAGAACTCCCTGGAAGTGCGCGTGGAGCAGGAGGTGGGGGCCTGCCATGCGGGATACTTCTCGTGTTACTACCGCCACTGGGATGGGGACCAGCATCAGTGGGTGGAACACGAGCAGCGGGTCTTCGATCCGGAGGCGGTGTACCATAAACCCTGAGCGCCTCCTCCCTGCGGCCACCGCCTGGGCGCCCTCTTGATCCTCAAACGCGCCCTCCAGTTTCTGGTCAGCCTCGGGCTGATGGCCCTGTTTCTGTACTGGGCCTTCAAGGGTACCGACCCCGGGGCGCTGTGGGGGGCAGTGCGCCAGATCTCGCTGCCCTGGGTGGTCGTCTTGTTGGTAATCACCTGTGTGACCGTGCAGCTGCGAGCCTGGCGCTGGCAGTTGCTCATGCGGCCTTTTGCCCCTGGGGTGTCCAACTGGGATGCCAGCCTGGCGCTGGTCATCTGTTATGCGGCGAATATCGCCATCCCCCGCTCCGGGGAAGCCCTGCGGGCCCTGAGCCTCAACTGGACTCGCGGGCTGCCCGTCACCTCGGTGGTGGCCACCGTGGTGGTCGAGCGCATCCTCGATTTGGTCTGGCTGATCATTTTTGTCGGGATCTCACTGCTCCTGCTGCGCGGGCGCCTCGACGATGCCTTCCCGCTGCTGGCGCCGCTCAGCCTGCTGGCCTTGGTGGGCTGCATCTTCTTGCTGGCCGCCCTGGTGCTGACCTCCCTGTACCGCGAACGCGCCCTAGTGCTGGTGGAGGGCATCCTCAGCCGGATCTCGCGGCCTCTGGCGGCTAAGGTGTGCGGCCTGCTGGAGACCTTCACGCACGGCCTGGAAGCCCTGCACAGCCCAGCCGTATACGCCGAGATCGTCCTCTCTTCCTCCCTGCTAAATCTGGGCTATGCGCTGATCATCTACGCGTCCTTCAGCTGTTTTGCCGAAACCACCGGGCTGGGACTTGGCGCATCGGTGGTCATCATGACCCTCTCTTCGGTCGGGGTGATCATCCCCACCGCAGCCAGCGCCGGCCCCTACCACTTTTTATTCAGCCAGGGCCTGCACCAGCTATACGGCATCCCCGAGGCACCTGCCCTGGCCTGCGCCACGGTCACCCACGCCCTGGCCACCTTGTTCTACCTGGTGGTTGGCGGGCCGGCTCTCTGGCTCCAGTGGCGGCGGCACAAGGACAGGGCCTAGGTTTACTGCTCAGAACACCCAGACGATCAGCATCGAGCCCCCGACATATCCAACGGCCTCTAACAGGCCAGCGCCAATGTTGGGCGCCGCTTCCACCTGCTCGGCGCCCAGTTTCACCCCGCTGGCCAGCACCATATCGGACAACCTCTTGATCAGGAAAAGCATCACCAGGCCGAAAAGCGCATCCTCGGCAAAGAATGTCAAGCTCTCCTGCCAGCCGACAAAGTCCCCCCCGGCGGCCAGGCTGAGGATATTGCCCATACCCACCAAGCCGCCACCAAAGGCCAGCCCCACGGCCGCGTTGTCGCGCTCCAGTTCGCGGTGGACGTGGTGAGGGGTGATCCATTCGTAGAGCAGTCCGGCCAAGAGCAGCACCCCCTGGGCCAGCACCCAGAAGGCCAGCCCGCTCCACCAGGGACCCTGCCCCTGGAGGATGGAAAGGATGATCAGCCCATTGGCCAGATGCAGACCGGCCTCGACAAAAGCCGCGCCCAGGTTTTGGTCCTGCACGATCTCCTTGGTGTTGTCGAAATGGGGCAGGAGCGCCCTTTCGCACAGGAAACTGGCCACCAGCATCAGGGCGATGGCCTTGAGGCCGGACAGGGCGATGCCCACCAGATCCGCCTGCCAGCCGGCCGAAGGCCCCGACAGGGCCCCACCGAGCGCAAAAACCACCCCTAACAGATATCCGGCCA
The DNA here is from genome assembly GCA_009691525.1 of Candidatus Latescibacterota bacterium. Lineage (GTDB taxonomy): Bacteria > Latescibacterota > UBA2968 > UBA8231 > UBA8231 > SICG01. Next base: position 28,676 of record SICG01000034.1, on the reverse strand, counting down.
GGGCCACGGCCAGGGCAGTGTTGTTGCGGCCAAAAAGCTCGGTATTCAGATCTACCCGCCGATGCAAGCCGGTGTACGCCAGCTTGGCCAGCCACAACAGGGCAAAGGCTTCCAGGATATACACAGCGGACTTGAACATGGGCAGCAGGTGCTCATTCATCACAAAACCTCCCTTTCATTTGCCTGAGCGCACTGAACCACTGCCCCAGCTGGAACCGCCCCGGCCCACACGACTCTGGGCCCGCTCGCGGAAACCAGTTCCTCCCAAGCGCTGTTGATAGCGTTTGAAAAACTCCGGCCGGGTGCGCTCGACCGTGGTGCCCCCGGTGCCAAAGGGCGTGCGTCCCCCGCTGTTGGGGCCGGCATAGGGCTGGCCGCTCTCGTGGGTGCGGCGGTAATCGCCGTAGTCGCCGCGGTTGACCCGCCAGCCGCCCATCATCTGGGACATCATCATATACGGGCCATAGAACTGCCAGAAACCGCCGCTGTCCCAGGACCCGTAGCGCGGGTTGTCCACGTATTGATACCCGGGTGGGTGGGCCTGGCCCGACCCGGTCTGCCGGCCATCCTGGGTTTTGGAGGCCACCACCATGCCCAGGTAATTCTCGTACTGGGCGTAGACCTCCTCGCTGACCTCGAGCTCCTCGCTGAGTTTCTCCTCGTAGACCAGGGTGTCCTGCCCGGCCACCTTCTGTCCGGAGGCGGTGAGGATTTTGAAGCGCAGGAAGTAGTCGGGGAAAAAACCCTCCTCTTCGCGCAGGTCCTCCAGGATCAGCGAGAACTCCGGGTAGCGGTTCAGATCCTGGACCAATTTCTCCACTGGGCCATCATCTCCACCGCAGCCGGCCAGCATCAGGCAGCACCACATCAGGGCGATCAATGCTGACCCTCCTTGGGGCTGGGCAGGATATCGGTGAACTGGTATTCCTCTACGTACTCTCCCTCATAGGCGCGGAAGTCGCGCTCGCCCCACTGGGAGATGAAGAGCACCCGCTTCCCGTCTGCGGATTCGTAGCTCCAGCTGACAAAGTCGTGTCCCAGGCCTTTGCCGCCCTCCCGCATCTCGCCGGCGCTGGACTCGACTGCCGCGTAGGCCCGATCCTGGAAATGGAGTTGCTGGGGCGGATCGCCGTCTTGGGAAATGGCGTCTGCCACATTCTCCTGGATCTGCCGCACCCCGATCTTGGCCGTGAACACCAATTGGTCTTCGTCCTTTTCTAGAAAACGCCGTTCGTCCCCACAGCGCAGCTCCCATTCCTGGGTCTCGAATCCCTCGTAGTTGCAGGTATGGTACCCCACCACCTCCCAGGTCTTCAGGTCGTAGTCGACCAGGCAACCCACCTGCATGGTGTCGAGAGTGTAGCCGGTGCGAGGGGTCTCCTCCTCACCCCCCTCTCCGCCGCCAAACCATTTCCTAAACATCGCAGACTCCTATTCTCCCCACTCATCGCGATAGTACCTCGCCAGTACCGGCCTGTCAAGTCGGTTGGCCTCCACCTGGACCCTCTCCATGTCGGGGTCGAAGAGGAACATGCCGGGCAGCAGCTCCGGTCTCAGGAAGTGAAGCGGCACCGAGAATTGTACTTTGTCCGGGACCAGAGGCTCCAGCGAACCCAGCTGGAAACCCCATTCCCCGAAGGAAGGCACCAGGACATGGTAGGGGTAGACCCGGAAACCGGCCTCCTCCAGACTTTTGCCGATGCACCAGAACGCGTGCCTGGCGTGGTACGGACTGGTGGCCTGGGTGACCAGTACCCCGCCCGGGCTGAGCAGACGCCGGCAGAGTTGGTACCCTTCCACCGAATAGAGTTTGGTCACTGCCTCGGCGCGCGGGTCGGTCAGGTCGATGAGGATGACCCCGTACTGGACCTGGGCCTCCTGCAAAAAGGTAAAGGCGTCCTGGTTGAGCACCCGCACCCGGGGATAGTTCAGGGCATTCTCGTTGAGGCGGGTCAGGTCGAGGTGGCGGCGGGCCAGGTCGGTCATGGCCGGGTCCAGATCGACCAGATCCACCTCCTCGGCGTCGCGATACTTGAGCACCTCGCGGGCGGTCAACCCATCGCCCCCACCGATGATCAGCACCCGCTGATGGCTGCGGGCCAAGGTCATGGCCGGATGAACCAGGGACTCGTGGTACCGCCGCTCGTCTCCAGAGGCGAACTGCAAGTGCCCATCGAGGTAGAGGCGCAGGTCTTCCCGCCAGCGGGTAAGCACGATCTTCTGGTAGCGCGTCTGCTGGCTGTAGATGACGCGGTCGGTGTACAGGTCGCTCTCCCAGCGCTCCAGCAATCCCTTGGCCCCGGCCAGCAGCGCCAGCAGCAACCCCAGCACCAGCAAGGCCTGCAAGGCCAGGCCCCGTCGCCAGGAGGGCGTCAACTGGTCCCAGCAATGCCACAACAGGCAGGTCCCCACCCCGGCGTTGATCAGCCCAGTGAGCAGCCCCGTGTGCAGGTTGCCCAGGGCCGGTAACAACAGATATGGAAAAAGCAGGGCCGCGATCAGTGCCCCCAGGTAGTCCAGCGACAGCACATTGGCCAGGGTGGCGCGCAACGAGCCGTAGTTCTGTAAGAGCCGGGTCAGCAGAGGTAATTCCAGGCCGATGAGCGAACCGATGATGGTGGTGAGCAGCAGCATCCAGTAGCGGTAATGTGTCCCCTGGGCGTAGGCCAGATAGAGCACCGCCACACTGACTCCACCCACCAGGCCCAGCCACAGTTCCAGGGCGATGAGCCGGGCCAAGAGCTGCTCCTCGATCCAGCGCGACAGCCAGGACCCCAGACCCATGGCGAAAAGAAAGAAACCGATGGTCAGCGAGAACTGCTCCACGCTGTCGCCGATGAAATACGCGGAGATGCTGCCGATCAGCAGCTCGTAGATGATCGAGCAGACCGCCACCGCTCCCACCGCCACCAAAAGCAGGAAGAGTCCCAGACGGGTGAAGCGGGGCTCAGCCATCGCCCAGCCCCTTTAACAGGGTTTCGTCCCCCTTGCCCAGCCGCGCCAGGCACTGCTCGGCAGCCCGGATGCCGGCAAAACAAGCTTCCTCGAAGAGGGGCAACCCGGTAGTGTCACAGCTGGCCAGAGAAAGAGCTCCGCAGGCTTGGTCGCGGAGTCGGCTTCCCTCGCCCCAGATCACCCCGGGCAGGGGTTGGACCATGGCGTGGCCCCAGCGGTACAGGTCGATGCGCTCCACCACCTCCTCGATATCGGGATGGGCCTGCCGCAGATCCGCCATCACCTGCCCGGCCCAGAAGGCGTGGTCGCGCTCCAGGAGTTGCCGGCGGGCCTGGGCCACCTGGCGCACCAGGGGCAGGTGGTAGAGCAATACCCTGTTCCCCTGCCCCAGCGCCCCCTGTTGCTGGTGGTCGGCGGCGACGTACCCCAGGGAGGAACTGCCATAGAGCACATTGTCCCAGGCCGGTGGGGCGCCCCGGGATTGGGGCAGACGGGAAACCTGCACTGCCGCCACCAGCCAGGCACAGTAGCTCAGGGCCCCCAGGGCCTGGAGTTGGGGGCCGGGCAGTCCCTGCACCACCGAGGGCAGGGTATGCAACTTGCCGGCGTAAACCGCGCTCTTCGCCCGCAGCGAAAAACATTCTCCCGTGCGGGTGTCAATGCAGCCGGCCCGGACCTCGTCGCCACTAGGTTCAACCCGCAGCACCGCAACCTGGGAACGCCACTGGGCAGACGCCAGTTTGGCGGCCAGCCGCCGCACCAGAAAACCATTGCCCTCCGGCCAGGTCAGGGTGTCGGCGGGGTACTGGTCATGCAGGCGGCGGTCGTAATAGCGGCAGGCGTGGTAGTGGATGCCGGCCCAGGCCGAGACCTGGGCCAGGGAGGTCCCATAGTCGTCGCGGCAGGCGTAATCCACCAGCCAGTCCAGGCGGGGCGAGTTCCAGTTTTTGCCCCGCAGGTACTGCAGCATGGTGAGCTGGTCCAGTTCGCGCAGGACCGAGTCCCGGCTGCTATAACGCAGGGGCAAGGCAAAAGCCCGCCTGCCATCCCGGCCCTGATATAGGGTCCAGCGCAGCATGTCGTCCTCGAACTGGCGCAACACCTCCACCTCCCCGGCCCCCGCCCCGGCACCGGGGTCCAGATCCTCCGTCCACTGCCCCTCGATGAAGAGCCGTTCGTGGGGCCACCGCAACAGGTATTCGGGGACCACCTGGGGCCGACCAGCCGCATCATATCCAGTGATCACCCCCAAATCTTGTAGCAGGGTATGTACACAATCGGCCTCGGCAGGCGGGATGTTGATGTAGTGGGCACCCCAGGCCACGGGCCGCCCCTGGAGGGTGCCGGCCAGGGCGGTGCCCCCTAACTGGTCCCCCACCTCAAGCAGTAGTAAATTTTCGACCCCGGCCCGCCGCAACCTCCAAGCCGCGCACAGGCCGGAAACACCGCCCCCGATGATGAGGGCATCTAGGATAGGCCCCGATGCCGGCGGGAAATCCCCCGCCTGGCGGGGCTGGCGCAACAAGTGGCCGGGGATCCCGGCGTTGACGATGGCACCGGGGATGGCACGGGATGCCGCCGGCTGGCACTGGCTCAGGTAGGGCAGGCCGGGGCCGGCCAGGAGCGTGCGGAGAAACTGCCTGCGCTTCAGGAGCGAGGCCTCACTTCATGCCCATCTTGGCTTTCATTTCTGCCAGGGAATCCTCCACCTTGGGCGAGGTGCCACCCTTCAGGGCTTTGTTGATCTCCTCGTCCACGGTGTGGGTGGTGTCGGCCATCTCCCCGTAGGCCTGGGCCAGGGACTCCTGGTCGTTCACCTTCTCTTTCATCCGCTCCAGGAGGCTCACTGTGCCACTGGGGTCCACATTGGCCAGGCGCTGGTTGATCTTGCGGGTGGCGTTGGCGGTTTTGCTGCGGGCCTTGAGCATGATCAGGTCGTTCTCGTAGCCCGCCACCTTGGACTTGAGTTCGTTGATATTGCTCTGCAACTTGTCGGCCATCTGCCCCTGGGACAGGGCCTGCTGGGAAGCCTCCAGGGCCCTGGCAGCCGCTTCCTCCCGGCGGTTGAGGGCTTCGCGGGCCAGGCGTTCGGCCTCGGCGGGGACCAGCTCGCCGCCCTGAGACTTTTGCAGCAAAAGCATGGCCTTGCGTTCATAGTCGGCGGCCAGGCGCTTGTTGTCTTCGGCTTCCTTGTTGACGCGGATGACAATGGCCTTGACCTCGGCCAAACTTTGCAAACTCTCGTGTAAATCTTTCCTGAGATCCCGCACCGCCTGCTCGCTCAGCTTGATCGGGTCTTCAAGCCGGTCGACGAGGGAGTGGGCTTCGGCCTGTCCGGTTTTGAAGAGTCGCTGAAAAATGCCTGCCATTTTTCCTCCTTATTTCCCGGCAAAAGAGAGTAATTCAGTCCCGTTTTCGGCCAGCCCCAGACTCAGGGCATTGAGGGCGGACTCCAGTTCGTTGAGGTCCAGATTGCCCAAGGCCAGGGTGTCGCGGAAGAGCAGGCGTTCCCCGCTCTCGTCCAACACAAAGGCCCCGTGGACCAGGCTGCGGTTCATCTGCAACAGCCGTTTGTAGGTCTGCGGTGGGGTTCCGGGTTCCAACCTGAGGATCAGCTGCTCCATCACTAAGATTTCGTCTTCGCAGTCGATGATCAGTTTGCGGATGCCACGCTCGGTGTCGTCGACGATGAGCAACTCCTCGCCGGGCACCTCTTCGTAGATGCGCAGGCCCAACTCGAGGACGTACCCTTTGACCTGGTCGTAGGTAGAGGACATGAGTTCAGCTATTCTCCTTTGCTTTGAGGGCTCGCGCTATTTCCTGAAAAGCCTGGGTGAGCCGGGCGCTCAACTCGTCGGCCACCCGCCTTTTCTCCGGATCATTGGCGTGTAAGTCGGGATGGCATTTCTTCAACAGGCGTTTCCAGGCCCGGTGGGCCGTTTCGAGGTCGGTGCCATAGGGAATTTCCAGATTGGCGTAGTACTGGGCCAGCTGCGGGTCGATGGCCGGCGCGGGTGCCTGGCGCGGGCGCTCTGCCCCGCCGAATTCCGCCCTCGGCACCGGCTCTCCCCACCCACTCCCTTTCCCGGTCCCCACCTGGGCGCGGGCGAGATGCCAGAGGCGTCTGAGCAGGTCCATGGAGGTGAATATACGCGGCCCTCATCCCGCCATCAATACGCCACGGCCGAGACCGCCTTGCTCACCATAGCCAATGCCGCGCAGAACATGCCCACCAGGGACATGCCCACCCCAAAACCCACACTCAGCACCATGGCATAGCGTCGCCATTCCTGTTTGCCGTACTTCTTCCAGAAATAACCGCGCGCCAGCAGGGCCCCGATGATCTGGGGCAGCAGGTTGTGGGGAATGCCGTTGACGCTCTGCACGTACCCCCAGATCAGGAAGATGGGCATGCCCAGCAGGGCCAGGCCAAAATAGGCCACCAAGCCAAAGCCCAAGCCGATGGCGATGAAGGGCCATTTCTTCCCGTCGGTGGGATGGCTAAAGTCCTCGTCCACCCGGCCGTCCCCGTCGTCGTCGCGGCCATTGATCAGTTCCTCGTCCCGCTGCCCATCCCCGTCGTCGTCACGGCGGTTGCCGCTGTACTTGAGGTCCTCCCAGAGCACCTCAAAGAGCAGGGGCTGGTCCGAGGAGCGCTGCAGGAACTCCCCGTCAAAAGTGGACAGGCGGTCCACCTCGATGTAGAACTCCGCCGTGTCCCCCGCCGCCAGTTCCACCTGCACCCGGAAATTGGGGTTGGGAGTGGACACCGCTTCGCCATCGGCGGGCCAGAGCCGCTGCGGAGTGCCGGCCTGGATAGATTGGCGGGAGGGCGGTGCCCGTGCCGGTGGGCCTTGCCCCTCGAAGTCGGTGTAGAAGAACCCGGTCTCGGACCAGGGGCCGTACTCTCGTTTGGCCGGATCGGGCACCTCCACCTGGCGGGTGGAGCGCACCCGCCAGTACCACCACTGGCGGTCCTGCAAATTGCTCGGGCTCCACACCACCTCGCCCCGCCGCACCTGGTAGCCCTCCACTTCTTCCCCCGCCCTCCAGGTCTTGCTGTACATGGTACTCGACAGGAAGAGGGCCTGGTCAAAGGCCTGCAAGGGCCACATCATCTGAGCGTACGGGTAGCTCTCCGAGGGGATGGGCGCCAGCCGCCAGAGGAAGCTCCAGTACATCAAACTCACGCCAAAAACTATGGGCAGCATGAAGACTTCGGCCTTGAGCAGGCTGGTGAACTTCATGCCGGTGAGTTCGACGATGCGGAACTGTTCGGCATTGCCGCCAAAGTTCTGGCCCGGGAAAGGCACGAACCAGATCTCCACCCCCCGGTACCCGGTGAGAAAGATGATGGTCTCGTGCAGGTATGGGATGGCCACCTCGCGGCCGATCATGCCGTCTAGCCGGGCGCTGACCACCGACATCAGCGGGGCGTAGACAAAACCGATAAGCAAAAAGGTCAGGAGCAGTCCGGTGCTCACCAGAGTGGGAAAGAGGGTCTTGGCCAGCACAATGGAATAGAGGGTGGGCACACAAAAGAGCAACACACAGGCCCACAGGCTGAAATCCCCCCGGCCCAGATGTTTGAGGCAGTAGCCCCGCACCTGGGAGGGCCGGCCACAACCCTGATGCTGGCAGGTGTGCGGATAATCCACCGGGGCGGCGCTGATCCCCTGCCGCTGCCTGGCCTGGCGGGCAGCCAGCAACAACTGGTAGAAACTGATGAGGGTAATAGCCAGGGTGATACCGATGCCAAAGGCCCGCCAGAAGTCGATGCCCGTGGCGATCTGGGTGCGGATGGTGTCCATGCCCACCTCCCAGCGGGGCAGGTACCCCCAAGCCCGCAGGAAGGGGCTGGCAAAGGTGCTCACCATCACCCCGGCAAAGGAACCCACCACCGCCCAGAAGGGCATGAGCAGGCCGGCCAGCACCGAGCCCAGGTGCAGGGTGATGCCCAGAGGTGCGGCCTGCAGCACATTGCCCAGGTACGGGGTGAGGTCGAGGAAGGGGATAGGGATCAAGGTGATCTTGCCGCCCAAGAGGTCGGTGACCGTGGGCAACCCCACGTACACCGCCCCAAAGAGGGTGCCGATCATCGCCCCGGTGCTGAACACCGGCCACTTCCAGGTCTCGGCCTCGCCGCCGCTCTCCTCGGCCAGGGCCATGGAAGAGAGGGCCGACATCGGGGCGGTGGGAAAGGGCAGCCGGTCGCGGTCGGAGGTGAGGCGAAAGAGGGCGTACCCGGAGGTGAACCAGGCGATGCGCCCCATGATGGTGCCCAGCACCAGCAAGGCGATGGGCCAGGCCCAGTCCGGGTGCAGGAAGGTGCGCTGGGTGATGGCCTCCGAATCCGGGGAGGGGGCATACCACCAGGGCAGGAGTTTGGCGATGCCGAACTGCTCTGCTTCGGGTGAGGTGACAAAGTACTGGCGCCAGAGCAGATCCAGGAAAGCCCCCTGCTCCCTGGCCACCAGGGCCGAGGCCACGTACACCAGCAGGTAGATCTCCTGCCGGCGCAGCGAGGTAAAGGAGCGTTTGGCCACCTCCAAAAAGAGGATCACCGTCACCCACTGGGCCGCCGCGCCGATCCCCCCCCCGGTGACCAGGCCCAGGTACATCTCCCCGGGGGTCATGATCAGGGAGATAAAAAGCACCCCGATCAAGGTGCGGGTGGTGAAGCCCTCGTCAAAGCGGGAGGGTGCCTCCAGCAGGGAGCGGTACTCCTCGACCTCCTCCCATTGTTTATCCCGGCGCTTCGACATCCTCCCCCCTCATCAACTCTTCGGCGGCCTGCCGGTGAAAAGCCCGGTCCTCGGAACCCAGAGTGTTCCACAATAAAAATTCGCGGCGCAGCCGGTTCATGAAGCGCTGGTTGGCCCGTTGCCAAAAGGCGTCCTGACCGCTGAGCCGCTCGATGTACACCTCCACCGCGCAAGCACCGGGCACTCCGGAAGGACCGAAACCCAACTGCAGGAACTGGCAGACCCCGATGTCGAAGGGCGCCAGCCACAGGAGCAGTTGCACTCCGTGCTCCTCCCCCTCGCGGACAATGCGCACCTGCTCGGTGAAGAAATTGCCCAGGGTCGCCTCCCCCTGCCCTTTGAAGTAGTTGGTCAAAAAGCCACACATGCCCAGCACTTCGGCGCGGCTCACCATGAAGGGGAAGGCAAAGATCCACCGGTCCCCTTCGGGTGGAGGTGGCTGCCAGCGGCGCACCGTGTCGGGCACCGCGCTCTGGGCGGCCAGGCGGGCGGGGTACACGGTGGACAAGAGCACCACCGCCATCACCAAGAGGGCCGCCGAGATCGCCGCCAGCGAGGAGTAGTTGAGATTGATACCCCCTGCCAGGCCGGCCCAGAGCAGGATCTTGCCGGCTCCCTGTCCCAGGATATACCCCAGCGTGACCCCCAACACCGCGTACACACAGGCCTCGGCCACAAAGAGCCAGGCGATGTGTCTGGGGGCCAGGCCCACCGACGAATAGATGCCGATCTCGCGGAAGCGTTCGTACACCGCCCCCAGCATGGCGTTGAGTACAATGAGGGCAGCAATGGCCATGGGGATCAGCACCGCCCCCAATCCCTCCACCGCGGTCAGCCCCACCGAGGTGTAGGAATAGACCCGGAGTTGTCCGCTGCCCTCCTCCGGCAGACTGGCGAAGAGGGTGCTGGAGAAACGCAGCAGGAAGTCCTCCACCAATTCGCGATCCCCCGCACCACCCCCCAGGCGCACCGCCACCGAACGCAGACTGCCGCCGGCCTCACGCAAAGTCTCGAAGGGCAGGATGAGCACCTGGTCTGGGTCGAGGTGGACAAAGGGCTTGATCTCCAGGGACAGATCCTGCTTTTCGACCGAAGTTCTTAACAGGGCCGCCGGCCCCAGCAGCTGGTTGGCGGACATTTTAAAGTCCGCCGGGGTCAGAGGCTCGTGGTCCAGATCCAGCAGCGCCTTCATGCGGGGGCCATCGACGATCCCCCTCACCTTCAGCAGTTTGCCAAAGACCTGCACCTGGATGTGGCCCACCGCTTCGGGACCGATGCCCAGCCGGAGGGCCAGTTCCTCGGGTACCAGGCAGCTGGCTTCGTTGGCGCTAGTGAAGAAGGTGCCGGCACTCAACACCCGATCTATGCCGGTGATACCCACCTCCGCCGGGCTGAGTCCCAAGAGCCCCGATACCTGCTCGCTGCGCCCCTGGCAGCGGATCTGGATGTATTGCTCCTGCTGCTCTATGCCCCACTGGGATGCCAGGTACCAGCTGCGGGCACAGACCCCTGGGCCAAAGTGGGAGGCGGCGTATTCGAGGGTGGACGAACTGAGGGCGTTCCAGCCCCGGTCGCGGATCAACACCCCGGGATACGGGGCTGGGTGAGGTAGGTCAAAACCCAGGTAGCGCACCTGCTCCCTGAAGGCGGTGAAGGAGAGCACCGTAAAGGTCAACAGCGTCAGGGTGATCAGGGTCAGGCCGGTGCGCAGCCGGCGGCGGCGCATGTTGGAGATGCCCAGCATAAAAGCTACATACGCGGCGCTGCCCCGGCTGATATCGGTGTCGTGGACCCGGGCGGCGCGGGCCTGGCGTTCCCGGGAATAACGATTAAAACGCGCGGTGATCAGCAGCAGCACAAAACAGGCCATCGCCATGATGGCAAACCCGAGCAGGATCACCAGGGGGTGGGCGATCTCGAAGGCCGGATGGATCTGGGAGAGGATCAGCCAGATGAGGCCCAGCAGCGCCGCACAGCCGGCCAGTTGGCGGTGGATGTCGGCCGCCGCCAGCAAGAGGCGTTCCCCGAAGAAGGCCGCCGGAATGATCAGCGCCAAAAAGAAAACCAGGCCCTTCATCACGTCGTTGAGGGTACCCAGGACTTCTGGGTACGCCCGGGCAGTCACCCCCAGCGCCGCCCGCACCGCCCGCACATACGCGGGCCACTGCCGCGCCGACCAGGCCTGGCGGGCTTCTTCCAGCAGCACCCCGCCCCGCTGGTGCAGCTGGGTGAGCCGCTGGTTTTCGATGGCGTGCCGGCGCATGGTCAAGAGCCGGGTCTCGTCTAACTGCCACATGTCCTCCAGGGCCTTGAGTTCGGTGGGCAGCAGGGATTGGGCCCCCAACACGTAGCCGCTGCCCCGGGCTTCCTGCTCGCCCTGCCCTCCCTGGCTGTTGAGCAGCAGTAGCAGACGTTTGCCCAGAATCAGCTTGAGGGCCTGCCCAGGACTGCCAAAGACCACGCCGGCCGGAGCGCCTAACACAAACCCGAATTGCCTGGGCGCTGTCCCTTTGCTGTCGAGGACCTGGAGTTCGTTGAGGGCCGAGAGCTGGCGCGGGTCAATCAGCCCAAAAAAAGGGCTGCCGATGCAAGGGAAGAGCACCATCGTCTTTTCGTTGATGTCCCAGCGCACCGCGCTGCCCAGCAGGCCGGATTTGGGCGGGTCGCCATTAAAGCGGGCCCCTCGCTCTCCCAGGTCAGGAGCGTAGACCACCGCACCCGTCTGCGGGTCCAAACCGTATGCGGCCACTGGCACTGCCCCCAGTTCCAGACCCCTGGCTTCGATCTGTCCCTCGGCATCGGCGAGGTGAAACTGGGCCCGGTGTACTCCCTTGTGATTGGCGGGAAAATCCACCACCACCAGGGCGCCGGGCACTGGCCGGTCTGGCATTTGGCTGCGCTGGGGAAAGGTGCGGGCCATCACCCGCAGGCTGCGCAGGTTGTCTTTGAGCACCGGATTGAGATCCTCCATGCCGGCGAAGAGTTCCGGGTCGGTGGACGCCCGTTCCAGCAGGCCCACTAAGAGATCTATTTGCCGCTCCAGATTGGCAAAGCTTACCAGTCCCGGCAGATCCAGCGGGGTACCCACCCCGTAGCGGGCGTCGTTGACCGTGGCCAGCACCAGGGAGAGCAGGCCGGCTTCGAAGGCCACCTCGCTGTCGGGGCTCAGGCCCCCGGGCATGTAGGAGGACCAATCCATGCCCTTGATCGGGCTGATGCCGTTGGCCAGCTCCCACCCGGCCTCTTCGGCATAGGCAGTGAAGCGCCGGCCCAGGGGGACAAAGAAGCGTTTGAGATCAAAGCTGTAGGTGTTGTTCCAGATCCCCAGCTGGTCGGTCTGCGAAGACAGGTCCAGACTGATGAAGAGCCGGGGTGAAAGGGGCTGCTGCTGGCGCTGGGCGTAGTACGGGTGGCGGCGGGCGTGGCGGTCGAGGAACTCGACAATGCCCCGCCTTCCTTGGAAATGGGCGCCGGCGGCCACCAGCGCCACACTACGGGCCGGGGGATGATCGCGCAGATGACGGGCCACTTCGAGCAGGGCCGCAGCCGCACAGGCTTGCTCGGCGCCCGGGGCCAGAGCGGGCACCGCCGAGGAGGCGTCGTAGTACGCCTCGACCACGATGAGTTCATCTCTCAGGAGTGGATCGCGGCCCGGCACCAGTCCCCAGATATTCCAGGCCGGCCTTTGCTCCCAGTACATGGCGGCCTCCAGATGCACCTGTACCGGCCCCTGTGCCAATTGCCGGCGCAGGGCCTGCCCGGCCTCCCGTCCCACCCAGAAGCGCGGCAGCTCCACCGGCAGTTCGATGCTCTTGGTCATCCCCTGAGCCCAAGTGGCTTGCTCCGGGGCGATGAAGAGCACCACCCGGGCCCCCAGAGAAGCAGCGCGCAGCCAGTGGTTCCAGGAGTTGAATTCCAAAAGCACCGCCCGGCCCTCCACCTCCTGCCCCTCCAATTCCTCCCACTCCCCCGTACCGCCCCAGATCAGCGGCAGATCCACCCCGCCCGGGGGCAAGGTGGAAGGCACCACCAGATTGGGCCAAAAGCCATACATAGACCAACTCTCTCCGCTGGCCGGCACGCTCAAGCTGCCTCCCCGGTCCATGGGCACGGCGAGGGCGAACTCCTCCCGCTGCACCGCTTCCACCCCGGCTCGGCGCAATCCTTCCTCCATCAGCCGGGCCGCCACTTCCGCCCCGGGGTACCCACTCATGCGCGAACCCAGGCCGGATAGTTCTTCGATGGTAGCGCGCACCTGAGCCGCTGCCGGCCCCCCTAACCATAGGCTCAAGGCGATGATCAGCGACCAGTTCATATCCAGAAGATCGAGTTGCCCACTTTGCCGGTGAAATAATCGATACACAGCCACAGTCCATTGCAGAGGACCTGGCCGGCGATGAGACCCAGAAAGAAGGGCTGGCTGCGCTGGTACTGACCCGCCCCGCCGTAGCGCAGCACCGCGCCCTTGATCAGCCAGGCGAGGAAGACATTGAACCACACATAATCCATCATGCTCTCGGCGCCGATGGGAAAACCCAGCGGGTGTAGGGGCCACCAGGGGTACCGCTGGCGCGCCCACAACAATAGTCCCATCACCCCGGCCCCCCCACCCAGGAAACCCAACCCCAGCCAGTCCACCCCCTGCGCCGCTAGATGGCTGAGGGCATTGTCGTAGGCGCCCCGGGGGGCCCCGTTGAAAAACCAGGGGTTGAGATTGACCCCCCCGTGCCTATAGGCCATCTCGAAGATCATCCATACCGCCCCTCCCACCCCGATGATCAGCGCTGCCACCATGCCGGCAAAGACTAGCCGCCGGCTGCGCAGGTCCATCTCTTCGACCAATTTGAGGGCATTGGCGCAGGTGGCCAGGGCAAAGATGCGGATATCGGCGGCCCAAATGTAGGCCAGTGAGAGATTGACCACCCCGGTGGGGCCCACCAGGGTAGAACCCAGGCCCTGGATCACCAGATCTGGGGCGGTCATCGGCGAGCGCACGGCTGCCAATCCGGCCTCGGCGACGATGCGGGTCACCGCCACAAAGATCAGCATCGCCGCCCCCACAAAAACCAGGGAGATCCACAGGGGGGTGCCCAGGTACCACAACCACAGGACCATGCCCCCCACCCCGCCCACTGTTCCCAGCAGGGCCTTGCGGTAGGAGAGGATCTCACCCTCGTCGATACCCATATTCCCCCGTCCCAGGGCCCGCTGCAGCACTTGCAGCAGATGCTCCCTGGCCACCCACAACCCGCCGAGGGCCAAGATGAGCAGCCCACCCACCCCCTGATAGGCCAGCAGGGGCGCGTCGCTCACGCCGTACATCAGTTTCACCTCCGAGCGCATCCCGGCCAGGAAGAGCGCCTCCTTTTCGAACTTGGAAAACAGGTGAAATACCCAGATCCCGGTCGCGATGCTGGTATTGATCAGGTAGGAGAATCCCAACATGGCAAAGCTGATACTCACCTGCAGAAACTGTTGCCCCACCAGGGGCAGCTGCCACTGCAGGCGCAGCGCCGGGGTGGCGGGAAAATAGCGCTGCAGCCCCTGCAGGCTGCCGATGACCAGGGGAAAAGCCAGACCTGCCCACATGGCCGGCTGCAGGAAGAAACGGTTGACCAGCTGGCCCTCCTGCTCGCCCCGCACCAGGGCCAACCCAGCCTGGGTGATGGGATAGGGCAGCCGCTCCCGCTCCATCCACTGCCGGCGCAGGATCACCGCGATACACACCATGCTCAGATACAGGCAGCCCAGGAAGAACCCCCACCACAGCAGGGGCTCAGCCCAGGCAGCGTACGGGATATGCCCCGCCCCGCCGGTGCCCTCGTAAAAGGCCCGGTTGCCCTGGCCGTCGTCCACCAGGCCCTTGGCCGGCAGGTGGGGGAAGAGTTTCTCCTGCCACTTGTTCTGGGGCGAGGCGTAATAAAACAGGGCGGTGATCATGGGCAAGAGCTGCTCGCTCAGCCCCATGCTGCACACTGCCGAGACCATCAACAACATGGCATAGACCAGAATCAGGTCGGCGCGATTGAGGGCCAGAGTGGCGCCGCGCCAGGCCAGGGGCAGGTTGAGCAGGGCGCAGCCCAGCAGGAAGGAGGAAAAGATCAGACCTGGGGAATAGGGATCGAGGTGGGTAAAGGGCCAATAGTGCCAGACCCAGGCCAGGCATACCAGACCGGCGAAGACCAGGGATGCCGTTTTGCCCCGGCCGGCCAGCTTAAAGAACAGATTGAGCAAACCGGTCAGCACCAGGAAGAGAAAGAGTGCACCTGGGGTGCTGAAATCCAGGGCCATATACGAACCCCGGATGATCATATTGCCGTAGGGGTCGCCGATGGCCAGAAAGAAACTCAGAAAACACCCCAGCCCCAGCCCCCTCCACGTCAACCCCTGCGCTTGATCGGCGAGCAGGGACTGCTGGCGGGTCTGGAGGTAGCGGCGGTAGAATTCGGGGATCTCTTTTTTCACCTAGGCTCCTGCCTGAAGGTAGGGTGCTCCCCTCTCCCCTGTCTACTTGACGCCCACCTTTTTTTTTCGCTCCTTTGGGGTCAACTATGGATCAGGAAACCTTCCTCACCCTGGCCAGGCAGCTCATGCCCCTGCCCACGGCCCCCTTCCACGAACACTGGGTCATCGCCGCGGTTGAGGCTTTTGTCGCTGCCCGGCCCACCCTGCACCTGCGCCGCGACATAACCGGCAACCTGCTCCTGCTCTACACCCATCCCAGGGCTTCCCGCTCTTCCCGACTGATAGCCACCGCCCATCTGGACCATCCGGGCCTGGGCTTTCCCCAGCCGCTGGGCAAGGGCGAGTATTTCTTGGAGAAATTGGGTGGAGTGAATCTGGCACAGGCCTGTCGCAGCCGGGTGCGTCTCTATGACCCGCGCCGCGCCGCTGGTCAGCGGCCTCTGCTAGGACGTATCAGCGGCCACCACTGGCACCGGGAGATCGAAGGGTTTGTCGTGCAGGTGCCGCCTGGGACCGCACTGGGCCCAGGCGCTTTCGGGATGTGGGATCTGCCCGCGCTGCGCCAGCGCGGCAGGCTGCTCTACGGCCGGGCATGCGACGACCTAGCCGGGGCAGTGGCTGGCCTGTGTTTCCTCGACGAACTGATCCGCCAACAGGCCAGGGTGCGGGTCGGTCTGCTCCTGACCCGCGCCGAGGAAGTGGGGTTTGCCGGCATGATCGAGGCCAGCCAAAGCGGCTGGCTGGACCGGGAGGCGATCTATGTGAATCTCGAGTGTTCCAGCGCCAGCGCCGGGGCGATACTGGGCGCCGGACCCATCGTGCGCGCAGGGGACCGTTCCTGCCTCTTCGACCCGCATTTGCACGGCGGCATGGCCTTGCTCGCCAGTGAGTTGGCCCAAACCAAAACATCCCTCTCTTTCCAGCGCAAGCTGATGGATGGCGGCACCTGCGAAGCATCGGTCCTGCACGGGGCTGGGTTCCGCACGGCCGCCCTGGCGCTGCCGCTGGGGAATTACCACAACCAGGGTGCGGAGGCTCTGGCCCCGGAGTTCATCCACCTAGACGACGTCGTGGGCCTGGTGCGCCTGCTGGTCCACGTGGCCCTTCAGCCCGGAGGACTGGCCCAGGCCGGCGTCCGGGCAGGTGACTACCTCGCCCGCTCCCTGGAGGCGCGGCACCAGCGCCACGCCCCTAGGTTGCGGGAAACCTTAACCAGCTAAATTTTCAGGAAGGAATGGAGATGATCGACCAGGTGGATCTAGGTCTGAGCGGCCTGCGCGTTTCGCGCCTGTGTTTTGGCACCGGCACCAATGGTTGGAACAACCGCTCCAACCAGGGCGACCTGGGCGTGGACCGGCTGGCCTACCTGTTGCGTTTCGCCCACGAGCGGGGCGTCAATTTCTGGGATACCGCCGACCAATATGGCACCCACCCCCATGTAGCTGCGGCACTGGAAGAGGTGGGCCGGGAAAATGCGGTGATCACCACCAAAACCGTTTCCCGCACCGGTCCCGAAGTAAAGCGGGATGTCGAGCGCTTTTTGCAGGAACTGCGCACCGACTATATCGACATCCTGCTGCTGCACTGCCTCACCGAAGCCGGATGGCCCGCCAAAATGCAGGGGCCCATGGAGACCCTCAGCCGCCTCAAGGAGCAGGGGGTAATCCGCGCCCTAGGCGTTTCCTGCCACGACTTCGGCGCTTTCCAGACCACCGCCCGCACCGCCTGGGTAGACGTGGTGCTGGCGCGCGTCAATTACGCCGGCCACGCCATGGACGCCGGCCCCGAACAGGTAGTCCCGGTCATCGAGGAGATGGCCGCCGCCGGCAAGGGGATCTACGGCATGAAAATTGTGGGCGGGGGCAGCGAGTTGACCCAGGACCCGGCCCGCGCGGTGCGTTTTGTGCTCGACATCCCCGCCGTACACTCCATGGTCCTCGGCATGATGGACGAGGAACAGATCTGCGCGAACATCGGTCTGGTGGGCGAAGCGGTAGCGGCCTAGTTGCCGCTGCCAGTCGCCGGCGCCTTGGCGGGAACAGCCCCCCCCACCTGCAGGCGTTTGAGTAATTTGTCGGTCAGATCGTACTTGTCATTGGCATAAACCACCGCCCCACCGGCCGAGCCGGCATCCAGGACATAGTCGTACCCCTCCTCCTCGGCGACGAGTTTAATGGCGGTGTTTATTTTTTCGAAGATGGGGTTATGCAGTTCAAAGTTCTTCTTCATCACCTCCTCCTGGGTGTTCTGGCGGAACTCCATCAGTTTCTGCCCCTCGGCCTCGTATTCGGCCTGCTTTTCGGCTTTGCTCGCTTCGCTGAGCAGCATCTCCTGCTTGCGGAAGTTCTCCTCCATCTGCGCCAGCTTGGCCTGCCGGCCCTCGTCCTCCTGGGTGCGCTGCTGCTGCAACAACTCCAGCTGCTGCTGAGCGGCCTTGATCTCGGGCAGTTGCTCCTTGAGCTGGTCGGAGTTGATGAAGCCGATCTTCATCTGGGCCAGGGCCGCGCCCGGCAGCAGGCCCAGGGCGGCGATTAACAGGTACTGCAGCGTCGTTTTCATACCTTCTCCTTTGGAATTGGAATTGGTTGCCAGTTCGCCAAAAAAATAGGGGCACCGCTGCGTGCCCCCGCTGAATTCCTTCACTGACCCGGTTCAGGCAACGGTCCAGCCCCCGTCGACCACCAGGGTGTGGCCGGTGATCATGCTCGCCGCCTCGGAGAGCAGAAATACCACCGGCCCCGACATCTCCTCTGGTTCGGCCAGATCCCCCCGCAGCAGATTCATGGTGCGCACCGACTCGGCAAAGGCTTTGTTGTCGCGCATGGCCTGCTCGGCCATCGAGGAGCGGGTCACCGTCGGGGCTACACTGTTGACGCGGATTTTGTGTTTGGCCCATTCCACCGCCATGGTGCGGGTCAGGTTGATGACCCCGCCTTTGGCACCGCTGTAAGGCCCGCGCCCCGGGGCCCCGATCAGGCCCGCCTGAGAGGCGATGTTGACGATGCAGCCTCCCCCACCCTGGGTGATGAACTGTTTGGCCGCAACCTGGCTGCAAAAAAAGACATTTTTCAGATTGGCGTCCACGATCTGATCGTAGAGTTCCTCGCCGTACTCGAGGATGGGGGCCTGTTTGTTGTACCCGGCGTTGTTGACCAGCCCGTCGATGCGCCCGTAATGGGCGATCACCGCAGCGAAAAACTCCTGGATCGAAGCCACCGAAACCACGTCGAGGTGATGATAAAAACACTCGCCACCCATCTGCTTGATTTCGGCAGCCAGACTTTCCAGTTCATCGGTGGTACGGCTGCCCACCGCCACCTTGGCCCCCGAACGCACCGCGTCCAGGGCAATGGTCCGGCCAATGCCGCGGCCGGCCCCAGTGACGATGACGACCTTGCCCCCCAATTCGAATCGAGCGAGATGTCCCACTAGATACGCTCCTGTACGATAAAAGGTTTCTATGCGGCCGCCATTTGAATGGCGCCGGCCGGGAATACCGCGACCTGCGCCTGTTTGCCGTGCACTCTTTCCAACACTGCCAACACTTCGGGCCAGGTCTTGCAGAAGACGGCGTCGGGCCCGAATTTCGCCAGGCAGTCCCATTTGTTGATCCCCGGGGCAAAAACCACGGTGCGGTGTTCGCGTTTGCCCGGCGGCTTGCCGCCCAGCGCCGTGCCCGGCCCCATTACCGAATGCCAGCCCAGCCCTTCGGGGCAGGCGGCGCAGATGACGATGGTGGAGGTGGGCTTGAGCGGGCTCTTCTTGGCGCTGCCCAGCGGAACAAGGGCCAGGGGCGCCTGGCACAATTCGGTGTCCTTGGGGAAGGCATTAAAGACGCCAATGTCGAAGGAGTCGGGCATTGCGGTAGCGTACAGCTCCGCGCCCAACTCACAGCCGCGGGCGAAAGCGGCGTCTGGGTCGCCTGCCACCAGCTCGATGATCTCCAGCTTGGCATTGAGCAGCGGGTTGACGATATAGCCCAGGCCGGCCATCTTCCCCACCTCGGATAGATGCTCGCGAAAACGCTCGTGTACGTAGCGGTGGTTGAGCAGGATGGTCTGTTGACCGCAGGCGCCGGGGATGAGCAACTTGGCCCCGCCGCCGAACATGCCCCCCCGCGGGGTGATCATGCCCAGGGCGATGCGCACCTCACACGACATCAGATCGCGGTTGATGAAAATCGGGATCCCCCGGCTGGAATAACCCAGGAACTCGAGGTTTTCGTAGGCATTGTGGTTGAGCACCTGCAGGCGCTCGACAATGTCGAGGCCCACCTTCTTGATAAAGTCGTCCCGGGTCATTGGCCGGTGCGCGGCCAAGGCGCAGATGATCTTCACCTGGTCCTCGCCGATGCCGGCAGCGGCCAACTCCTCCAAGATGTAGGGCAAGAGCCGAAAGGCAGGAGTGGGGCGAGACAGGTCATCGACCAGAATGGCCGCCGACGCCCGGCCTTTGGCGTACTGGCGCAGGGGCGGGGCACCGATGGACTGGGCTAGGCGCTGGTGGATGCCTGCCTCACCGATGTCCTCCCCGCCCTTCATGTTGCACACCTCCACCTGCCACGAATCGGGAAAGGTCAAAACGAAAGGGGCCTTGCCGTACCAGGCGGCCCACGGAATCTGTACCTGGGTCATATCCTCTGCCCTCTCATTGCAGCCCCAGCCGGCGCAGATTGATCAGACTTATGCCGAGGCTTTCGAAGGGATCCCGCTGGCAGGTATCCTGCTCGACGATATACCATTCCACCCCCGCCTCGCGGCAGGCGCCCAGGATCGCCGGCCACTCGAGATTGCCCTCCCCCACCTCGGCATAAAGTTGCTGGCTGCCCTTCATGGCCATGTCCTTGAGGTGGACCAAATAGCATCGATCCCTGAGGCTGTGCAGCCAGCTCACCGGATTGCCACCGCCATGCTGAATCCAGTAGGTATCGATTTCGGCGGAGAACACCTGCGGGTCACTTTCGGCGTACAGAATCTCCAGGGCGGTGCGCCCACCAAAACGCTCCAGTTCAAAACTGTGATTGTGATAGCTGAAGGTCAGACCGGCCTCGACCAGGGGCCGCGCCGCCGCCGAAGCCTCGACCGCGAAGCGGTGAAACCCCTCCTCGTTGCGGTACTCAGCCGGTAAGCCGCCGATGGCCACGTGGCGGCAGGCCCATAACTGGTGGTCGGCGATCACCGCCTGGGGTTCGTTGCGGATGCGCTCAAAACCGATGTGGGTGGCGATGATCCGCACCCCCGCCTGATCGGCGGCGTCTTTGAGTTGGGCCGGCTCGATGGGCCCCAGGCCGGAAACCTGGACCGCCTCATAGCCGAGCTGGCGCACCTTCTTCAGGCTGGAGGCGATATCACTGGGGGTTTTCAGGTATTCACGCAGCGTATAAAGCTGGGCGGCAATGACCGAGGCTGACATAGGTAGACTCCAAATTTCCACCGAATATAGAAGCCCCATCCCCAAGCGTCAATGCTGAGGGCGGGGACGGACGAAGCCGGGGAGCAGGCAGAGGGTGGTCAGGGTGGCCAGCATCGCGGCAGCCGCCAGCGCCCCCGAAGCCAGAGGCGCCCCCCAGACAGTGGCCATGGCCCCGCTCTGCAACTGCCCCAGGGGCGCCGCACCGATGGCCAGCACCACCGCCCCCATGGCCCGGCTGCGCATCTCGTCGGTGGCCTCCACCAGGGTGATGGTGCTCTGCATGATGCTGAAACCGGCCTGGCCGATGCCGGAGACCACCATCGCCCCCAGGGAGAGATAGAAGGTGGAAGAACAGGCAAACCCCACTACACCCAGGCAGGCCAGTGCCGATCCTCCCCCGTAGAGCCACTCGTTGCTGCACCGCCTTCGGGCCAGATTCACCCCGATTAGGCCGAGCAGGGCACCGAAGCCGCTGGCCGCCCCCAGCATGCCCAACCCCATGGGTCCCTGGCCGAGCACATCGCGGGCAAAAACCGGCAGCAGCCCCATGAAAGGGAAGGTCCAGGCGTTCATGATGGCGGTAATCAGCACCACCCCGAAGATACGCGGCTGGCGGCGCACATAACTCAGTCCCGCCCTCAGCTGCGTCCACGAGGTGCGCAGCCCTCCCGGGGCCACCGGGGCCCTGGACCTGGTGCGCATCGCAGCCACCAATAACACTCCCAACCCGGCCAAACATGTGAGCGCGGTTAGACCGCCCTGAATGCCGATGATGGTCATGAGGCTGCCGGCAGCCAGCGGTCCCACGATACGCGTCAGCCCCTGGATGATGTTCTCCAACATCATCGCCTCCACTACCCGTCCTTTGCCCACCAGGTCGGGCACAATGGCCCGGCGCGTGGGCCAGTCCACGGCCCAACCGGCCCCGTTGGCCAGTGCCACCAGGGCCAGGTGCCAGTACGCTAGGTGCCCCTGCCACATCAGCAGGGCCAGCAGTCCGTAGCCGGCGGTACTGCACACCTGGGCGCCCAGGATCAGCGACCGCCGGTCAAACCGATCGGTGATGGCAGCGCTGAAGGGTCCGATCAAGAGCAGGGGAACCGAACGGTAGAAACCCAGCAAGGCCACCCACCAGGCCGAGTTGGTCAGCTCCAGCGCCACCCAACCAAAGACCACCTGCTCGGTCCACATAGCCTGCCACCACAGGCCGTTGGCCAGCCACAGGAGGCGAAAGTCGCGGTTCCTGAGGGGCATCAGGCTCTCCCAAGACCCGCTCATGCGCCACTCTCCGCTTTGGCCCCAAACATCCCCACCCGTATATTTCTCTGCACGTACATCACCAACGGAGGAGGATATGACTGCCGAGGAAACACTGGCCGAACTGGGCCTGGTGCTGCCAGACCCACCCCAACCGGCCGGCGCCTACATCCGCGCCGTGCGCTGGGGAGACCTGATCTTTGTGGCCGGCCAGCTGCCGCTGGAGCAGGGCCGTATCCGGTATGCGGGCCGGGTGGGCGCCGATTTGAGCGTGGAGGAAGGGTATGCTGCTGCCCGGCTCTGCGCCTTGAATGGCCTGAGCATTCTCAAGGCCGAAGCCGGGGGGCTGGAGCGGGTGGCCCGAATCTTGAGGCTGGGGGGATTTGTCGCTTCGGCAGAGGGTTTTACCGACCAGGCCAAGGTGGTCAACGGCGCTTCCGAACTGTTCAGCGCTGTGCTGGGCCCGCGCGGCGTTCACGCCCGGCTGGCAGTGGGGGTAAACCAGCTGCCGCTGGGGGCGGCAGTGGAGTTGGAGATCATCGCGGCTCTGGGCTGAGCTGCCCGTCCATCGGAGCGGCGCTTTCACTGGTGGGGTTGTCGCCGACTTTCCCTGCCGCCGGTTCCGCAGCAGGGTCTGGGGCGGCGGCCTCAGCCGGAGCTTCCCCCTTGAGCAATCGGCGCAACTCCTCCCCCTCCATGGTCTCTTTCTCCCAAAGGACCTGGACCACCTGCTCAAGCACCTGCCGGTGTTCCTGGAGGAGGTCTTTGGCCCGCTCATAGGAACTGGCGATGATCTGTCGCACCTCGGTATCGATCTGCCGGGCGGTGTCCTCGCTGTAGTTTCGATCGGTCGCTGGCATACCCAGGAAATGGGGCTGCCTTTCCTCGCGGTGGGAGACCAGGCCCAGTTGCTGGCTCATACCGTATTCCTTGACCATGTTTTCGGCAATCTGGGTTGCCCGCTGCAGATCATTGGCCGCCCCAGTGGAAACCTCGCCAAAGACAATGTCCTCCGAAGCCCGGCCCGCCAGCAGCGCACAGGCATTGTCGAGTAATTCCGTTTTAGTCATCAGATAGCGGTCTTCGGTGGGCATGTTCATGGTGTAACCCAGCGCCGCTACCCCGCGCGGGATGATGGAGATCTTGATCACCGCATTGGCAGTGGGCAGCACCTCGCCGACAATGGCGTGGCCGGCTTCGTGGTAGGCGACGATACGCCTTTCCTTTTCGCTGAGCACCCGGCTCTTGCGCTGTAGGCCCGCCACTGCCCTTTCCACTGCCTCGGCAAGTTCGTCCTTGGTGATCTCGTGTTTGCCGCGCCGGGCTGCCAGCAGGGCAGCCTCGTTGATTACATTGGCCAGATCGGCCCCAGCGAAACCCGGCGTGCGCGCGGCCAAATCTCGCAGATCCGCATCCGCCGCCAATTTAACCCCGCGGGCATGGATCTTGAGGATGGCTTCGCGGCCCTTTTTATCGGGACGGTCCACGGTTACCATACGGTCAAAGCGACCTGGCCGCAGCAGAGCCGGGTCGAGGATCTCGGGACGGTTGGTGGCCCCCATCAGGATGATGCCGACATTGGTGTCGAAGCCGTCCAACTCGGCCAGCAGCTGATTGAGGGTCTGCTCGCGTTCGTCGTGCCCGCCGAAGGAACTGACCCCGCGCGCTTTGCCCAGGGCGTCCAATTCGTCGATAAAGATGATCGCCGGAGCGTGTTTCTTGGCCTGCTGGAAGAGGTCGCGCACCCGGGCTGCCCCCACCCCGACGAACATCTCGACAAAATCCGAACCGGTCAGCGAAAAAAAGGGCACCCCGGCCTCACCGGCCACCGCCTTGGCCAGCAGGGTTTTGCCGGTGCCGGGCGAGCCGATCAGCAGCACCCCGCGCGGGATGCGACCGCCCAGGGCCTGGAACCGGGCCGGGGTCTTGAGAAATTCGACCACCTCCTGCAATTCTTCCTTGGCTTCATCGATACCGGCCACGTCTTCGAAGGTGATGCCGGTGCCCTTCTCCATGTAGACCTTGGCCTTGCTCTTGCCGATGGACATCAGGCCCCCTGAACCTCCGCCCATCCGGCGGGCCATAAACATCCAGATACCCACGAAGAAAACCGCCGGCAGAATCCACGACAGCAGGGTGGTCAGCCAGGTGTTCTCCTGGGCGCCATTGATCTCCACCCCGTTGGCCATCAATACCGAGACCAGTTCGGCATCCTCCACCCGGGTGGTCACAAAACCGCCCTCCGGAGGCCGGAACTTGCCGCTGATGTTCTCGCTGCCGATCACACATTCGGCCACCTTGCCCTCGGCCACTTTCTTACGAAACTGGCTATAGGGGATGTTGTCGGGCGGGTTGCCGAGGTAATTGTGCATGAAGAGGAAAAGCAACACGGTGAGGATGGTGTACGCGATAGTCAGGTGGGTTTTCTTGTCTAATTTCATCGCCATGTCCGCAGGGCTCCAGAGCGGAATTCGGGGATAAGTCGTTTAGGGAAAATACTCTTCGCTAGAACTATGGTCAAGGAAGGCGCACCAAACAAAAAGCCGCGCCCCCCAAGGGCTGCGCGGCGGTGTTCCCGGCGTATAGGCGGCCTAAGCGCCGGCGCTTTGGTCAGCGGCTGGCAAGGTGGCGAGCAATTCGCCGATGATTTCCCAGGTAAGGGGCCGGTCGAGCAAGAGCAGCCCCTCGGTCGCAAATGCCCTGAGTTCTTCCGCGCTGAGCACCGACATTTCATTCATGATGTTGGTCTTTCCTGCAGCGCCGGGACACCGCGCTTGCTCGCCACGTAAAAGCGTTCGCCGCCCTCAAAGTTCCCCGCGATCCCCCACTTTCTTCTAGTCTCCAGGCGCTGGCGGGTATTAAAATACACCAACTCGAATCCAGCCGTGCGCAGGAGCTTTTTCCAGGTCGAAGGAGGCAGGATTTGCAGATATTTTGCCTCTTCCCATTCGTCGTCGATGAAACGCTCGCCCAATTCCTTTTCGCGCATCGGCCAGCCCACTTTGCCCAGACACAGACGCAGAAAAGCCAGAAAACGGTGCGGGGCAAAATAATTCAGCGCGAAGAGGGAGTGAGAAGAAAAGATGAAGCATCCTCCCGGCTTGAGCACCCGCCAGACCTCGGCCAAAGCCTTCTTTTTACCCGCGATACCAGGCAGTAGTTCAAGGCCGTTGTACGCGCAGATCACCACCTCAAAACTCTCGGTCTGCAATTCCAGATTCATGGCGTCCATGACCTGGAAATCCACCTTCACCTCGGCCAATTCGGCCTGGAACCGGGCCGCCTCGACCATGGCCCGGCTCAGATCGACCCCCACCACCTCCAGCCCCAACTCCGCCAGGGCGATGGCGCAACGGCCAGCTCCGCAACCCAGGTCCAGGATGCGGGCCTGGTCGGGAATGTGTTCGAGGGCCAGGATTTCCTCGGCCGGCCACAACCCCACGGTGGTATAACGGGCGACTACAAAAGACTGCTCATAGCTGTTGCGCACCAGATCCCTGAGCAGCTGGGTCCGGCGATCCCGGATCGGCTGCCCCTTTTTTACCCCCATCTCAGGCCAACAACCCCGGGGTTTCCAGGATCTCTTTCAGACGTTGCAGGAAACGCGCCGCCAGGGCGCCGTCGACTACCCGGTGGTCGGCCGCCAGATTGAGGGTCAGGCAGGGGCGGGCCGCCAGCGCATCGTTTTCCAGCGCCACCACCCGCTTTTCCATGGCCCCCACGGCCAGAATGGCTACCTGAGGTGGATTGATGATGGCCGTAAAGTGGGATACCCCGAACATGCCTAGATTCGAGATGGTAAAGGTTCCCTCGCTCATCTCGTCGATTTTCAACTTGCCGTGCCGCGCCGCATCGACCAGACGGGTGCTTTCGGCGGCAATCTGCTCGAGGCTCAATTCGTCCACTCGGCGCACCACCGGCACCAGCAAACCTTGAGGCGTGTCGGCGGCGATGCCGATGTTCACCTCACCCATCAGCCGCACCCCTTCGCTTTCGAGCACACTGTTCAAGCGCGGAAACTCGCCCAAGGCCTTGGCCACCGCCTTGACGATCAGGTCGTTGTAGGAAATCTTCCGGCCCTGAAGCCGATAGCCCTCGCGAAACTGCTGCAGCCAAACCCCCGACACCTCCATGAAAACGTGGATATGGGGAATCTGCTGATAGCTGGCCGTCAGTCGTTGCCCAGTGACCTGCTGGGCGCGGGTCAGCTTGAGCAGGGCACCGGCAGACACCGGCTGCGGTTCCGGGACCATCACCGGCGCACGGGCCGGGGTCTGCGCCAGGTAGGCGCGCACATCCTCGCTGATCACCCGCCCCGCGGGCCCGCTGCCGGCCAACTGCCCAAGATCCAACCCGCGCTCTTGGGCCATTTTGCGCGCCTTGGGAGAGGCACGGTGTTTGGGCCTCGCCCCGTCAGCGGCCACCGCCGGAACTTGGGCAGGTCCCGCTGCTGCCATAACCGGCTGGGCGGCAATCGCTGCAGAGCGTGTAATTCCGCCCTGCAGGGCCTCGACCTTCTCCCCAGCCGCCGCGATGATGGCGATGGGTGTGTAGACGGGTACCTCTTCTCCGGTGGGCACCAGAATTTTGCTCAAAACACCGCTGGCCTGGGCCTCCACCTCCATGGTGACCTTGTCGGTGACCACTTCGAGCAGGGCCCTGCCTTTGATCACTGCCTGGCCCTCGGCCACCAGCCAGGCGCCGATGGTGCCCTTTTCCATGGTGAGGCCCAGCTTGGGCATAATAACTTCAGTAGCCATACTACCTTTCTCTAGAGTGGCCTATCCCTGGCGGTTCATCTCTTCTTCTTGTTGCGCTGCTTCTGCCCACCTACTCCCTCAGCCTGCGCTGCGCTTCCTTCCGCCTCCACCACTGCCCGGACACTGTTCTCGTCCTGGGCAGGGCTGCCCCCCTGGACAAATTTATGGTAGAGCACACTTCCCCAGATAATCACCAAGCCGATGATCGAGACGATCATGATGGTGCGGTCAGGTTCGACCATCTCTTCCATGCTCCCCCCCTAGATGGCTTGCGCCACTACGGCACCAGGTCAACGGAAACTCAGCGACTGTCCTCGGCTAACACCTCTTCCAGCTGGCGGGCGATCTGCGGGATGCCCACCGAGCGCAAGTCGCCAGCCTGGATCACCTTCACCCCTGCCGAGCCGGGGTGCACCCAGCGCCGCGGGTCCTCACCGAAAATCCCCACCACTGGCACATGCATGGCTCTGGCCAGATGCAGCAGCTCGGTATTGCAGGCGATCAGGGCCTGGCAGTTGGCCAGCAGGGCGGCACTGCCTGCCAGATCTTCCTGGAGAAAGGGCAGAATGCGATCGCCGTGATTCTTATGGAGCAAGTTGAGCTGACGCTGTTCGGAGGGAGAAAAAAAGAGCACTGGGCGCGCTCCCCGCTTGATGACCCGCCCCACCAGTTCGTCCAGCTGGCGGTGGCTCAGGCCCGCCCCTTCTCCCCCAGAAAGGTCCACGCCGATAGCGTTCCGCGAGTTCTCCTCGTCCAGGTACCGACTGCGTGCCTGGGTCACACGCTCAGCTTCCACCGCCCACCGGCTCTCGGTCAACTCCTCCAGGCCGATCAAACTCAGTAGCCCGAGGTACTGGTCCCCCTCATAAGTGCCTGCTGCCTTGGGGACCACCTCGATGTTAAAGGGCTTCATGTCCGGCCGGCTGAATCCCAGGCGCATGCGCGCCCCGCAACCGCCGCACAACCAAGCCAGACGAAAGCTGCAGTCGATGCCTAGGCAAATGGCCAGATCAAACTCTTGCGCCCGCAGCGACTGGCGCACGGCCTGTATCTCGGGACTGCCCACCGCACGGCCCAGAGGGTAGGCTACCACTTCGTCGGCAAAGGGCAGCTGGCGGGCGACGCCGCCTTTGGCCTCGTCCACCAATAGCGAAATACGGGCACGTGGGTAATGCTGTCGCACTGCCCGGCAGACCGGCGCCCCGATTACCAACCCGCCCACCCGGTCGTTGGGAACCACCAGGATTTTGGCGGCGCCCGCCAACTCCTTGAAGACGTCGAAAACCGCGGCCGCCTGTGGCTCCTCTTTCTGCCACCACTGCGATGCCCGCTCCCGCAGCGAGCCTTTGAGCCAATCAGCCCTCACTCCAACCTGCGCCTACCAGAACCGGGCTTCATTCTTGGCCACTTGGGACAAATTGGCGGCACCGACCAGTTCGTTGCCGCCGCAGATGAGTTTGAGGTTTTCCGTCGGGGTGGGCAACAAAACCTCACGCAGGGAACGGGTTTCGCTGGTGAGAAAACTGCCCAGACTCCGCGGCGGGGAAATCTGGTTGAAGAAGAGATGTAGATCCGCCCCGCCCAAATCGCCATCCACCAGAATGACCTTGTATCCGAAGTAAGGCCAACCCCACACCGAGGTTGGCGGTCAGCGTCGACTTGCCCGTTCCCCCTTTGCCCCCGGCGATGTGCCAGATGGTCGTGGCCGGCACCTGGCCGTCCAGCAAAATGAGATCGGTTTCCGAACCAGGCGCTCGTTCCAGGTCAACCTGTACGCTCATATAACTAAGCCATCACCCGGCATAGAGAGGCCACCCTGCTACGAGCCAGCCCCAAAAAAGGGCCTTGGGTCACTTAGGAAAAAGACTGACATGCTGGCCGGAACTCCCACCCCCTCAAGGGGCTATTATAGTTCGCCTGGCAGCGGCCTGTCAAGGAATTTGTCGATTGGTGCCTGCGTTCCATCGGGGACAGGGCCGCCGCCTCGCCGCCCCTATTGTTAGATCGGCAGCGATGGCCGAGGTTTAAACATAATCTGTGTCTCATCTCACAATCTGCGATA
>SICG01000033.1 GCA_009691525.1 Candidatus Latescibacterota bacterium | reverse complement strand
GACCAACCCCTTCTCAGCGAAGTGAAATATCATCTACCTAAACGTGCTTTCCACGAGTGACCCCCGAATGCTGGCACTTGTCACCAATGTGTGTTTTCTCTGACCCCCGAATGCTGACACTTGGCCCCTAAAGACTGTCCAATATAACCGTAGGGCGATCCAAGTTGGGCCTGTACCTTGCTCCCTAGCGCCGCTGGGGCGTACCTTCCTCCCATGAGCCAGGGCCATACCCGCCAGGAAACCGAGCGCGGCCTGCGCGCCTTTATTGTGGTGTCCGGCATCTGGGGCGTCTGGGGGCAGATGATCGGCACGGGCACGGCCATGCTCAACGGCTTTGCCCTGACCCTGGGGGCCACCGCCTCCTTCTTCGCCCTGATGACCTCCATCAACTCGCTGATGGGGTTTGCCCAACTTCTGGCCCCGCGCATCGGCTGGCAGGTGGCCGATCACCGGCGTTTCATCCTGGGCTGCCGCGCCCTGGCCTGTGCGCTGCGCGCCGCCATCCTCTTCATCCCCCTCCTCGTCCCCGCCCGTTTCCAACTGGTCGCCCTGGTCGCCCTGGTGGGCGCCAGCCTGGTCTGCCTGCAGGGCAGCAGCCCTTTCTACGGCAGTTGGCAGGCCACCCTGATCCCCGAGAACATGCGCGCCCGCTTCACCAGCCGGCAGGTCATCGTCGGCACTCTGACCGCCATGGTCGCCGGCTTGGCCACCGGTCATTACCTCGACGCCTGTGCCGAGGCCGACAAGCAGCGCGCCTTCACCTATCTCTTCGCAGCCAGCCTAGCGGTGGGCCTGGCCAGTGTCCTCACCCTGGCCCGGGCCCCCTTTCCCCCGGCCCCGCCTCCGCACCGTGGCCGCGCCCTGCAGCAATTGCTGGAACCCTTTAAAAATCTATCCTTCCGCCGCGCCCTGCTCTTCTACGGGGTACTGCAATGCGTGCTTGGCCTGGCCGACCCCTTCTACAGCGTCTTCATGCTCGACCGCCTGGGCCTCAGCTACACGGTGATCTCGGTCTACAACATGATCGCCATGGCCGCTGCGGTGATCGGGTACCGGCTATGGGCGTACCTGGTGGACCGCTACGGCAGCAAATCCATCTTTCCTTTTATCCTGGTGCCCAAGATCGCGGTGCCCCTGATCTGGGCCGCCAACAGCCCCTCGCAACATGCGCTGGCGCCGGTGGCCATGGTGCTGGATGGGTTCCTATCGGCGGGGGTCTCGGTGGCCATCACCCCACTGCTTTACGGCCTGCTGCCCTCCGGGGACCAGCGGCCCACCTACCTGGGCTGCTGGTCGGCCGCGCTGAGCCTGTCTTATAGCATCAGCACCTTCGGCGCGGGTCTGCTGGCCGCCTGGCTGGCCGGGCTGGACCGGGTGATCTGGGGCATTCCGGTGGGCAATCTGCAACTGATGTTCGCGCTGTGCGCCCTCTTGCAGGTGGTGCCGCTTTTTCTGCTGCGCTCCCTGGAGGACCGGCAGGGCCTGACCCCGGGCCAGGTGCTGCGGGCCGAACGCCAGAAATGGGCGCAGTTTTTGCGGCGGCGCCAAACGCCCTAGCGCCCCTTGGCCTGACGCCGGTGGCTGTGTAACACTCGCTCGGTGTAGCCATTGGCTTCTTCCCGGCCCGCGAATACCAATTCCAGCGCTGCCTTAAATTCTAGGCTGGAATCAAAGTCCGGGCCCATGCTCCGGTAGTTTGGATCAGCGCTGTTCTGCTGATCCACCACCGCAGCCATGCGCCGGAAGGTCGCCCTCACCTGCTCCTGGTCCACCAGCCCGTGGTGCAGCCAGCTGGCGATATGCTGGCTGGAGATGCGCAGGGTGGCCCTGTCCTCCATCAAACCTACGTTGTCGATATCGGGCACCTTGGAGCAGCCGATGCCCTGCCCCACCCAGCGCACCACGTACCCCAGGATGCCCTGGGCGTTGTTGTCCAATTCCTTCTGGATCGCCTCCGGGGTCAGCTTTCTATCGAGGATGGGGGGCGTCAGAATGTCGGCCAGACTGGCCCGCGATCTGCTGGCCAACGCTGCCAGCCGGTCGGCCACCTTCACCTGGTGGTAGTGCAGGGCGTGTAACACCGCCGCCGTGGGCGAAGGCACCCAGGCGGTGGTGGCCCCGGCCCGGGGGTGGCCGATCTTGGTCTCCACCATCTCGCACATGCGGTCTGGCATGGTCCACATGCCCTTGCCGATCTGGGCCCGGCCCACCAACCCCGCCGCGATTCCGGTGTCCACGTTCCAGTCCTCATACGCGCTGAGCCAGGGCTGCTTCCTGATCTCTTGCTTGGGGAAGACCGGGCCCAATTCCATGATGGTGTGGATCTCGTCCCCGGTCCGATCTAGAAAACCGGTGTTGATGAAAACCAGGCGCTGGCTGGCGCTGCGGATACATTCGAGCAGATTGACCGTGGTGCGCCGCTCCTCGTCCATGATGCCGATCTTCAGGGTGTTCGGCGTCAGGCCCAGGGCCTCTTCCACCCGCCCAAAGAGTTCCACCGTGGCCCGCACCTCCTCCGGTCCGTGCATCTTGGGTTTGACCACGTAGATGCTGCCGGCGCGGCTGTTGCGGTAGGGTCCTTTGCTCTTCAGGTCGTGTATGGCGGCCAGACTGATCACCATCACATCCATAAAGCCCTCGGGGATCTCCTCTCCGCCCTCGGTGGTCACCGCGTCGGTGTACATGTGTAAACCCACGTGGCGCACTAACATCAGACTTCGCCCGGGCAGCACCAACGCGCTCCCGTCGGGGGCGGTGAACCGCCGGTCCGGGTTGAGCCGGCGCGATACCGTGCGGCCCCCTTTGGCGAACTCGGCTTCGAGCTTGCCCTGCATCAGGCCGTTCCAGTTGGCGTAGACCCGCACCTTGTCGGCCGCGTCCACCGCGGCCACCGAGTCCTCGCAGTCCTGGATGGTGGTGAGGGCCGCTTCGAGCACCACGTCCTTGACCCCGGCGCGGTGGGTCTTGCCCACCGGGTGCTCTGGATCGATTTGGATCTCCAGATGCAGGCCGTGGTGGCAGAGCAGGAGGCCGCGCAGTTGCCCACCTTCTTGCCGGTACCCGGCAAACTGAGATAGGTCCCTGAGGCCTACTTGGGTACCGCCCTCCAACTCGGCGGCCAATTGCGGCCTGCCCGCCGCCGCCTGCAAACTGTACCGCACCACCTGGGCATGGGAGCCCCCTGCGAGCGGCACCACCTCATCTAACAGGGTCTCGCTCATGGCGATGACCAGGGCCCCGCGTTTCACGTTGTACTCCCGGCCCTTCTCTGCGCCCCCGGTTTCGGGGATCACATCCGTGCCGTACAAGGCGTCGTACAGGCTGCCCCAGCGGGCATTGGCCGCGTTGAGGGCGTATCGGGCGTTGTCCACCGGCACCACCAGCTGCGGCCCGGCCAATTGGGCGATCTCGGCATCCACCTTTTCTGTGGTGATTCGGCAGAGGCCGGCCTCGGGCAGCAGGTAGCCGATACTAGTCAAAAAGGCGCGGTACTCCGCTCCATCGAGGGGCTGTCCCTTTCTGGCCAGATGCCACTGGTCGATCTGCGCTTGCAGCGCGTCCCGCCGTTCCAGCAGGGCGCGGTTCTTGGGGGCCAGGTCCCGGACAATAACGCCCAACGAAGCCCAGAAATGCCCCACCTCCACCCCGGTGCCCGGCGCGATCTGGTCCCCGACCAGCGCGTACAGCCCCGCGTCGATCTGCAGGCCGCCCACAGCGACCCTTCCCTGCGTTGTTACCGTCATCTCATCCCCCCTTACTAGTTCGGCGCTCACATCACTTCGATCATTTCCAGCCAGCCCGCCGGCCCGCCCGCCTCCAGGGCTTCGCGCGCCCCCATCGCCACCACCCGGCCTTCTGCCTGCATCTGTTCGAGCACCTGGGCAAAGGCCCTGAACCGGGCCACGCTGGTGCCCAGCACCGCGTCGCGCACCTGCTGGCGGAACTCGTCGGTGACTCCGGTAAGGTGGCGCACCATCGAGGTGTAGCCTTTGGCATCTGGCAATTGGTGGGCGTCTAACTCGCCGAGGGTGCCGATGATGGCGCGTTCTAGTTCCTCCTGGCTCAGTTCCAGTTCGCGCAGGAACTGGCCGGATCGATCGTAGTTGTCCAGGGTTTGTTTCAAATTGGGGTCGCGGTAGGACCCGTAGGCAAAGACCCCCGAAAAGGGATCGAAGCTGCAGAAGGCCCCGTACGCCCCGCCCTGGACCCTGATCCGGTCCCACAGCCAGGTATTGCGCAGGAAGCGGGAGATAACGCTCGCCGAGCCGTTGAACTGGTACCCCAATTCGTAGAGATTGGCGGCCTTGCCCACGTAGTTCACCTTGGCCGGGATGATCAGCCCCTCGCTGCGCTGCCTGAAGGAGGGCTGCCAGACCCTGTCCGCCGCCACCCCTTCGGGCAGTTCCGCGAGCAACTGCCCCAGACCCGCCGAGAACTGCGCCCGGTCTTCCCCGGCCAGCGTGACATTCACCAGCAGGGCCTTGCGGTTGAGCAGATGGCGGCGCAATTCCAGCAACTTGTCGCCCACCTCTGGCCAATCGTTTTCGATTTGCCCCACCAGCTGGCGCAAGAAAAAGAGATAACTGACCCCCTCCATCTGTTCGAGGACCCAGGCCGCCTCGTCGAACTGGGCCCGCAGGCGCAGGCCCACCACCCCGTGCCCCCCGGGCACCAGGCCCGCTTCCTCGCCGGCCTTTTCCTCCAGAGCCATCTGCAAGAGCCGTCCCTGATCGTCGAGTTTGGCCTCCAGCAGCACCTCGCGCAGGAGATCGAGCATCGCCCCGGACTGGCCCACCATCGCCTTGCCGCGCAGGATAAATCGGGCCACCGCCTCGCTGCGGCCCCGCTGGGAGGTGACCAGCAACTGGGGCCAGATACCCCCAGTGCGCCCCCCGATGCGCTGGGCCAGCTGCACGAAACTGGCCCGGGCAGTCCCCGTCTCCAGCAGGGCCCGGCCAAAGAGCGGCACATAGGGGAGCAACTCTTGGGGCAGGCAGCGCAAATCGAAGCCCAGGTCGAGGTAGACAATGCCATTGGTGAAGAGTTCGTGGTAGAGCACCGGGACCCCGCCCTCACTGGTCTGATCCAGGGGCAGGGCTTTGATCTTGGGTTCCATGTCGGCCAGGCGCAGGCGGGGCAAGGTGGCCAGCGCCTCTGGCGGATCAGGGGCCTCCTGGCGCTGCCTGAGCAGCTGGTTCTCGGCGATGAGGCGCTCCTGGGCAGCCGAGTCCAGCCCTTTGAGCACCCCGGCCAGTTTCCCCTGTTCCTCTGCCTCCTCGCGTGTGCCCAGCCCGGTGTCGGGCCGGAGGATCACCGTGGTGCGGTGCCGGTTGCCCAGCAGGTGCTGCTGGATCAGCCCGCCGAAATACTCCTTGCCCGCTGCTTTGGCCTTGACCGCCGCCAAGGGAGCGGCAAAAGCCAGGGGCGCCAGCGGATCGCGGTCGTAGGTCCACGAGGTGAGGCTGCGCAACATGGTGATCAGGCCGCGCGGATAGGAGCCGGTGTTGTTCTCACGCAGGCCAAATTCGACGGTGTTGAGCGCTGCGGCGACCTCGCCGCTGTCGATGCCCTCGCGCACCAGACGTTCGAGCACGGCGATCACCAGACCCTGCACTTCATCCTCCCTACCCACCTTTACGCCCTTTAGGCCAGTGGAGAAGAACAACTGCCGCAACTCGCCCTCCATGCCCCCTCCCATCAGGTCCTCCCCCAACCCTGAGTCAATCAGCTCCTTGTGCAGGGGCGAGGCCGGCGTCCCGATCAGGGCCTGGGCCAGGATCTGCAGCCCCATCTCGGTCTCAATGTCCAGGCCGTCTTCCAGCAACCAGTTGATGGTCACCATGCTCTTGCCCTCGTGCTCCTGTCCAACTGCGTAAGGAAAGGTCAGCACCTTGGGTTTGGCAATGGGTGGCTGGGCCGGGATGGCGACTGGACCCGGACCGGGAGTGAACGCACTTAGGTACTCCTCCAGGAGCAGCAGCCGGCGCTGGGGATCATCGTCCCCAGAGAAGAAGATGAAGGCATTGGCGGGGTGATAGTAGCGCTGGTGGAAGGCGCTGAACTGCGCAAAGGTCAGGTCGGGGATATAGTGGGGGTGGCCGCCCGAATCCAGCCCATAGGGCGTGTCGGGAAAGAGGGATTCCTGCACCTGTTTATACATCACCGACTCAGGGGAGGAATAGGCGCCCTTCATCTCGTTGAAAACCACCCCCTTGTAGCTGAGCGGCCCGCCGAGGGCTTCGAGTTCGTAGTGCCAGCCCTCTTGTTCCAACACCTGGGGGGTAAGACGAGGGTAGAAAACCGCGTCGAGGTACACGTCGATCAGATTGTAGAAGTCCTGCACATTCTGGCTGGCCACCGGGTAGCAGGTGCGGTCTGGGTAGGTGAAGGCGTTGAGGAAGGTCTTGAGCGAGCCCTTGAGCAATTCGACAAAGGGTTCCTTGACCGGGTACTTGCGCGAGCCGCAGAGCACCGCGTGTTCCAGGATATGGGCGATGCCGGTGGAGTCGGCCGGCGGGGTGCGGAAGTTGATACCAAAGACCTTGTTCTCGTCGGTGTTGACTGCCGAGAGCAGCAGGGCGCCGGTGCGATGCCGGTAGAGCGAGAACCGGGTGTTGAGTTCGGGGATCTGCTCTTCTCTCTCCAGGGTGAAGCCGTGTGCACTCATCTGCGCTCTCCTCAACTCAGGTTCCAGATCTGGGCGGCGGTGCCACCCAGAATGCGGTCTTGCTCTGCGGCGCTGAGAAAGGGCAGGCCCTCTCTGACCAACCGCAACTCGTCCTGCAGAGTGGGCCAATTATGTTTGACGCGGTGGTGCCCCGGGTAACCGGTCCCCCACACCATCCGCCGGGCGCCAAAGGCCTGCACCAGCAACTCGATATAGGCGTGCATGTCGGCATAGGGAAAGCCCTGCTTGGAACGACCGGCCACGTCCGACAGTTTGAGGTACACGTTGTCGTGTTTGGCCAGGTCGAGGATGGGCTGGAAATCCGCCATCTCGGCCCCTGCCTGGGGGTAGCCCATATGGTCGAGGATGAAGATGACCCAGGGACAGCGCCGGGCGATCTGGTCCACCTGGTCGGCGAACTGGGCGTTGAGGTGAAACTGGACCACCGCCCCCAGGCCGGCGATCTCCTCCCAGAGGGGATTGTTCTGGTCGGTGAGCAGGATCTTCTCATCCAGGTAATACATGGGATGAAAGCGGAAGCCCACCAGCCCGCGCTCCTTCACCCAATAACGCGCCAGGTCGGCATTGGCCGGGTCCTGGGGATCGAGCAGACCGTGGCCGATAAAGCGTTTTGGAAAGCGGGCCACTGAATCAGCGATGTACCCGTTGTCCCAGGTGGACCAACTGGTCTGCACCAGCACCGTCCAGTCCACGCCACATTGGTCCATCTCAGCCAGCAGTTCGTCGGCGGTGCCCGGTTCGTCGGGCAAGCTCTTCCAGCCTGGCGCCGTGGGGCCCACCGGGTACTTGGGTGGATCGATCTCCCAGACATGCACGTGAGTGTCGACGATCATGATTTTCTCCTTTCAAACAAGGATGATCTTGCCCAGTACTGCGGCCCGCTGCGCGCCGGTGGCAGCGGGCAGGTTGCCCGGCCGGCCCATCAGGGTCTCATTGGCCAGCACGGCAAAGGCCACCGCCTCTTTGGCGTCGACCGAGATGCCCAGATTATCCAACTTGTCCACCTTGATCCCGGGCAGTGCCGCGCGCAGCAACGCCATCAGGTGCAGATTGTGCGCCCCCCCGCCGCTGACCCACACCTCGTCCACCGCGGTATGGGCAAATCGCTCCAGCCCCTCGGCGATGGCCCGGACAGTGAACACCGTCAACGTGGCCAGCCAGTCGGCGGGACTCAACTGGTACCGGGCCAGCAATCCGGCTAGAAAGGCTGCGCCAAATTCCTCGCGGCCCGTGGACTTGGGCGGCGGCAATGCCAGAAACTCGTGCCCCATCAATTCGGCGAGCAACGCCTGGTCCACCCGGCCTGCGGCCGCCCCCTGCCCGTCCTGGTCGCAGCGCTGGCGCCCGCCGCTGAAATGGGAGGCGGCCCCGTCGATGAGCGCATTGCCCGGTCCCAGGTCAAAAGCCCGCACCTGCCCGGCTTCCCCCCCGGCGGGCAGCATGGTCGCGTTGGCGATCCCGCCGATATTGAGCATCACCCGGCCGCGCAAACCATGACCGAAGAGCAGGAAGTCCATCAGTGGCACCAGCGGGGCACCCTGGCCGCCCAGGGCCATGTCGGCGGTGCGGAAATCGGCGATGGTGGCAATGCCGGTGCGCTGGGCGATCACCGCCGGTTCGCCGATCTGCAGCGTCGAAGCCGGCGCGCCTTTGGGCAGATGCCGCACCGTCTGGCCGTGGGAGCCGATCAGGTCCACGGCCCCTGGTTCAAAACCCGCTGACCGGATCACCTGCAGCGCCGCGCACGCAAAGGCCTCGCCCAGGGCAAAGTTGAGCTGGCACAACTCCTCGAGAGAAGCGGCCGGCCCAAAGAGGGAGAAAACCCCCCGGCGCAGCTCATCGTCCATGGGCACGGTCTCAAAAGCCAGCAATCGCACCCGGGTGCCCGGGCCACAGCCCTCCACCTCGACCAGGGCCGCGTCGATGCCGTCGGCCGAGGTGCCCGACATCAAGCCGACGATGCGCCGAGATTTTTTTCCTCGCAGAGATAACAAGTGATCCATGGCCTCAGGGCTTTCGCGCGATCAGCAGGAAATTCCAGGCGTCCCCCTCGACCCGATGCAGGCGATCCAGGGCCCAGGCGGCCAACTGCACCACCGCGTAGAGTGGCCGCACCAGCAGACAAAGGGGCCCGCGCTCGAAATGTTGGAGGTAATAGCAGAAACGCGCCCCGGCCGTGACCCAGTATCCGGCCAGGGGCCACACCTCCACCGCCTCCATGCCGGCCTGGCGGGCCAGGTGGGCCAGCCCGAAACCGGTGAAGCGGAAATAGTCGTGCGGTTCTTCGTGTACGCCCCAGATATGCGGGGCCGTCAGGATCAGGTGCCCACCTCCTCGCAGCACCCGGTGGACCTCGGCCATCAGCTGACCCGGCTCGGGCACATGCTCCAGCACCTGGGCACAGAGCACCGTGGCGAAGCAGTCGTTGCCAAAGGGCAGGTGCAGACCGCTGCCCCAGACCTGGGGCGGGGTGTGGGCGTACCGCACCCGGTCCACCTCCAACCCCACGTACCTGTCCTGGGGCGCCAGATCCCGGTGGGACTGCCGGCCGCAGCCCAGGTCCAGCAAAGGCCCCTGCCCGTAGCCCCGGATCGCCCGTTCCAGGTGTTCCCGGTGCAGGCGCAGGACCAGCCAGTTCACCGAGAAGAGCGAGAGGCGCATCGGCCTACTGCCGGTCGCGGGCCTGGTGCGGGTAATAGTCCCCCACCTCGCCGGCCGCGTCGATCACATAGCTGCCCGGATAGAGGATCGTCGTCGGGCACACGTGGCCGGGCACCGCCAAAAGATAGGTGCCCACCGCCGGTAATTCGCCCTCCAGGCGGAACACCCCGTGTTCTTCGTTCTGCAGCTGCAACACCGCATCCTCCCGACCCACCAGCCGCGCCCGGCGCTCCAGGGGCGGATCGCCGCAGATGGCCTTGTAACCAAGGTCGGTGGTGATGGTGCCCAACTGCGGGTGGCTGTCCACCACCTGGCACAACACCAGCACCGCCCAGCGGAAGGGCAACTCGGGCATCAAACGCGCATAGCCGGCGTCCCAGTACACGCAGGTGCCAGGCGAACCCAACACTTCGCCGGTGCGGGCGTAATAGGGAAAGGAGAAGGACCCTCCAGCCACCACCCTGGGCACCGACAGCCCCTCTGCTTCCAGCCGTCCCTTGAAGCCCCTGATCTCCTCCAGGTGCTCTAGAGCCTGGCCCTCCCTGGTCGCCGGATCAGTGTGGTGGTCGTGGCCGTCGTACGCGTGTAATCCCGCCGGCTCCAGATGTGGCATCGCCGCCAGCTGCCGGTACCGGGCCAGGGCCTCGTCGCCCGGGGCCAGGCCGGTGCGGTGCATGCCCACGTCCAAGTCCAGCATCACCCGCACCCGCTGTCCCTTGGCTGCGGCGGCCTGTTCCAGGACTTCGAGGTGCAGCAGCTTGCTGGCGACGGCGCTGACCTGAGCCTGGGCATGGCCGGCAGCCAAAGCGCAGAAACGCTCGGCCTTGCGGGCCTGTACCAGCGGGTAGGCCAAGAGCACCTCTTTGCCGCCGGCCTCCAGGGCCACCTCCATTTCCTTGAGAGTGGCACATTTGAAGCCAGCGATGCCGGCCTCAAGCTGCTTGCTGGCAATGGCGGCAGACTTGTGGGTCTTAAAGTGGACCATCAGGTGCTGCCCGCCCCCGGCCAATTCGCACTGGAGGCGGAGATTGTGTGTTACCTGTTCCTCGAAGATCAACATGGCCGGCGTCTCGATGCTGTCTGGTTCGCCAACCTTGTACCCTGCGTACTCGATCATGGAATTCTCCTCGTCGTGGAAACGAAAATAGCGCAAGGGCCCACCCTGGGCAATGCTCGCGCCTTTCCTTATCTTGTCTGCCAGCCAGACCACCGCCAAAGGAGAAACTCCCGATGATGAAACTGGGCTGTATGTCGCTGAGTTACCAGAAAGAATTCGCCGCCGGCCAACTCGACCTCGAAGGGTTCATCGAGCGCGCCTACCAGCTCGGTCTGGACGGCATCGACATCCACACCGGGGCCTTTGCCTCCACCGACGCGGCCTATTTGCGCCGCCTCCGTATGCAGGCCCTCAAGCGCGGCCTGGCCTTATCGTATATCGGCGTGAGTTCCAACTTCGGGAAACCCGCCGAGCAGCTGATTGCTGAGGTGGCCACCGCCAAAAAGTGGATCGGCGTGGCCGCCCAGATGGGCATCCCCCTGGTGCGGGTCTTCGCCGCCTGGGTCCCCGAGGGCGACACCACCGAAGCGGTCTGGGCCCGCATGATCCCCTGCCTCAAGGAAGTGGCTGCCTATGGCGAAGAGCAGGGCGTAGTGGTGGGTCTGCACAACCACAACCACGGCTGCGTCACCCGCACCGGCAAGGACGTGATCAGCATCCTGAACGAGGTGGACAACCCCTACTTCTCCCACATCCTCGACACCGGCCAGTACGTGGGCTCGCCAGGGGCTTCGGGAGCCAACGGGATCGAAGATCCTTCCCTGGACTTCTACGGCAGCATCGCCCTGACAGCACCCTTGGCGGTACACGTGCGCTGCAAGATCTACCGCATCCAGAGCGGGGAGGAAGCCTGGCTCAACTACCCCCGCATCTTCGAGATCCTGCGCGGGGTGAAGTACAACGGCTGGCTGTCGATTGTGTATGAGGGGCAGCAGGTCGAACCCGAAGCCACCGCCGTGCCCAAGGCGGTCACCTATCTGCGCGGGTTGATGCGGGAGGAGTAACTGCTAGGGGATCTTCAACTGCTGGCGCCAGCCCGCGTCGGCATTGTGGTTGAGCTTCCAGTACAACTCCCGCACCGTGACCAGCAACTCCCCGCGCCCGCCCTGCGAATCCTCCCAGCCCAGGATGCGGTGGGGATAAGCCTCCTCAACCCAGATCGTCTTGGTGATCCCGCCCGCCTCCAGGGTCCAGGAAATAGCGGCAAGAGTCTGGCCCCCGCCACTGTAATGGGCCACCTCACCCTTGACCAGCCGGGCTGGCACGGTGGCCCGGCCCTGGTGTTTGACGCGGAAGCTCCACAGGGAGGGCAGCAGTACCAGTTCTTTTTCCTCGCCTACAGCCATCCATGGCCCTTTGAGTTCGCGGATGCGGATGAGCAGGTGGTCCTCGCTCTCAAAAGTTGCCGGCGCCGCCAGTTCGTA
Organism: Candidatus Latescibacterota bacterium; assembly: GCA_009691525.1. GTDB lineage: Bacteria > Latescibacterota > UBA2968 > UBA8231 > UBA8231 > SICG01. Next base: position 21,240 of record SICG01000033.1, on the reverse strand, counting down.
CTCTTGCCGGCCCTCCTTTTCGAAATAGCTGTTGAGATACCCCTGCAAGTGGCCACCCCGCAGCAGCACCTCCTCAAAGACCTGACCGCACCACTCTTGGGAACTCAGCGAGATCTTACACAGCTCAAAGGCATGGTCCGGGCCGTCGACAGCGCTGAAGACCGAACTCATCACCGAATAATCGTAGATCCCGGTTTCGAACTTGAGCACATTGTTGAGCTTGAGGGCATAGAGCTTCTCGGCCTGGGGCACCTCCGGCGACTCCACCTTGATGAGGGAATCCCGGTGCAGATCCTCGGTGACAAAGATCATCACCCCGTAGCCTTCGCGGGGCTCGCCGTACCGGGGTTGGACCACATGGTAGCTGGAGATCTCCGCCTTGCCATCCCCCCAGTACTGATAAAAGTCGGGATCTGCCCCGGCAGCCACCGACCCCAACCATACTGCGCAAAGCCCCAGGGTCCAGTTTTTCATCATCTGCCTGCCCTTTCACTGGTGGTGTCTGCCGCTGGCGCCAGCTGGCTGGTCTGCAAGTAGCGCCAGATCTCTTCCTGCTGACATTCGTTCAACTTTGCCTTCAGCGCCATCTTGGGAAGCACCTTCCCCCACTTTTCCAGGTCGTGGGCTGCAGGCAGGACCAGATTGTGGCACCCCGCGCAGCGGGCGACATAGAGTTGGCGGGCCGCGACAATCCGGGCCGCCTCCATGCCGGTCCACTGCTGCCCAGCCCACTGGACCTGGGCTAGGGTGAGCTGCGGCAACATCGCACCGCTGCAGGCGCACAACACCAACACGCCTAGTACTGCCAACTTCCTCGCCATCGGCATCTCAGAAGCTAAAGGAGAGGAGCAGGCGCAGATTGTAGCGCTCGTGGTCGTCGAGGATCAGCTTCGAATCCGGGTCCTCGGCCGATTTCTTGAGGGCCGGCAACTGGCCCAGCGCGGTGCAGGTGACCCACCACTTCTCCGCAGTGTGCGAAACTACCGGCCCCAGAAACAAGGCGATGTATGCGGGCTTGTGCTCCTCGGTGAATGCCAAGTGGTTGCGCAGTTCCAAACCGGCACTAGTCCGGGGACGGAAAAAATGGGTGAAGGCCAGATTGTTCTCCAACCCCACCTCCTCGAGTTCGGTCTCCTTTGCCCCGACTTCCCATTCCGGCTCGATGGTCAGGTTGTAGGCGTACAGATTTTTCCCCGCCCGCTTGTCGAGGATCAGTTTGCCCTCGAGCTCCACCTCGTCGGTAGCCAGCCCCAACTCCCCGTACAGCGCCGTACCGAAACCGTCCGCCACCGGGTCGCTCAATTTGTACTTCCATTCGGAGGAAATTCCCTCAAAAGCGGATGCCCGCTGGGTGGAAGGCGGCGAGGTAGCGGCATTTTCCTGGGTGATATCCTGCCAGTTGAGGTAGAACGAGGTCATCAGACGGTCAGTGAGCCCCATTTCGAATTCGGCCCGGTGGTCGAGGCGCACGTAGAGTTCGTGGCGGCCGGTGCGATAGGTGGTCCACAGCTCAAACTCCCGTTCTCCCGGTGGCAGCACCCCACTTTCATAGGTATAACTGAAATGCCGCTCATTGGCCGCGCCGGGCATCGCCCCCAGCAGCGAAAGAGCCGTCAACCCCGCCAGCGCCGCGCCTCTTGCCAGCTTGATTCTGCCTGTCTGCCTGCGCATTCGCCCAACTCCCAGATGTAGGTGAAAGGGAATCAACAAAAGATTGTTATGCCTTTTGTTTTATATAATCTACTTTAGTATGTCTATTATATTTTTTGGATGCCAATGTAAGCATATGATGTTTATTTTTCGCTGTCAATATTTTTGTAAAATGTTTTCCAAATTGAATTAAGCATCATATTTGTCTCTTTGCCTAAAAAATTGACATTGACTTCCCCCAAGAATTTGAGCTATATTTTACTTAGGCAATTTAGGTATGCCAAATGATTATTTGTCTTGCCAATCAAATGTTTCGCAACAAAGACTTTTCACCAGAATAGACCTCCCGTGGAGCAAGTGACCATAGACTTGACAACAGACAAGACCCCTTCCTCCACTGTGGCAATGCCAGCGGTGGAGGCCTCTCTTGCTTCCTGGCTACCGGGGGATGAGGGCGTGGTCACCGCGGTTCCCGGCACCTCGCGGCTGCTTTCGCGATTGCGCGAACTCGGTTTGGTGCCCGGGGTGAGAATCCGGGTGCTGCGCACGGGTACTTCCCTGGTCATTCAGGTGGGTGAAAGCCGGTTCTGTCTGCGGCGCACCGACACGGTGCCTATCCGCGTCTCTGCAGGTGAAGCGCCTGCCTATCCGCACCAGTAACCCTGGGATAGGCCCCTACCCTTCCCCGTCATGACCGGCCCCGGCCCTCAATCGACCACCACGACGACCGTTGCCCTGATCGGCAATCCCAATACCGGCAAGACCACCTTGTTCAACGCTCTGACTGGGCTGGCGCAACAGGTGGGCAACTATCCGGGTGTCACCGTGGAGCGCAAACAGGGACACCTGGTGCTGGATGGGCACCGACAGGTGAACTTGTTGGATCTGCCCGGCACCTACAGCCTAGCGGCCCACGCCCCGGACGAGGTGATCACCGTGAACGTGCTCCTGGGCCAGCAAGTGGACACGCCCCCGGTGGACGTGGTGCTGGCCATCGTCGATGCCAGCAACCTGCGGCGCAATCTCTACTTAGTGTCCCAACTTCTCGAGCTGAAACTGCCCCTGGTGGTGGCGCTCAACATGAGCGACGTGGCCGAGGCCCGCGGCATCCACATCGATGCCGGTCAGCTCGCCGGGGAACTGGGAACCCCGGTGGTGCCCATCTGCGCCCACCGGCGCCAGGGCCTGGAAGCTCTCAAAGGGGCCCTGGTAACCATGCTCGGGGCCAGGCTCATTCCATCCCCCTACTCTGAGCCGGACTTCCCTCCTATTCTCTCGCAGCAAAGTGCCCGCCTCATCGACCTCGGAAGCCAGGCTGGCGCCCGCCCCCTTTCGGCGATCGAGGCGCTCTATCTGCTGGTGGACGAGGGGGGGCACGCTGAGCAGCGCCTGGTCGCCACCGCCGGCCCGGAGTTCGCTAGCCAGCTGGCCCAACTGCGCCACGCCACCGGGCTGCCGGCCCCGCTTTCCGCTCAGGTCACCCAGTTGCGCTACCGCTGGATAGACCAGGTGCTGGCCCGCTGCGTGCACCAGCCAGCCCAACTCCACACCAGCCGTTCGGACCGGCTAGACCGCGTTCTCACCCACCGGGTCTGGGGAACGCTGCTTTTTGTGGCCATCACGGCCCTGGGCTTTCAGGCCATCTACCGCGGTGCCGCGCCGCTGATGGACTGGATCAATGGCGTCTTTGGCGCCCTGGGGCAGCAACTGAGCCGGTTCCTGCCCCCCGGTCCCCTGCAGAGCCTGCTGGTGGACGGGGTGGTGGCCGGGGTGGGCGGCGTGCTGGTCTTTCTGCCCCAGATCGCCATCCTCTTCCTGTTCATCACCCTGCTCGAAGATTTCGGCTACATGGCGCGCGCCGCCTTCCTCATGGACCGGCTGCTGACTTTTTGCGGGCTCTCGGGGAAGTCCTTTATTCCGCTCATCTCCAGCTTTGCCTGCGCAGTACCCGGCATCATGGCCACCCGCACCATCGAGGACCGCCGCGACCGCTTCACCACCATTTTGGTCGCTCCGCTGATGAGCTGTTCGGCGCGCCTGCCGGTCTACACCCTCTTCATCGCCGCCTTCATCCCCGCCCGGCCCATCCTGGGCGGCTGGCTGGGCCTCCAAGGCCTGACCTTGCTGGCCATGTACAGCCTCGGGGTGCTGGTGGCCATCCCCGTGGCCTGGCTGCTCAAAAAGACCCTGCTCAAGGGCGAGACCCCTCCCTTCCTGCTCGAACTGCCCTCCTACAAGTGGCCAGACCCGCGCACCGTATTCCTGAGAGTGTACCACAGCACCCGAGCCTTTGTGGTCCGGGCCGGCGGCATCATCCTGGCCACCACCATCGCCATGTGGGCCCTGGCTTATTTCCCACGCCCCCCCCAGGTCCTAGACCTCTACGCCCAGCAGCGCCAGGCCGCTGACCAGGCCGCCTCCGGTGCCGAACTGGAAAAAATCTTGACCGCCATCGACCAGGCCCAAGCCGCCGCCCTGTTGCGGGCCAGTTACCTGGGCCAGGCCGGCGACCTGATCGAACCCTTGGTGCGCCCCCTGGGCTGGGACTGGAGCATCGGCATGGCCACCCTGGCCTCCCTGCCCGCCCGCGAAGTGGTCATCTCGGTGCTGGGCACCATCTACAGCCTGGGCGGGGACCAGGACGAGAATTCGTCTGACCTGCGCGAGGCCCTGGCCCGCGCTACCCGCGCCGACGGCAGCCTGCTCTTCACCGTCCCGGTGGCCCTATCGGTCATGGTCTTCTTCGCCCTGTGTGCTCAGTGTATGTCTACCCTGGCCATCATCCAGCGCGAGACCGGCACCTGGAAATGGGCGCTCTTTTCCTTTTCTTACATGACCGGACTGGCGTACCTGGGCTCGCTGCTGATTTACCAGCTGACCACCTGGATGGGTTGGTAAATGGACGCGCAGACCTTCCTCGCCGTGGCGGTAAGCACCGGCTGCGGCCTGTGGGCCCTGTGGTACTTCATCCGCCCCCTGATTCACCCAGGGCAGCACTGCGATGATTGCGGCGCACACCCTGCCCCCCCCGATCTGCTCCAGATCGATCCGGTTGAGTCCAAGGGCCGCTGAGCCCCTAAACCTGGCGGACGAAACGTTTGCCGGGCAGCTGCACCACCAGACCGGCCAGTTCGAGGTCCAGCAGGATGCGCAGCAGTTCGGGGCCGGAGACCTTCGCCTGGATCGCCAGGGGGTCGATGTGCAGGGGTTCTTCGCCGAGCACGGCCAAAACCTGCCGCTCCTCGGGAGAGGTTTCCGGTTCGGGGGAAACCGAAAGCGGGGGGGTGAAATTCAGCACCAACTGGGCCTGTTGTTCAAAACGAGGGCCCAGCTCTTCGAGGACGTCTCCCACTCCCTCGACCAACTTGGCCCCTTCCTTGATCAGGCGGTGACAGCCGGCGCTCCGGCCACCCCGCACCTCGCCGGGCACCGCAAAAACCTCGCGGTTCTGATCGAGCGCATAAGCGGCGGTGATCAGCGCTCCGCTCTGGGCCGGGGCCTCCACCACCACCGTGCCCAGGCTCAGGCCGCTGATCAGCCGGTTGCGCCGGGGGAAAGTGCCCGCGTCTGGCGGATACCCCAGCGGATATTCGGCCAGGACCGCCCCCTGCTCCTGGATGCGGGCGTGTAATTGGGTGTTGGCGCGGGGATAAATCACATCCGGCCCGCAACCCAACACTGCCAGGGTCTGCCCACCGGCCTCCAGTGCCCCTTGGTGGGCGGCGGTGTCGATGCCGCTGGCCATGCCGCTGACCACCCATAAGCCCTGGCGGGCCAACTCAGCGGCCAGCTGTCTGGCCATGACCAGCCCGTACTCGCTGGCCTGGCGGGTGCCCACCAGCGCCACCGCCGGCCGGGTGAAATCCGCGGTCCCCAGTACAAAGAGCACCGCCGGTGGTGAGGCGATTTGGCGCAGCAACTCTGGGTATCCGGGATCTTCAATGGTGAGCAGCTGGCCGCCCAGGCGCTGTAGATCGCGCCATTGGCGCTCAGCCCACTGCCAGTCCACCGCCTGAGCCCGAGCCCGGCGCGCCACCCCGGCCCCCACCACCTCCCCCCAGGCACCGGGCGGTGCCTCGAGGGCGGCGCGAACTGAGCCGAAGCGGGCGATCAACTGCCGGCAGCGAACCCCGCCAATCTCGGGCAGGCGGGACAGGGCCAGCCAGGCCAGCTCATCCCGGTCCACCAGTATCCTCCGCAACCGCAATGGTCTCCAGCTGACGCCGCTGTTTGACCAGGGTACCCAACCAGATCACCAGTTCGCGCAGCCCCTGGCCGCTCACCCCCGAGATCAGGAAGCGGGGCGCCTCAGAGCCGGCAAAAGGATCGGCGAACTGCGCCTCAGGCCCCAGCAGGTCGGCCTTGGTAAAGGCGATGGCATAAGGCTTTACCAGCAGCGACGGGTCAAAGAGCCCCAATTCCTGGCGCAGCTTTTCCAGGTCCTCTGTCAGCGAAGGGCTGGTACAGTCGAGGGTGAAAAGCAAGATGCGGGTGCGTTCGATGTGCCGCAGGAAACGCAGCCCCAGCCCCTTGCCCTGGTAGGCCCCCTCGATGAGCCCGGGCAGATCGGCCAGCACAAAACTCTCGTACTCCGCCCAGCCGACAATGCCCAATTGGGGCTCGAGGGTGGTGAAGGGATAGTCGGCGATCTTGGGGTGGGCGGCGGAAAGCCGCGAAAGCAGGGTCGACTTTCCGGCGTTGGGAAAACCCACCAGCCCCACGTCGGCCATCAGCCGCAATTCGAGCCGCACCACCGCCGGCGTTCCCGGTTCGCCCGGATCAGCGCGGCGCGGGGCCCGCATCCGCGAAGTGGCAAAACGGCTGTTGCCTCTGCCGCCACGGCCCCCCTTGACCAGCACAAACTCCTGACCGTCCTCCACCATATCGGCCAGCAAGGTGCCGTCCTCGGCGCGCAGCAGGGTCCCCAAGGGCACCCTGATCAGGGCATCCGCCCCGCGCGAACCGGTCATGTCCTTGCCCTTGCCGTGGGTCCCCCGCTGGGCGGCGATCCGGGGCCGGTAGCGGAAGTCGAGCAGGGTGGCCAGGTTGTTGTCGGCCCTAAAGATCACGTCGCCCCCGTCGCCTCCGTCGCCCCCGTTGGGACCGCCGCGCGGCACGTACTTTTCGCGGCGGAAACTCATGCAGCCGTCCCCCCCGCCCCCCGACTCCACCGTGATGGTCGCCTCGTCGATGAACATAGCTCAGGCGTGCCCGAATTTGGCCCGCAACCGGCGCTCAACTGCCGGGGGCACAAAGGAGCTGACATCCCCGCCCAGCTGGGCCACTTGGCGCACCACCGAGGAACTCAGGTACATATAGTCGGCGCGGGTCATCAGGAACACGGTGTCCATCTCGGGCCACAGGGTGCGATTGGTCAGGGCCATGGCGAACTCTCCCTCAAAATCGGTAACCGCGCGCAGGCCGCGGACCGCGATGTGGATCTGCCGGCTACGCGCGTATTCGACCAGCAGTCCCTCGCTGCGGTCCACCTCGATCCGGGGCCACCCTTGGGTGGCCTCGCGGATCATCTCCACCTTTTCGTCGGCGGAAAACAGATAACTTTTCTGCGGATTTACCGCCACCAGCACCACCACCCGGCTGAAGATGCTCAGGGCGCGCTCGATGATATTGAGGTGCCCGTGGGTAATGGGATCAAAACTGCCCGGATAGATCGCTGCGTCCATGATCGCTCCTCAGCGCGCGGCCCGCACCGTCGTGCTCAGCACCGCGTAGAAATGGGCCTGTTTCCACTGGGCCTCCCCCTTGTACAGGGGCACCAGCATCACTTCGTCCAGGCGCAACTGCGGCTGCTGCCGAGCCAAGGTCTCGAGAAAGCTCTTCAGCTGTTGGTACGAGCCAGTGGCCCACAGCTTCTGGCGCTGCTGGACCACCCCCTTGCCCACCGGGGTGAAAAGCGGGGCGCCCACCCGCACCGAATCGAGCCGGGTCTTGCGCGCCAAGGTCGCCGCTTGGGTGAACAGCCCCGATGCCTGACTTGCCTCCAGTGGCGCGGGGGCGGTTTGGGGGGCGGCCGGGAATTGCCCGTGAAGATTGAAGGCATAATCTCCCTCTTTCCTGCCCGACATCCCACCCGACAGCGTCGGACGCGCCGGCAAGCGCGGCAACCCATCCAGCAGCGCGATGAGCTGAGGGAAGTCCCCGGAGGGAATAGTCCCCTCGATGACATAATCCCCCCCGGCGGTGCCGGACAGCGACGAGCAGCGCACCACCGGGGGCAGGCGCTCGTGTAATTGCAGGATGCGCAGGCAGAGCGGGCCAGCCGATGGCAACACCGCCGCTGGGGCCGGCGGTTTGGCCGGGGCCGGTCGCTGCGCGGTGGCTTGGACCGTCTTGGGCTCATCCCGCTGCAGCGGCTTGGTTTCTTCTGCCGCAGGCGGAGGAGCCGAGGCCTTGGGCTCGGGAACTACTGCCGGGGCCGGAGGCTGAGCGACCTGCGGCTCAGGGGTCTTGGCCTCTGGCTCGGGTGCAGGTGCCTGAACCGGTGCTGGCGGCGGCAGGACCTGACCCGCCAGTTCCGGCGGCAAGGAGGGATGTTCTTCGCGGGTCAGATAACCCAAACCCAGGGTGCTCACCAGGAAGACGCCCAGGCCCAGGAGCAAGAGCGGTAAGAGGCGGCGACGCGCCGGCTGCAGATGGATGCGGATCATGATATGGTTTCTCGGACTGGATGCCCGCCCCTCAGTCGTTTTCGCTCAAACCGCGGTAGGCCAGGCCGGCAGCCACAGCACAGGCGGCCCGCACCGCCGGCGAAGCTCCTTCTTCCAGCGGCGAATCATTCACTCCGGAAAAAGGATCAAAAACCGCCATGGGCACCGACACCTTGTCGCTGAGGATGGCCTTCCATTCCGGGTCGGTCGCCGCGGTGCCGCTCAACCACAGGCGGCTGGGAGGCCGCCTGCTGCTTTCGGCCTCGACCAGCTGCTGCACCCTCTCGACCAGGGCCTGTCGTTGCATCGCTGGGCTTTCGCCCTCCCAATTGCAGCAGCTGACGGCCTGGAGCTGGCCGGCATTGAGCAGCAGCACCTGCGCTTCGGGCGGCGAGATGTCAACCAGGATTTCCATCTCTTCCCCGGCCAGCTTCCCGCTGGCCTCCAGCGCATTGTAAAGGGCAAAGGGACCGATATCGAAGAGCGGATGCCTCAGCCCCCCATTGCGGCACAGGGCCCGATACAATTGAACGGCTCGTTTGCGGGCCGCCACCAGGAAATACCCCTGGGGGGTCTTGGCAAAATCCAACACGTACTCGGAAAGACGGTCGGGGAGGACCTGCTGGACCTCCCATTTCAGGTGCTCGCGGTTGAGCTGATCGCTGCCGTGGATCCACGTAAGACGCTTGAGCAGGAAAGCATGGGCGCCCAGCGCCACCCCGGGGTTGACATAGCTGAGGCGGCGCTCTTTCCCCACCTTCCGGATGAAACGGGCCAACTCCTCGCGCTCGTCGCCGGCCAGTCGGGCGGCAGTGCAGGCGAAGGGCAGGGTTTCCCGCACCAGGTTGTCGAGCACGACCTCGCCCCGGTGGCGAGTCAACTCGACGATGTGCAGAGCCTGGGCGGCGAGGTGGATGCCGGTGGCTTTCCTCTGGTGCGCTCCGAACATGGACACTTTCTATTCGACCACTACCAGGGTCCGCAGCCTCTCCAAGGTGCGGGGGCCGATGCCGGGCACCTGCACCAGGTCGGCAATGGTTTTGAAAGACCCGTGTTCCTGGCGGTAACTCAGGATGCGGGCGGCCGTCTTGGGACCGATGCCCGGAAGCTGAAGCAGTTGGGCTGCAGTGGCGCTGTTGAGCTGCACCGGGCCGGCCGCAGGAGCGGCGGGCGGTCCGGTCACCGGCCCCGCAGGCACCGGTGGTGCCGGTGCCGCTTCGGGAATCACCTGGAACTCCTCCAGACTGGCGGGGCGATAATGATCGACCAGGGCGGTACCACTGCCGGCCAGCAGCGCTGCGCCCATAAAGAGCAGAACCAATTGTTCCTGGCGGTTAAACATGGAAGATATCTCCTCGGCGCACGCCAGGCAACTGCCCCGGGCGGCTCACCGGAACAAGAGCGTCCCCGACAGGCTGACCTCGCGGATCTTGCGGGTCTTGTCGGTAAGCTCGTTGCGGTTATTCTCCAGCCGGATCAGCGCCCGACCCTGGAAGCTCTCGCTGAATTTGTAGGTGCCGCTGGTGTTCAGTTTAATCCTGCTGGTCTGGGCGATGGTGGCCCGGGCTGCATCCCCGGTGGCGCTGCCTTTTTTCTCGCCCTCCAGCCCGAATTCGACTTTGAGCTCCACGTTGCTTTTCAGCTTGCCAAAGAGGGGCAGACCGCGGGGTTTGAGCGTGTGCCTGATCTCAAAGGTGGTGCCCTTCTTTTGGAGGCTGCCGCTGCCGCGCAAGGGCCGCAAACCACCGGCGCTGGTGTCGGCGCGCACATCTGTCTCATAATCGTAGTCCACCCCCTGGGAATTGAATACTTCCACCTTGGTGGAGGGGCCGATTTTCCAACGCCCCGACCAGGAGATCTTGACCTCGGTGGATTGTTCCCTCCTCAACAGATTTCCCAGATCCAAGTTCCCTTCACCTTCGCTGTTCTGGCTGTGCTCGTAGGAGAGGTTCACCTGGGCGCTGCTGATCAACTTCCGCACATAGGGCAGCCGGTCGGCGCGGGTCCAGTTGAGACTGAGCTTGGGAAATTCCTGCTGCTGCTCCACCCGCAAACGATTCTGGGTGCTGCCGCTGCGCTTGGTGAGCTGCTGGCGGAAGTCGGCCTTGACGCTTACACCCAAGGGTAATTTCATCCCGCTGCCAGCCTCAAGATTGGTGTTGCGGCTGGCCTGGTCCTGCTGGGTGAGCCCGGACCCCGCCGCTTCCACCTCCAGGCTATCACGCAATCCCAACTGGTACCATATGGAAGGCCGGTCGACAAGATTAAAGCTGCGGTTATCGGTGCCCCCTCTCCAGGTGAGGTTGAGCGGCTCGAGGTGATCGCCGCTGGCATAGAGCAGGCGCCGCAGGAAAAAGGGGTTTCCGTCCGCTGCCGGAGCCTTGGTCTCCTTGGGCTTTTCTGCCGCATCGATCTCCTTCTTTTTGTCCTTTTCGCCCTTGCCGCGCATGGCCACATCCCCCTTGCCCTTCACTCCTGGTGCCCCCAACCCTTGGAGAATGGCCGGTATCCTCAGATTGAGCCTGGCCGAGAGGTTGTTCTTGGTGCTGATGTCGCGGGTCTTGACAGGCAGGCCGGTGAGGGTGTCGATCTGCACCTGGGCCCGGCGCCGGCGCGGGTCGTTGATCTCCTCGTAGTTGGCCTGGAAGGAATAATTCTGATCCAGCCACTTGAGCAGCCGCGGGTTAAAATTGACGTCGGCTTTCTGCACCCGCTGCACCTCGGTGCCAAAGCTCAGTTTTCCCGGTGCCAGCTTCTTGCGCAGGTCGCGTTCGATCTGCAGGCTGTAGTCGCTGCTGATGAAGCCAAAGGGCGCCAACTTGGTGGTATAGGTTTCCTGCAGGCCAAAATCCTCCTGGATGGTGGTATCGGCGTCGGTGCGCTGGAAGGTGGCCTGCTGCTGCTGGTTGACGTTGGCCGAATAGGACAGGGTGGTGGGCAGCGGGCTGAGTCGCAGCTGCCGCAGTCCGGTTGGCATAAACCCGGGCAGCCAGCCCAGCAGGGGCAAGCCGGGCTTGGGCAGGGGCATCTGGTAGGAGAAACTGGCGGTGTGTGCATCCAACTCCCGCAGGGGCCGGACCGGATCGGAACCGCGCTCCTGGGTCGATGACAGGCGCATGTTGACCTGGTCGATGGTCCAGCGCCCGAACCAGCGTTGGCTCGCCCTCTTGCTCAGCGAAACCTCGTAGAAACGTTTGGTGGTCTGGCTGCGCTGTTCCTGCTTCTGCCCCTGGGTCAGTTCCACATCGGCGTTGGGGCCAAAACGCGGCAGGCTTTCGTTGCGGGTGAGGCTCATCTTGACGGGGATGGAAAACCCCCAGCTGCCGGGCAGGAACTGGTTGATATTGGCCGAGGTCTGCAGGCCGGTGTTGAGATCGCTGTTGGCCCTTGCCGTGGCGCTGAGGGTGCGAAAATCCTCCCCTTGCCATTCCACCTGACCGTCGAGGGTCATAAAATCAGCCAGCTTGGCGTTCACTCTGGCATAGGCAGCCAGCCCGGCGTCATTGCGCGCCCCGTCCAGGCGCATCTCGTCGGTGTATACCTGACCCGAAAAGGCCTGGCGGGACCCCAGGTTGCGCAAGCCCATGCTCAACTGCTTGATCTGCTGCATCGAGGGACTGCCGCGCATCCGGTAGTGGGCCGGGGCCCCATCGCGCACCTGGGGATCGGCGATCAGGGTATCGAGCACCTCATCTTTGCGCAAGCCTCCCGGGGGCACCTGCAGTTTGAGCCTGGCCATCTCCGGCAGTTCAATGTCCACCTCGTTGCGGCGGTCCCAGCCAGGAAACACCCGGCTGGCGAATTCGTAATAGTTGGTGCTGTCGGCGCCAAAACGCAGAAAGAATTCCAGGTCGCTGGAATCGGCGCTGGCGTAGCGGGTCTCTTTCTCGTCCCCGTACACATACATGCGCAGTTGGGTGTACTTGGTGTAGTTGGCCGGCCGCGACAGGGAGAGCACCCGGGTGGCGGTGGCCTGGTGCAGCGGCTCGAGATTGTGATAGTCCAGTACCAGCGACTGCTCCCGCTCCCGGGTGCGGGTCTGGGGGTTGCGTCTGATCTTCACACCCGGCGGCGGCTTGTAGGTGCTGTTCAGATCCGAGCCGATCACCGTCACATCAAAACTCTCTTCCTCGTGCACCGGCGACCCGCCCTCGAGCGGATCTATGCCCACCACCTGCCATTCATTGCCGATCACCTCCATCTGGGCGATTTCCACCTTGGCCCCGCGGTTGGCCCCGTCGACCACCACCAGGCGGGCCGCCTCGATACGGCTGGAGTCGGGACTGCCCACCTTTTGCACCCCCTCTCCATACAGGGGCACCCGGAACAGCCGCCAGCCCTTGCTCAGCGTGCCGGGGACCGGTTCGTCGCGGGCCAGGTCGATGGTGTAGTGGTAATAATCGTTGCGGGTGTTGAGTACCCCGTCGTTATTGAGGTCCTCGCTGTCCGGCCGGTCGCGACTTTCGCTGTCGCCCCGGTTGCCCTGGGTGCCATTGATGCGGCTGTAGTCGTCGCTGTGCTCCCGGTATTCCCAGCCGTCTCCCTCGGGGTCCTGAGGATCGCGCTGAGGGTAGAAGCGGGCGAAGGTTTCCCGCAACTGCTCCGCGCTGCCGGTGGTGTCGGCCCCAGCCAAGCCCAGAAAATACTTGAGTTCCTGTTCGTCGGTGCGCCCGTCCAGCCCCACATCCTCCTCGGCGGCGACCACTCCATCGCCAGCATTCAGGCCCGGAAGCGGGAGGTCCTCGGTTTTGAGCCGGCTGTCGGGAAGATAGTCCTCGGTGATCGATCCCAGATCCAGTTGCAAGAGCCCGGATTCGCCCCGCACCCAGACGTCGAGGAATTTGGACAGGGAGAAATCCCGCGCCCCTCCGGTGAAGGCCGCCATCACCCCACCCCACGACCGGGTCCCATCCTGAACCGGGCCCAGTTGGAGGGTCAGCACGTCGGTCTCGTCGTTCTGGGCGTCCACCTGGTCTTCTTGCCCCGGCCAGATTTCGACGCGCGGCACCCGGTCGAAGGGATTGTACCAGTTCAGCCGGCCCCTATCCTCCACCCCGTAGTCATCGCCAAGGGGCCGGCTGGCCGGGGTCCAGCGGGTGCGGATAACGGGGAGCAGTTCGGGCCTTTCGCTGCCTTCGAAATCGTCGATGTACCCCTGGCCCTTGGTGTTGAGGTTGGGGCGGCTCTGGGCCACCTCGGCCTGCACATTGACCTCGGACTTCTCCACCGTCTTGAGCCGGGGCATCAGGTCTACAGCCCGGGTGAGCAGCGGGGCGTCGAAGCGGGCTTTGAGGTCCATGTCCCACACCAGGGTGCGGGCCGGTTCGTTGCCCACCCTCACCCGCCGTTCGCCGCTGCGCTCATTGTTGTAGATCAGCGTCGAACCGATGCTGCCGTCTCCCTCCCAGAACTCGTACTCGCTGCGCATGCCCAGCAGCGTCTTCTGCTGACTGCCCAGCCCGATCAGGTCCTCGGACTCGTAGGTGATTTCTAGGTCGGCCCCCGGATCGCCCACCGCCTGGGCGTTGGTGCCGAGGAAGGTGATCTCGCCGCTGAAACCGACATTGTAATCGGTCCCCTGCGCCAGCCGCTCCCCGTTGAGCCGCACCTCTACCGACTCGGGGTCGATGCCTACCTGGCCGAGGTTGATGCGCTGCTCACCGGATCTGGACAGCACCTTGATTTGGTACCGACTGGCCTCGGAGCGCTCGCGCTGCTGCTGACTGTTGTAGATGGCCGGCACCGTGTTCTGCAGCCCCTTGTAGCGCGAGTGGGGGTCGAAGGGGGTCTGGTCGGGAAAGATCAGCACCCCCATGAACTCGTCGAGACCGGCATAGTCCGAATCCACTGCCCGATCCGGGGGGCTGCCCGGGTCCTTGCCCCGCTCGTCCAACCCCATGATCTGCAGCAGGGACCGACCCCCCTGAGACAACTGGGGCTCGCGGCCAGCCACCTCCTCGTAGATCTGGATCTCGATCTTGTCGCGGTCGAATTTCTTGCCTTCGGAGTAGCCGTTGGAAACCCGGTAGACATTTTTCCACTCCAGGTTCCAGGTGGGGAAATCGGGACGGGGGTCGCGCGCCTTGATCAGCTTTAGCCGCAGGGTGTCCCCCTGGGTATCCCCGTAGTCATTGCCCGGAACGCCCTCACTGCCCACGGTGCGGTATTTGATTGCCAGGGCATAACGATCCTCGACCGGGCGGTTCAGGACGATGTACCCCAGTTCTGGAACCAGGGTATAATCCTTGTCCGGGTCCAGCTGCTGCCAGGTACCGCGCTCGACAAAACCACTGCGCTCGTCCACCGGCCCATTCACCTCCACCCAGGCCACCCCAGCCTTGGCCCTTTGCTCAAGGTCGTTGATGATATTGAAGTCGTTGATATAAATTTCGAGGCTGTTCTGGTTGATGGCGTCTGCGGCGACATAGTCGCTGGGCGTTCCCTGCGAGACCTCGCGAAAATCCCGCAGCCGCAGCCGGTAGATTTCGTCCAGGTAGAAGTAGGTGTTGCGCAAATAGTCGGTGTCCTTCAGTGTTAGGGTGTCACCCAGCGCACCCCCCTTGAAGGACTTGCGATTGCTCTTGCTCTTTTCGTGGCTGGCGATAGAGGTAAAACTGAGGGGCCCCATCCGGCCTTTGGCGCGGATACCGAAGAGCCCTTTGTGCTGCTGGTTGAAGGCCACGAAGCGGTTGCCCGGCAGCGAGAGGGTGGTGTTGCCGGCCTGGACCTCTTGGAAGATGGCGTCCTCATCCCCTTTGTAATCCAGTTTGATCTGGTTGGCCAGCTGGTCGCCCAGCCCGCTGCTAAAGGCAGATCCCAGATTCTGGGTATCCTGAGTGATGCGGATATTGATCAGCTCTCCGACCTTGCCCTCCACCGAGAATTTGGATTCCTGATCCATGCTCAGCGCCGGGAATTTCGAGGCCCTCCCCGACAGGGTCTGCACCTCCCCATCGGTCCATTCGCTCTTGCCGGCCACGGTGATGGTGCGTTCGCCGTTGATGCGCAAAGTGGGGCCGTCCTCACCGATGATCTTGCGCACCGCCCTGGGCGTGCGCGGAAAAGGCACGGTCCACTGCAGCCGGCCCCCGCCTTGCTTCTGCTGCTGGTCGGCGAGGGTGCGCCGAGTACGGCGAACCTGGCTCTGCCAGAGCTGCCCCAGCTCGTAGCGGTACCCCAATTTCAGATATTCGTCCAAGGACAGCGTAAGTTCGGGACCCGAGGGCTGCCCGGCGACCGAGGGCGTGTAGTGGACCCCGGCGGAATCGACCTGTACCCGTTTCTGGTCAAAAGGGGCGTAACTGCCCATCAACCCCGGCGGTGGCGGCGCTGATAGCAGTGGCTGGCCGGCAACGTTGAGCGACGCCGGACCTGGCCCCCCGGACAGTAGACCGGCGAGGGGGCCACTATAGGGGGGAGGACGCAGACCAGGGGCGGCCAGGACGAGGGCGGGCAGCGACAAAAGGGCCAGCCACACTCCTGTACACCCAGCTCTGAGCCACGAAGTGGATGTTGCGCGCATGGGCACCGACGCTTGCATAAAGCTGGTCAAGGGGGGCAACTACACCCCCCTCAGGTTTCTTCCTTCACTACCGAATACAAGCGTTCACCTGGCGCGCTAGGCGAGCTCCACGAAGGGGGGGAAAGGGGCCGGGGCCCTCAAAAAAACATACTGCCAAGCCCCCTTCAAATCAAGAGCGAAGGCGCGCTCTTGCCCCCGGTGAACGCAAAAGCTGTACCAACCACGGATACACGCCACCTTGGGCAACGGGGTCGGCCGCTGTATATTTGATCAGCCACACCACTGCACCCTTTCCGCTACACTCCAGGCCGCGCCTTTGACCACCCTGTCCCGTTACATCCTCCGGCAACACCTGGGCCCTTTCTGCTTTGGCGTGACCCTGATTGCCTTTGCCCTGATGATCGACGCTGTCCTGCAGGTGATGGACCAGGTGCTCAGCAAAGGGGTGAGCCTGGGCCTGGCGGGCCAACTCTTCCTCTACAACCTGGCCTGGATTCTGGCCCTGGCCGTGCCCATGGCGGTGCTCATTGCCACGCTGATGGCCTTTGGCCGGTTGGCGGTGGACCACGAGATCATCGCCACCAAGGCCTCGGGCGTCAGCTTCCTGCAGCTGGCTCGCCCAGTGCTGGGCGCATCTTTCCTGTTAACGGTGCTGATGGTGCTCTTCAACGACCTGGTGCTGCCCGATTGGAACCACCAGGCCCGCAACCTCTCCGCCGACCTGCAACGCCGCAAGGCCGCTCTGGTGCTCAAGCAGAAGGAAGGATCCTTCATCCACGGCCTGGGCGCCTACAGCCTGCTGGTCCATCGGGTTGACCAGGCGGCGAATCTGCTGGAGGGGATCACCGTGCTCGACAGCGGCGGCCAGGGTCCACCCACCACCCTGCGGGCGGCCAGTGGCGAACTCAACATCTACGACGAAGGCCGGTACATCCGCCTAACCTTGAACGAGGGTGAATTTGTGCGCTTCGACGAGGGCGACCCGGAGCGCCTGCTGCGCGGCACCTTCACCCGCCAGGTGGTACATGTCCAAGATCCCCAGCGGTCCCTCTCCCCCTATCAATCCTCCTTCCGCAGCGACCGGGAGATGGACATCGCCGCCCTGTACCAGGCGGCCAGGGAGCAGCGCCAGCGACAACAGGGAACCCAGAGGATCATCGATTCGACCCTGCAGGTGTTCATTGCCTCCCTGGACACGGCCGGCACCGACTCCGCTGGCCAAGGGGTCCAGCAGGGGCACCAAGCCGAGAAGTTCCTCCAGAAACAGTGGAATCTGTGGGAGCACAGCGGCCAGGCCGCCGACACCTACTGGGTGGAGATCCACAAGAAATTCTCCATTCCCTTCGCCTGCGTGGTTTTTGTGCTGCTTGGCGCCCCCCTGGGGGCACTGCTGCGCCGGCGCGGGGCCGCCGTCTCGGTGGGCATCAGCCTGGCTTTCTTCTGGACCTACTGGATGTTCCTCATCGGCGGCGAAGAGCTGGCCGACCGCGGCCTAGTGCCGCCGGCGCTGTCGATGTGGGCCCCCAACCTGGTCTTTGGCGCGCTGGGCGTTTATCTCATGTACTGCGCCGTCGTCGACCGCCCGCTGTGGCGGCGGAGCACCAGATGAGGCTGCTCGACCGCTACCTGCTGCGCCGCTATCTGTTCTGTCTGGGCGCCGCGGTCCTGGCCCTGCTGCTGGTGGCGGTGATCGTCGACCTCATCGAACACATCGACACCTTCATCGACTATCACACCACACCCGGCCAGTTTGTTCGTTATTACTGCTACCACGGCCCCTACTGGATCGCCCTGACCCTTCCTATTGCCACGCTGCTGGGCACCCTCTTCTCGCTTAGCAGCCTGGCCCGCGCCAATGAGCTGACGGCGATGAAGGCGGCCGGCATCAGCCTCTACCGGCTACTCCTTCCCCTCTTTGGTTTCTCGCTGGTCTTCAGCGGCCTGGCCTTCTTTTTTAACGACCAGGTGGTTCCCGAGGCCACCTACCGCTACCGGGCAGTGTGGGACGAGATCCGGGGCGTCGGCCGCGCCGACGGTTCGCGCAAACAGGTATTGCTGCAAGACGTGGGTGGGCAGCTGTTATTTGCCCGTTCCTACGACGCCCTCAGGCAGCGGGCCAGCGAGGTCAGTTGCGAAGAGGAACACGCCGGCCGAGTGGTGCGGCGGCTGGAGGGCCGGCGGCTGGAATGGCGAGACAGCTGCTGGGTGCTGCTGGAGGGACACGAGTACCGCTTCGGGGAGGACGGGATCCAGGTCGAAGCCTTTGCCGAACGCGCCTTGCCCGCACTCACCCTGAAACCGGCCGACCTTGCCCAGCAGCAGAAGAAAACGGAGGAAATGGACTACGGAGAATTGCGGGCCTTCATCACCCGGGCCCAGGCCAACGGGGAGGATTCCACCCGCCAGCAGGTGGACCTGCACCTCAAGATCGCCTTTCCCTTCACCTGCTTCGTCATCGTCCTGCTGGGTGCGCCCCTTGCTGCCGACGCGCGGCGCACCGGCCTGGCCGGCAGTTTTGGCAAAGGGACGCTTATATGTTTTGTCTACTACAGCTGCGTCAAGGCCGGACAGGCATTGGGGTGGAACGAGCAGCTCTCCCCGGAACTGGGGGCCTGGCTGCCCAATCTGATCTTCGGGGCTTTGGGGCTGGCGTTGCTGTGGCGGTCCCCAAAGTAACCCCCCGGCTAGGCCAGGCGCTGCTGCAGGTGATAGATTTTCAATTTCAGGCCGGGCGAGCGCTGCTTCCACTCCTCCAACAACGAGGTCGCCTGCACCCCGGAGGGACCCTCCAGCCTGAAACTTAGTTCCACCAACAACTGGGCCAGACGCACCAGCCGGTCTTCCGAGGCCTTGAAGGTCAGACGCTCAAAGTGTTTGAGCAGCTCCGGTCCCAGCAAGGCGTCCGCCTGGTTGAGCGCCTGGCGCAGGAAGGGGGCATGGCGTCGGGCAAAGGGCTCGTCCTCGCCGCTGCGGCTGAGCAGGTGGCGCAAGAGCTCGATGGTGGGACCCCGCTGCAGGGCGCGCTCAGCCAGCCGGGAAAAGAGGTGCCAGTTGCGCGCCCGGCCGGCCGAAGCCAGGCCCTTTTCCGAGGCCCATTCGGGCTTGCCCTTTTCTTCGACAAAAAGCTCAAAGAGCGGCAGCTGCGGCAGGCTGCAGAACAACGCCCCCAGGCCATCGCTTTCGACTTCGGCCCATTCTTCCTCCAGCAAATGCGCCACCAGTTCACCCAGCAAGGGTGGATGCAAGGCGCGTAGCTTGTGCAGCAGGACACGCGCCAAATCCGGTGTTAGGCCGGCCTTGAAAGCCCGCACCAGCGAAGCCAGGGTCTTCCTGCCCAGAGGCAGGCCTAGGACCGCCTCACGGGCAACACGGCTGTCGGGGTGTAACAGGAACTCCTGCACCTCCTCGGCCTGCCGCAAACACCACACCAATGCCCCCCGCACCGCCCAGTCCTCCTCTTCCCTGGCCTGGGCCAGCACCCGCCGGATCCCCGATGGCGATGAGAGCCATTGCCGGTGGTAACCCAGCAACTGGGCAGCGACCAGCCGGCGGGGATCGGTTGCCTGGCCCAAGATCTCCCAGATCACCTCCTGCCCTTCGGGGGTGGGCACCAACTGGCGGAGTTGTTCCACCGCTTGGGCCTGGGCGTTGGGTATGCCCTGCTCAACCACCTGGCCCAGCAGAGCGCCCAGATCTGCCGGAGCACTGGGGATCGCCACCTGCGGCGCCGGCGTATCCACCGGTGCGACGCTGAAAAACTGACGTATATCCATTACCATGCTGATCCTCTACCGGTTCAGGAGTTGATCCCGGGGAACTCCGCTCCTCCGGGGGCAGGAGGGGTTACCAGCAGGCCGGCCAATATCCAGCGCATCTGTTCCACCGCCGCCCTGGCCAACCCGAGTTCCTGGTAGGCCGGATTTTGTAGGAACCGTGCCAGCACCTCCAGCGGTTCGACAAACCCCAGGCGCAGCCGGGCGAAAAACGCCTCCTGGAAGCTGGCCTGAATCTGCGCCAGTTCCTCGCGTACCGACACGTCCTGTACCACAATGACCACGCCCAGGGGCGGGCAGGGGCGCACCTCCACTTCTAGAGCAAAGGGCAGGCGCCTGGTGAAAGAGAGCACCGTGCCGCCGGCCAGCACCTGGGTCGGATCTACCCCCGTAGCCCGCTCAAAGGTTTTCCCGTCGAAGCTCTCCCGGGAAATACCCATCCAGCTGATCGCCCGTTCGTTGGCCCGATCCAGACTGCCATCTGCCCTGAGCAGGGCCAGCCCAAAAGGCAGGGCTTCCAGCCAGGTCCCAAAGGGTTCGGTGCCTCCGGGCCCTTCCCGGCGGGCCAGTGCATTTGGTGTGCGCGTCAGGGAGGGGGTGGGTTTTTCCCCTACCTCGCTGAGATCCAGGACATATCCGCGCTGGCCTTGGGTCTTCAGGAACTGCCCCTGGCACAGTTCGCCCAGGGCAGTGGCCACTTCGGTGCGCGAGACCCCCAGGCGGAGGGCCAGTTCCTGCAGGTCGTCGTCGAGAAAGGGGTTGGACAGGTACTCTTCTAGCAGGTGCCTTTTGCAGCCGGCCTGGTTAGGCTGGGGCAGCATGAGCAAATCGATGACCTTCATGCCCTGAGTGTCCTTTCGCCGGGACAGAGAGCGAGGTACAAATTAATAGAGGGGCAGAGGAGGAGTTGATGTGGGGAAACGTGGGGGGGGAATTACTGATTTTATAGGGTGTTAAGGGTGTTCGAAATATAAACCCCCTTTTTGCCCTGCGCAAGTTGAGAATAGCTGGTCCTTTTTTTGCACTATCGATTGAAAAGGGAACACCGACCTCCGGCCCTTCCAAGGCTTAAAAACAGGGAATACAATACCTTGAATACTAATCGCCAGGCAACACTCAGCGGGGACCCAGGAATTTCTTTATCAGCGGCCCAGAAATATGCGGCCCAATCCAAAAAAAGGCAGGCCACCCGCCCCACCAGAAAAGACCCCCTGCCGGATATGGATGCCAGGGGGGATTTTGCCGAGGAGACGGAACTCAGCTCGCGGCAGAAGGCGGCGGTGTTGATGATTGCCCTGGGGCAAGAAGGGGCCGCTGAGATTATGCAGTTCCTCAACGAGGGGGAGATCGAGAGCCTCACCCAGTCCATCGCCGAGTTCAAACACCTGTCGGTGGAGATGCAGGACGAGGCACTGGTCGAGTTCGAGCAACACCTGCTGGCCGGTGAATACCTCAGCCAGGGCGGTCTCGAATTTGCCCGGGTACCCTTGACATGACCCCTCAAATTTGCGCCACATGGGATGTGAGTATTTCTTCAGATCGACGGAGGGATACTCATGAAGCGGAAAGTCCAGAGCGTCGAAGAGATCATTCGGATTCTGCGGCAGGCAGACGGCGGTGAAACGGC
>SICG01000190.1 GCA_009691525.1 Candidatus Latescibacterota bacterium | reverse complement strand
CCCCGATAAATCCCAGGGCCTCGACCGCAGAGATACGCACGGATATCTCCTTGTCTGACAGACTGCCGCGGAGGGTGGCCACACTCTCGGGACCGCCAACTCGTCCCAGTCCTTCGGCAGCTTTGACACGAATCTGGGGATTCTTGTCCTTGAGCATGTCGCGCAACGCCAGGATCCCAGGCCCGACTGGGTCCTGGGCCAGGGCCTCCCCTGCAAAAATCAGCAGCACTATTGCGGTAGCCAGTATCTGCATTCCCCAGCGCTCAGCCCCAGCTTGCAGCGCCCTCCAGTACTCCCTGGCGCTCTGCGGCGATCTTGGCGAAATAGCCGCTGGCGCGGTAGTCTGCAAGGGGGTCCACTGCGGCGCCCAGTTCCAGGCGCACCTGGGCCAGCAAGGGCCGCACATCGGTATCATAGGCGGCGCGCAGCACCTCTTCGCAGCCGACCGTGTCGTCCTGGGCCTGGGCCGCGGCCAACACCCGGCGGTCCACCAGCAGTGCGCGCGCATAAGCAGTCTGGATATTGAGGACCGATTGGATCATGGCTTCGACCTTGGGCTTCATGATGTGGCTCTGGTCGATCATATAGGCGATGTCCGGTTTGACTCCGGCAGCCTCGGCATTGGCAATCTCGTGATAGATAAGAAAGACCTCGTAGAGATTCACCGAGCCGGTGGTGAGATCGTCGTCGGCGTACTTGCGATTGTTGAAGTGGAAACCGCCCAATTTACCCATGGCAATGAGGAAGGCGACGATGTGCTCTATATTGGTGCCTTGGGCGTGATGGCCCAGATCCACCAGCACCTCGGCCTTAGGGCCAGCAGTGCGGGCGAAGTGGAGCGCCATGCCCCAATCGGCGATGTCCGTGTGGTAGAAGGCGGGCTCGAAGAATTTGTACTCGACCAGCATGCGGGCGTCGGCGGGCAGGGCATCGTGGGTTTTCTTGAGGTGCTCCTCGAACCAAGTCTTGCGCTGGATGATGTCCATCTGGCCCGGGTAATTGCTGCCGTCGGCGAACCAGAGACTGAGCACCTTGGAGCCGGTCTTCTTCATGATCTCGATGCACTCGTAAATGTGTTCCTGGGCCTGCTGGCGCACCGCTGGATCGCGGTGGCCGAAGCTGCCCAGTTCGTAGGAGGGGGCCTGAAAAACATTGGGATTGATGGCACCGATCGCCACTCCTAAATCTGCGGCTTCCTGCTTAAACGCGTCGTAATCCTCGACCTTGTCCCAGGGGATATGCAGCGCCACCTTCCGGCACACGCCGGTCAGTTTGTGGACCTGCGCCGCGTCGGCCAACCGCTCGTGTACGTCGCGCGCGGCGCCCGGTTGTTTGAAAACACCGAAGCGGGTTCCCGAGTTGCCATATCCCCACGAAGGAGTTTCGATCTGCTGGGCCTTCAGCTTGAGCTTGATGGCTTCTAGATTCAGTCCCCGCCCTTGGAGTTCTTCGCCCAAGAGCTGATAGCGGGCCCGGAGAATCTGTTCAGCGGTACTCATTTTTCTCCCTCCTTTATCCATCGGTTGTCCCAGCACTTCCTGCAGGGCTGCCAGAAAAATTTAAGGCTTCTGCACTTCGAGGCGATAGATCCTGATCAAAGGCCCAGGGCGCTCCAGGGCGGCAAACCCCGCCAGCGGGGCATAGTACGCGTCCAAGGGGTCGTAGACAGGTGGAGAGTGCTCCCCGGCCACAAAAGGGTCGAAGCGGGCCATCAGCACTGCCTGGGATTCGAGCTGGCGGGCGAACTCTGCATCAACCTGGGAATAGAGCAAGGGATGCTCGAGGGTGACCACCCAGCCCACGCCCCGGTTGAGCAGGGAATCCACCGGACAGAGATTCCACACTGAGCGCAGCGGCATGCGGAAGGCCGGCCGCAGCGATACAACGTAGTACGCGGGAGCCGGCGGGAATCCGGGCAGTTGCAGCATGCGCGCCTGGTACCAACTGCTCTCCGCCGCCTGGCGCAGGTCCTCAAAGCGCTCCTGTACCCACATACGAGTGCGGCGCACCTGGGGATGTCCGTACTCGCTGCCAGTCATGACGATATATGCCCCATCCGGCACCTGGGCCTCGATCCACTCTGCAGCCAACAGCCGGGTGTCGGGGCGGGCCAGCAATTGGTCGTGCTGCCAACTCAGGACCACCCCGGGAACCAGGGCAGCCAGCACCAGGACCGCCCACAGGCCCCGCCAGCGCCGCGCCACCTCTTCGAGGCCGACCGCCGCGCTTAGGCAGAGCAGGGGCACCAGGGGCAGCATATAGCGCGGAAACACCAGCTTGCCGCTGCCCGCCACCGCGTAGTAGGCTAGGATGCCGCCCAATAGCACCAGGTCTATTGCCCGGCGACGCCAGCCCAGCCAGACACACCCTCCCAAGCCAGCCAAGAGCAGGGGCCAGCCCAGCCCGGCGGGCAGAGTGAAACTCAGGTGGCGCACCCAGCCCCAGCCCAGGTCCTGCCCGTGGCCGGCGGCGAAGTGGGCCCGCTCAAAAGACAGGTCGCGCCAGAAAGTGTGCCAGTCAAGCAGGGCAAAAGGGGTGCCCGCCACAAAGGCCAACCCGGTGAGCGCCAGAGAGCCGGCCAACTGCCTCCCGCGCGCCGCCCCGGCCGGGCCCAACACCACCGCCAACACCTGGGCGACCACAAAGATCCCCAGGTTGTATTTGGTGGAAGCGGCCAGGCCGAGGAACACGGCACCCCAGGCCAATTCCCCCCACCTGCCGCGCTGAAGGTACCGGAAGTAAAACAGATACGCCATCAGCAGGTGAAAACTGGCGGGGATATCCACCGTGAGGAAATGGGAGTCGCGGGTGTGCAGGAAGGCAACGCTGAGCAGGGCCGCAGCAACCAGGCCGACCCGCCGGCTCCCGGCACTGCGGCCGATCAGGTACAAAACCGCGATGGAAGCTGTACCCAAACCAGCTCCCAGAAAACGCCCCAGCAAATAGACAGCCGACGGATCTACCAGGCACTGGTGCTCGAAATCCGCCAACCCCGCAAAAGTTCCCGACAAGTACCCGGCACAGAAATAGAGTCCGTAAAGGACCGCCAGGACGTAGAAATGCAGACTAGGGTAATTGAAGAAGTGGGGGTTGAGGTCACCGGTGCCCATCCCCGCCGCCTTGTGCACCAGGGTGCTCTCGTCGGGCCGGCAATTCAGGTTGGGCAACCCGAAGTCGAGGCCCCACAGGCGCAGGGCCAGCCCCAAGCCCAGGATCAGACTCAGCCCAAGGTAAAGACCCCGGTCTCCTCCTTGTTCACCTGTCATCCGCTTGCAGAATCTGCAGCTGGAGTTCCAGATTGCGCATGCCGGCGGCAGCGTCCACCAGCGGAGCCTGCCTCTGGTCCAGGGCCTGGTCGAACTGCTCAATCAGCAGATACATGAAGTCCTCCCCTATCACTTCGGTTTCGCCCTGTCTGAGCACGGAACGATAGATTCCCCCGGCATCGGCGCGGCCCAGGCAATCGACCACCAAGTCGTTGACCCCGAAGCGCCGCACCGGGTTGCCCTCCTGACGGTCGCGGATAAGGATCTGGGTGCGGCAACTGTTCCCATCGGTGACAAAATCGAATTCAGCCTGCGCCTGGTTGCCGGCGAATTCGACCCGCAGGCTGGCTGGATCCATGCTCCCCCTGGGAAACCAGCTCAAGAGCAAGCTCAAGGGGTGCGGACCCATATCTATCCACATGGTCTGCGCGTCCCGCCGGCGCCCATGGGAGACGCTTTCCATCTCGGCAAAGAAACTAGTGATCGGCCCCAGGGGACCCCGCACCGCCTCGTAGAAACGGCGGTAGTGAGGCAAGGCGGCGGCGTACTGGGTACAGACCCCGAACTGGAGCCCGCGGTCCCGAGCCAGGTCCACCAACTGACGCGCCTGCTTGAGCAGCTGTTCCGCCCCAGCTTCGACCTGCCAGACCAGTGGCTTTTCGCACAACACGTGACACCCGGCTTCCAGTGCCCGCCGCGCACAGGAGAAATGCATTTCGTTGGGGACACACACGTCCACTACCTGGGGCCGTGCCTCGGCCAGGAGGTGATCCAGGTCCCAGTAGGCCTTACCGGCAAAGGGAAAGGTCTCGCGCAACCGGGCTGCAGACACGGCACAACGCTGCTCGTCGCGCCCCCAGAAACCTACCACAGAGGCACCGGCCCGGTGGTGCCACTTGGCGTGGTGTCTGCCTATGCCGCTGGCACCGGCGATGGCCACACGCAACGCGTCCATCCTCCTCCAGTCACAATAAAAAGAGAGCTGGCAGGAGTGCTGCCGGCTCTCTTTCAGGTTGGGGGGACCAGGCCCCCCGGCATTCCTGGCGGGTGCTCAAATCTTCTTGCGCGCTGCCGCCTTAGCTTCTTTGACCCGCTGCTTGAGCCGGCTTTCACGGCGCTTGCGGCGGCGGCGCAACTCTTTTTCCCGATCCCGGCCTTTGCTGGAAGGCATAGCGCACCTATCTCCTGGAGATGAACCGGCAGACGCCCCTTCGCTGAGGGCCAGAGAAATGTATTCAACGGGAACTCTTTAGTCAAGACACGCTTATCTGGCGAGGATCATCTTGAGCAGGGCCATGCGCACGTAAAGACCGTTGTGAGCCTGCCGGAAATAGGCGGCGCGGGGATCGCTGTCCACCTCTTCCCGATTGATCTCGTCGACCCTGGGCAGCGGGTGCATGATAATGGTATGAGAGCGCATGCAGTCTAACACCGACCGGTCAATGATATATTTGCCCCGCGCCTGGTCATAGTCGCCGATGCGATCGCCGAAACGCTCGCGCTGGATGCGGGTCTGATAGATCACGTCGACCTGGGCCGCCACTTGATGCAGGTTGTCGCTGTCCTCAAAATTGATCTTGTGCCGCTTGAGGTAGGCCTTGATGTCCTCCCGCATCCGCACCACCGGGGGAGCGACAAAATAAACCTTGATGTCTTTGTACTTGGCCAACAAATAACACAACGAACGCACAGTCCGGCCATTGGCCAGGTCGCCGACCATGGCGATGGCGATGCCATCGAGGCGGCCGATCTCCCTGTTGATGGTGTAGAGGTCCAGCAGGGCCTGGGTCGGGTGCTGCCCGGGGCCGTCGCCGGCGTTGATGATGGGCACCGGCGACACCTCGGAGGCCCGCTTGCTGGCCCCGCTCTCGAAGTGGCGCAACACAATGAGGTCGGCATAGCCGGAGACGATGCGGATGGTGTCCTCCAAGGTCTCCCCCTTGGCCACTGAGGAGAATTCCTGGGCACTTTCGGTGGTGATCACCTCCCCGCCCAGGCGCCTCATGGCCGATTCAAAGGACAGGCGGGTGCGGGTGCTGGGCTCGTAGAAGAGTGTGGCCATCACCCGGCGGCTGAGGATATTGGAGCCGTAGTGCTGGACCACCTGCTCCATCTCCTGGGCCACCGAAAAAATCTCCCCCAACAGCTCCCGGTCGAACTGCTGGGCTTCGACAATGTGGAATAGACGCGCCATCACCCTACGCTCCGCGTTGAGACCCTTTCCTGTTAGAGTACTCCCCGGCAGGGTCCCAGGCAAGGAAAAATCCGCCTTGTTGACCCGGCTCACACTCCCCGGTCTCCAGAACGCCGATATTTAGACATGTACCATCAGGACCGTTTTATTATATTACTATATAACCTCACCTCATAAACTCACCTCTCGACCTATCTGCAACGATCCGTCTCTGAAAGGACTGTTCCTATGATTTCAGCGCGATCTTATCCGGGAAGATTTCTGCTGATTGCGGTGGTTTTTGCCGCCTGGACCACCCCGGCCTTTGCCGGCAGCAACGCCGGTTTCACTGCATCCTGGCATCCGACTTCTTTTCGTCGACCACGATCTCTGGCCTTACCGAGATGCGCAACCCCCAGATCGGCCAAAAACTCGACCTCACCGTCTCGGTAAATGGCACCCATCTGGTCAAAGGGTACGCGGTGAAGATCCAGTACGATCCGCAGTACTTCACCTTCCTGGAGTACCACCCGGGGAACCTCGTCACCGGCGCCATTCCCCTCAGTTCCTCCGCCCCGATAGCCAATGGGATGAACCAGGCCGAAGGCGGCGGCACCCTCCTGGGGAGAAGCGCCCAGGCAAAGACCAGCGGCACTCTGGGGAGCTTTTTCTTTCAGGTGACTGGCCAGGTCCCCACCACGGGGACCTACGTTTCCATCGTGAGCGTGGAGGTCAATACCTCGGCGACGGACAAGGACATCCTCGTATTCGCGCCGGGAACCTTTGGCTTCAAAGCCAGCTACATTTTCCCCAACGCCCTTTTTGATTTTACCACCGAGCGTTTCCAGGATT
>SICG01000032.1 GCA_009691525.1 Candidatus Latescibacterota bacterium | reverse complement strand
TCAACTCCCTGTTTTCCTTTTCCAACTCCTTGAACCGTTTGGCATCGGCCAGGTCCATGCCGCCATACTTCTGTTTCCAGCGGTAGAACGTCTGCTCCGAGATCTTGTGCTCCCGGCACACCGCCTGGGCCGTTTCACCGCCGTCTGCCTGCCGCAGAATCCGAATGATCTCTTCGACGCTCTGGACTTTCCGCTTCATGAGTATCCCTCCGTCGATCTGAAGAAATACTCACATCCCATGTGGCGCAAATTTGAGGGGTCATGTCAGCCGGTGCGTCTGGAGATCTACGATCTGCTGGGGCAGACGGTGCGCACGCTGGTGGCAGGATCGCTGGTCCCCGGCGGGCATCAGGTCACCTGGGGCGGGCGCGATCAGCAGGGCCACGAGGTGGCGGTGGGGGTGTACTGCTACCGGCTGCAGGCCGGCGATTTCGTGCAGACCCGCAGGTTGCTGCTCTTGCGCTAGGACTTCACGCCGACGGTCCATGCTGCTATCGTTTTGGCCAGTTCCTCGATGACCTGCTCATGAGTCTTCCCCGACCGCTTGAGGACCTTGAATCCGTGGTCGGCCGTGTCGACCACATGCAGCGTGGCCTGCGCACCCAGCTTTTTGCACACGGCGCGGACGTGGTCGAGATCCGCGAGTTTGTCCTGTGACCCCTGTAGGAAGAGTAGGGGCGCCCTGACATCCCGGAGGTGCTCCGCTCGTTCTGTGGGCCCTTTGCCGCCGTTCAGCGGGAACGCCACGAAGACGAGGCCGCAAACCTGCGCCAAAGGCACCTCGGCCCACGCCAGAGAGGTCATCCTCGCGCTCATGGAGTGCCCACCTGCGAAGAGGGGCAAATCCGGAGCTTCCCGACCCGCCGTGTCGACCGCTTGCCGCACGGTGGCCAGCAGCACCTGGCGGCCGTCGAGCCCCCCACCGCCCTTCTCCGAATACGGATACTGATACCGGAACGTGGCCACTCCGGCCTCAACCAGCGCGCGGCTGAGCCCGGCCACCAGCGGATGGCGCATATGACTGCCGGACCCGTGCCCGAGGACCAGGAGGGTCCGGGCGTTGTCAGGCCGATCCAGAATCGCGGAGACTTCGCCCTTGTCCGGGGTGGCGACGAAGCGGAGTTCATGGGTAGAGACAGCAGGCATGGGGCGATCCTTCTTAGATATTTTGGAACGGTCTGCTCCGGGTATCAGCCAGTGAGAGGGTTCGGGCAACAAGCGCTAACGCTTCAGCGACGCAACGCTCTTCTGGTATTTATCCCGCTCCAACTTGCCCCCCGAAACCCCGGCTTTGGTGATCATCTGCTCGATGAGGCTGACGCGCTCGGGGGTGGGCGGGTGGGAGGCGAAGAGGCGTTCCAAATCGCTGGGCCGGCTCTTTTCCAACTGCTCCAGCCTGGTGAAGAAAGTCAGCAGGGCGCGGGGGTCGTAGCCGCAGGCGGTCATGTACCTGAACCCGTATTCATCGGCCTCGCGTTCGTCGTCGCGGCTGAAGCGGGCCATGGCCCCGGCCCCGGCCAGACTGGCGGCCATCTCGCCCAGTTGCCCGGCATCCTCGCCCAGGGCTAACTGGGTCAGCAGCTCCATGCCGTATTGGGCGGCCAACTGGTTGGCCGAATGCCGGCCCACCACATGGCCGATCTCGTGGGCCATGACCCCGGCCAACTCGGCCTCGTTGTCAGCGGCTTTGAGCAATCCAGAATAGACATAGACGTAGCCGCCGGGCAGGGCAAAGGCGTTGATCTGCTTGGGATTGTCGATCACGGTTACCTGGTACACGATGCCCGGGCGGTCCTGGAGGCTGCGCTGGGCAATAGGGGCCACCAGTTGGCGCACATAGGCCTGGATTCGCGAATCGGCGAGGGGTTTTTCCTTCTTTTCTATTTGGGCCGATAGCTTGCGGCCCAGTTCGAGTTCGGTCTCCTGGCTGACCAGGGCCAGGCCCAACTGCTCGCGCAGGATGGCGCAGCTGGCGAGGGTCAGGGTCAAGGCCAGGGTAAAGGCGGCGAGTCTCATCGTCTTTGTCCTCCGGAAGATACTCGTTCAGCTCCGCGCCGTGTTGCGGCCGGGCCGGTCGAAGTGGGTGCGAAGCTGGGGGTGTTGGAGGATATAGTCCTTCACATCCATGATGACGTTTTCTTGTAGCTGAATGGACATGCCGCCGTCCACCGGCAGCACTACCCCGGTGATGAAGGCGGCCTCCGGCGAGCAGAGGAAGGTGATGGCGTGGGCGATGTCGTCGGGCACGCCGGTGCGCCGCACCGGATAGTGCAACTCGAAGAGGTGGAACCCCTCCTCGTTGCCGGTCTGCTGCCACATCCGCTCCATGCCCTCGGTGACGATATGGCCCGGGGCCACGGCGTTGACGGTGATGCCCTGGGGGCCAAAGTCGATGGCCATCTGCCGGGTCAGGCCGATCACGGCGCATTTACCCACCTCGTAGACCAGGGACCGAGGCGCCTGCACCAGACCGTGGACCGAGGAGACGTTGACGATGCGGCCCACCTCGCGCGGCGGCGGAGTGCCATGGCGCAGGCCGGCGCCCTGCCAGGGTCCGGGGTCGTACCCGGGGGGCGGGCCGGACTGGACCATGGCCGGCACGGCGTATTTGGCGCCGAGGAAGAGGGCGCCCACCAGCAGGTCGAGGCCCTCGCGCCAGGCTTCGGGGTCCACTTCCACGGCGCTGCCGGCGCGGTTCCGGCCGCCGCCGTAGGCGTTCTGCACCACGATGTCGAGGCGGCCGAACGCGTTCACTGCCCGCTCCACCATGGCCTTGGTATTTTCTTCTTTGGCCACATCGCCGATCAGGTAGGTGGCCTGGCCGCCGGCCTGGGCAATGGTCTGCACGTTGGCGGTGGCGGCCTCTTTGTCCACGTCGACGATCAGCACCTTGGCGCCGGCAGCGGCGAGTCTGCGGGCAGTGGCCCCGCCGATGCCCTGGGCGCCTCCGGTGACGATGGCGGCCTTGCCGGCCAGGTTACCTGCTGCCATGCTATCTCCTATGGGTTGATCTGCGTGCATGTGTTGGAGCGCTCGGGAGCGCTCCTCTGGCGTTTCCCCAGGCGCGAGTAGGTTGGGCCGGGTATGTCCTTCCGGTATTTCCCCAGGCGCGGTCCTTCGCCCTCGCTCGCTACCCTGCCCAGCTACCCTACCCGCGCAACGCCCCATACGTTGGGGCGTTGCGGGCTCCGCTACCCCGCTGCCCGACCCCTCGGACCTTCCCAGCCCGACCTTTCCCCGAGAAAAGCCTCCAGGGCATTTCGCCCATCGCTAGATCAGTGCCCTGGGAAATACCTCCAGGGCATCCCCGTCCCTCCTAGTCATCTCCCCGCCGCGATTGGCCAGTGATTGTTAGCCTTCCAGCGCGATGTCTGCCTTGCGCAGACGCAGGGTCAGGGGGCGGCGCCATTCGGGGGAGAGGTAGGGCAGACGCAGGGCCAGGAGGCATTCGTCGAAGCACTCTTCCTCGAAATAGGCCAGTTGCCAGAGCCGGCGCACGGTGGGGTTCTCGGGCGCGTCCTCGATCAACGCGATGGGATCGCCGGCCTGTACCGTTCCCTCCTCCACTACCCGCAGATAGATTCCGGTCCGGCCGCTATTCCAGAAAATCGCGACGAATTTGGTCATGCCTATCCGAATGCCCAGCTTGAAGCAGGGCTTGCGCGGTTGGGTTACTTGTAGGAGGCTGGTGCCCATCCGGTACAGGGCGCCGATGTGGACCCGGTCTTCGAGCATTCCCTCCACGGTGAGATTCTCGCCCAGTTGCCCATAGGGGAGCGGGCCGCGTTTAAGCATGCCCTCCCAGTGGGCATAGTGCTCGTAGGGGTAGGCGTACACGGTCTTGAATTGGCCGCCGTGGTTTTCAGGATCTCCCTGACCGTCGCCCTCCAGGCCGCCGATGTGCACCTGCACCGGGCCGGCTGCGGGTTCCTTGAAGATGCCGGTGCGCACGGTCTCTCTCTCGTGTGCTACTTCTTTGGGCAGGGAGACATTGACGGAGAGCAGTTGCATCACCGGGTACCCGCGTCCAGCTGCCAGAGACTCACCTGGATTGGCCCTCCAACTGGGGGCGCTTGGTCTCGCCGAAGGAGACGTTGTCCTCGTAGTCGTAGCGCAGCTTGCCCTGGGTGAAGGTGAATTTGAGCGAGGGGCAGTAGGGGGTCTGGTAGTAACTGCGTTTGGCCACATAGGTGCTGTCGCTGGTCCAGCCGCCGGTGGCAGCCACTGGTTGGGGTTCCTCGTCGTCGAAGGTGGTGACACCGGTGATCCAGGCACCGTGGCCCAAGTCGAGGTGGTGGTCGCCCCTATCGTTGCGGATGGTGATCGCGTCCTGTTTTTCGCTGAATTCTAAGGTGATGGCTTCGATCTTCTGGTCGTTGGGGGCAAAGAAGTAGTGCTGGCCCGAAATCTTGGCACCCAGGGCCGCGGTGGGCTGACCCGGCTGCGGGGCCAGGGTGAGCGAGGCGAGTTTGGCCTGCAGCTTTGCGTGGGCCTGGGGGGCAGGGGGTAGGGGGCCGGATCTCATGGAGGCCAGCACCTGCTCGTAGACAAGATTGAGCACGCCTTGCTTATCCGCATCCTTCACCCCAGCAGTGATGGCCAGCACCGCGTCCTGCTCGGGGAAGACGATGCAGTGCTGGCTAAAGGCGCCCTCGCCCCGGTACGCCCCATGCCGGCAGCGCCAGAACTGGTATCCGTAGCCCTGCTGCAAGTCCAGGTAGGGCATGGCGCTGTTGTCGGCGTGGGCCGCAGTGGCTTCCTCCACCCAGGCGGCGGGCACTAGCTGCTTGCCCTGCCACATGCCCTTTTGCAAGTACAATTGCCCGAAGCGGGCGATATCCCCGGTGGTGACGTTCAGGCCAGAGCCGCCGAAGCTGATGCCCTGGGGGGAGGTCTCCCAGGTGGGATTCTGGATGCCCAGGGGGCCGAAGAGGCGCGGCTGCAGGTATTCGAGCAGGGTCTGACCGCTCAGTTTCTGGACGATAGCCGAGAGCATGTAGGTGGCCCCGGTATTGTAGACGAAGTGAGTTCCCGGTTGGTACTCCACCGGCTGGGCCAGAAAGGCTTTGACCCAGCTGCCATCCTGGTACTCGAAGAGCTTGCCCAGGGTGTCCTCGGCGTGGCCGCTCTGCATGGTGAGCAGGTCCTGCACCTTCATCGCCGCCAGGTTGGCGTCGGGATGGGCTGGGGCTTCGTCGGGGAAGAAGGAGAGCACTAGGTCCTCCACCTTGAGCCGGCCCTCGGCCACGGCCATGCCCACGGCCGTGGAGGTGAAGCTCTTGCTCAGCGAGTAAAGCATATGTGGCTGGTCTGCGGCGTACGGAGCCCACCAGCCTTCGGCGATGGTATGGCCGTGTCGCACCAATACAAAGCCATGCAGGGCGTCGATGCGCTTTTCGGCTTCCTGGACAAAGATCAGCAGGTCCTTCGAGGAGATCCCCTGAGCCTCGGGGGTGCTGTGGGGCAGCAGCATGGCGGCTTGCTCCGGGTTGGGGTCGGCGGCGCGGGCAGGGGAGGAAAGGGCGGTGGCGAGGATGGCCGCGGCGAAGAGCACCAGCGAGGGTTTCATGGCAGACCTTCTGCAGGCAGATGGGGTGAGCGGGCTAATGGGTATAATAAATAATAACCGGGATCAGTTGAACCTCATCAAGTATAGGTGGAGGAGCTACGAGATTGGCCCTGAGGAACTCCCCGCCTAGAGGCCGCCCACCTCGGTGTCGGTGGGGCCTAGGCCGAAAATATCCTCTCCCCCGCGCAGGTACCCGGTGGTGCGGAAGAAGTCCAGATCGCAGGAGGACGAGACAAAGTGGTTGGACTTGGAGGGGATTTGGCCGAGGGCGACGCGGAATTTCTTGTTCATGCAAAGGTCGAGCGCTGCAACTGCCACAGCCGGTAGACCAGCAGATCTTCGGGCAGGTGCACATCGTCGAGGGTGAGGGCCTGGCCTCGGGCCACCGGCCGCTTCACCTGGATATCGTAGGACAGGCCCAGGGGCAGGAGGTTCTCGCGGCGGCACACGGCATGGGTGTCGATCTGCCCGGTCACCTCGGCCCCGCCGCTGCCGGTGATCCACTCGCCCGGTTCCAGATCGCGTTTGGCCACGCAGATCACCTCGGCCACCGGCGCGCCCACCGGACTGAGGGTGGCGTCGCCGTAGAGGAAGGCCCGGGCGATGGAATAGGGGGTCTCGATGGCGCACAGGTGGTAGGGGCGGTGGAGCACATAGTAGGGTCCCTCGCCCATGAGCAGATAGGTGAAATCAGCGCGGATCTGGGTGTGGTCGCTGGTCACCACCAGGTACACGCCGGGGGTGACGCTCTTTTCCAGGTCCGGGGTGCCGTCGGGCTTGAGCACCGGGGGGGAGAGTTCGACCACGCCGGAGCGGCTCAGGATGCCGCCGTCTTTCTTGGGTTTCAGGTAGCGGGGGATCTCGGCGTAGCTGAGGGGGCGGGCGTGGGTGCCCCGCACATCCGGGACCAGGCCGGTGCCGTTGGCCACTACGCAGACCTCGACGCAGTGTTTGGAGCCGTCGCGGAAGGAGGCCAGCATCTTGGGATTGATGCCCAGGGTTGCGGCCTCGCCGGCCAGGGTCTGGGGGTTGGCGTTCCAGTCGATGGGCCGCATGCAGCCCTTCACCGCCGCCACTACCTCCAGGCCGATGGCAGCGGCCCACTCGTACATGCCGCCCATGACCCCGGGCTCGTCGCCGGCAGTCACCGTGTACACCACCTCGGCGCTGTCGGCCAACTGCTTGAGGATGGGGCCGATCACCGCGTCGGTCTCCACGTTGAGGGCCACCACGTGTTTGCGCTGCAAGATCGCCTCGTACGCCACCTGGGCCCCGGACTCGGGGATGCCGGTGGCCTCCACCACCACGTCCAGGGGCAGGTGGCAGACCAGCCGGCCGTCAGCCGAGGCCACTACCTCGCCGCGCACCAGGGCTTGCTCCGCCGCTTTTAGATCGTCGGTGGCGCAGACCTGGGCAGTGGAGGGCAATTCGGCGAGCGCTGCCTGCTCGGCCCGGCCACGGTCCTGGTCGGCCACGGCCACCACCTTCATGCCCGGCGACCGCGAGACCTGGTTGATCACGCCGGTGCCCATGCGGCCACAGCCCACGATGCCCACCCGGATCGGGGTGCCTTTTTTGTCGAGTTCGGCCAGCCGGCGGTGGATCATCGGATCACCTCGTTTGCAATGGGTAGATTATCAATAAAAAAGCAATTCCCGGGCGGGTGCAAAATTTCTTAGATTGAGCGGGCTATTCAGTTTCCTCTCTGCCCCAAATTACAGGAGTTTTCTGCATGAACGCCCGCGAGGAATACCGCTACAACCGCCTGACCTGGGCCGAACTGGACGAGGCCATCGCCCTGCAGAAGGTGGTGATCCTGCCCACCGGCTCCACCGAGCAGCACGGCCGGCACCTGCCCCTGGATGTGGACCTGTTCCTGGCCGAATCGGTGTGCCTGGAGGTGGGACGCCGCGCCCCGGACCGGGTGCTGGTGCTGCCGCCCATCGCCTATGGGCTCAATATGCACCACATCGATTTTCCCGGGACCATCCATATCGAACCCGAGGTCTTCATCGCCTTCTGCCTGAACATCACCAAGAGTGTGGCGTACCACGGCTTCGAGAAGATCCTGCTGGTCAATGGCCACGGCTCCAACGCGCCCCTGGTGGATCTGGTGGCGCGCAAGACGGTGCTGGCCACGCAGTCCCTGTGTTTCGCCTGCGGCTATTTTGCCTTTGCCACCGAGGCTTTTGCCAAGGTCAAGGAGACCGAGGTGATGGCCCACGCCGATGAGTTCGAGACCTCCCTGTACTTGCACCTGGCCCCAGAGCGGGTGCAGATGGACAAAGCGGCCGAAGACAACGACCGCATGGGCAAGTACGCCAGCTCCGACAGCACCTCGCGGTACGCCCGCTTCAACGACTACTGGGGCCGCTGGACCAAGTTGGGGGTACACGGGGACCCGACCAAGGCCACGGCGGCCAAGGGCAAGGTGATCCTCGAAGCGGCCGTGAGCGGGCTGGTGGATTTCGTCGACGAGATCAAGGCCTGGCCCATCGAGAAGCGGTCGGATCAGCATCGCGGACCGGTGCAGTCGCAGGTGCGGTGGTAGGTCGCGGGGGTGGCGTCGGGGAACGACCCGCTGCGGCCTTTCCCCAGGCGCGTCCCGCCGCACCCCAACGTATGGGGTGCGGCGCCGTCCCTACGGGGCCGCTCGGTGACCCGGCCCCCGCAACACCATCTATATGGTGTTGCGTCCCCTCGCTCGCTCTGGCTCCGCTACCCCGCCGCCCGACCACGCGGACTTCCCTTCCCGGCCACTCCCCGGGAAAGGTCCTCGGGGCCGTCTCCCCGCCGCCTCAGGCCAGCGCCCAGGCCCAGGCGAATACCAAGGAGAGCAACGTGGCAGCCCCCAGGGCTGTCTGCACGGATGGGGACAGCGGCGCGGGCAGCCAGCGCCAGACCAGGCCGATGAGCAGGCCAGTGCCCATGCCGGCGATGTGGGCCGGCACGTCGGTGTGTTTGCCGGCTGTGCCTAAAAAGCCTAGCAGCACGGCGCCGATGATCAGGGGTGCCCACTGACGCCAGCGCGAGGGGCGGGGTTTCCACTGCAGCGCCAAGAGCATGCCGATGGCACCGAACACGGCGGTGGAGGCGCCGATGAAGTGGTGGTCAGCCGGGTGTAACTGGGCCTTGACGAGATTGCCGGTGACGCCGGCCAGCAGGATGGCGAACCAGGCAGCGCCGGCCCCCAGTTGGCGGCAGAGCAGGAAGGCGAAGAAAGTGCCGAAGAGCAGATTGCCCAGCAGATGGGCTTCGTCGGCGTGCAGGGTGAGGGCGGTGAAGACACGCCACCACTGGCCCACGGCGATGAGGTCGACATCCCCTCTGCCGGCCTGCCACCAGTCCAGGGAGTAGGTGCGGGTGCGTTGCAGGTAGAAGATCGAGCAGAGGATACCCGCGTATCCCACCAGACTGTGCAGGCTGCCCGGCACCTCGGGGGGCAGGATTTCCTCGGGAGGGGGCCAGCCCACGTTTTCCCCCTCGAACTGGCTCAACTCGCCGGCGGCGCGTTGGGCGGCTCCGGCTTCTACCAGCAGGACGTACGACCCGTCCTCCTGTAGCAGGATATAGTCGATGCCCAGCGCCGCCAGGACCAGGGCCCGCTCGGCGCAGGGGCCGAATTGGGGGGCGCGGAAAAGCGGGATCCAGGGGGCGGATTCTGGTGCGGGCAGGTCCAATTTTTGGCTGCTTCAGAAGAGGATGACCGGAAGATACCGCAGCGTTGACAGGAGATCAAGGGAGTACGGGGGGAGTGTGATCCCTCTCACTGCGTTGTGGGAGATTTTGCCGCATATTACATCTGTGTTCCAGTGTACTCCAGGCAGGCATATATGGGCAAGTACTCGCTGATCGTCATCGCCGGCTTCGTCGTCACCTTTGGTTGGATCAGGGCCAACCTCAACGAGGTGAACGCGCTCTTCTCCGACAATTTCCTGGAGTACTACTACCGGACCGTGTCCAGGCTCTCGGCCACTTCGGCGGCCCAGATGGCCCTGGCCGCTCTGAGCGACAGCCTGAGCTGGCGGGCCGGGTACGCCAATCTCTCCCTAGGGGATGGCACGGGGTGGGTGACGCTGGAGGACAGCTCCACTGACACCAGCTTGAACGCCGATGAGGTGCGGATCAGGGCCGGGGGGCACGCCGGTGAATCAGCGGATACCGTGGAAGTGCTGGTGAGCCTGCCCTCAGTGCCGCCGGGGGTGCGCGGCGGGGTCACCGCCAATTCCACGGTGACGACGTTGGGCGGCCTGATCATCGACGGGCGGGACCACGACCTGAACGGCAACCTGATTGCGGGGGAGGGGACCCTGGGGGTGAGCACTACCCAGACCTATAATCGGGGCGGCAATTCAAAGGCAGGAGGCACCGTGGCTGGAGTGGATTACGCGCCCTCAAAACCCGCCACTGCCGCCACCATCGAGCAGAATGCCGTCTACGCCTTTCCCGCCAGCCCCGATTCGGTGTTCGGGTACGCCTCGGGTAGTCTCAAGGCCATGGCCCAGTCAGGGGCCAATGGCAGCCAGTACGTGACCAATCCCGCCAATCTGACCTTCCCCCTCTCGGGGGTGACCTATGTGGAACTGGCGAGTGGAGCCACCTGGCAGTCTATGGGTTTTGGCGCCAGCAGCGGGGTGCTGGTGGTCCACAACAGCGCCAGGAATGCGGTGATCAAGAACCTCAACTCCGGGACCTTCACGGGCCTGATCATCGCCGACGATATCGACAAGGTCCACACCACCATCATCGGCGCGGTGGTCTCCCTGACCACCAAACCCTCTGGCAACTGCATCGGCAATGGGAACGGGCAGATCCGCTACAGCAATGCCGCCCTGATCCAGGCTTCCACAGTGGCCGCCGGGGGCGGAGGGACCCTGAACGTGCTTTCGTGGCTGGAATGAGGGGCGAAAACCAACTTGACCTCGCTCCGCTTCTGGAGCTATATTGCTGGCGCATAAGGGGAAACCCTGCTGTCTACCTACCCCTGGGAGGGGATCGAAACATCTTTCTTCGCTGAAAAGTTTTTCTCGATAAAAGATGCTTGTGACGGGCATCACTTTTAGCGCTGAAAAAGATTTTTAAATTGGTATTATGTAGCACTTCTTGATTGGCTGTGCCCTGCCACTGCCCAATGCCAATAATCGGGCTGAAAGGGGGTGAGTTCTCTGGGAGGATCATCAGGCCACCTGTTGTAAGTCATCCTACAACTAACTCCCCCTATCCCATCCACCTCATAACAAGGAGCATAGGTCATGGGACAAACGCAAATCCTCATGATCATCCTGGCGGTGATCATCATCGGCATCGCGGTCACTGTGGGTATGACCCAGTTCGGTGAGAGTTCGCTGGCTGGCAATCGGGATGCAATGGCTGGTGATTGCCAGCGCGTCGTCGCCCTCTCTCAGCAGTGGGCCAAGAAACCGGTTAGCCTGGGCGGCGGCGGCAATGTTTTTACCGGGATGACCCTGGCGAAGATCGGCGCAGGCGCCACCAACGCCAATGGCGCTGTTGCCGTGAAGGTCAACGACGCGGACACCATCACCTGCACTGGCACCGGCAATCAGGAGAAAAGCGCGGGAGTACCAGTCGTGGTGACCATGGTATATAACCTCGGGGACGCCAACCCCACCACCACGGACAATTTGTAGGCCCTGGACTGAGGTGCTGCTCTTTCGGTGGGGGTAGGCTGGCGTCGCTGGTCTACCCCCACGCTCACTATATTTAGAGAACCAATGCCCGAATTTCGCTACCAAGGGACCGGCCTCTCCGGCCGGCTGGCCCAGGGTGTGCTGAACGCCAAAAACCGCAGGGAAGCCAAGGAGCGGGTGGAGGAGTTGTGCCGGCGGCAGAATATCCGTCTCACCACCCTGCAGCAGAAATCCACCTTCCGCTACAAGGCCCGGCGCGGGGACGAGAAGCCCATCCACGGCG
The DNA here is from genome assembly GCA_009691525.1 of Candidatus Latescibacterota bacterium. GTDB lineage: Bacteria > Latescibacterota > UBA2968 > UBA8231 > UBA8231 > SICG01. The sequence continues at coordinate 21,984 of SICG01000032.1, read as the reverse complement.
AGCAGGCGGCCTTCTCCAGGGAGGAGGTGGAGAATGGCCTGCGCAAGCTGAACTACCGGGTGCTGCGGGTGGAGAAGGTGCTGCTGGACTTCAAGTTCAAGCCGCCCGCCAAGGATATCGTCCTCTTCACCCGCATCTGCGCCGATCTCTTGCGCGAGCGCCTGCCCTACGACGAGATCCTCACCCTGATGGTCAATGACACCGAAAACCCCACCATGGCCAAGACCATCCGCGAGATCCAGCAGGATCTCAAGAACGGCAAGGAGGGGAGCGAGGTCTTCGGCAAACACGCAGACGTGCTGGGGCGCTTCACCGCCTATATGCTCGGGGTGGCCTCCACCAGTGGCAATATGGCCGAGGTGTACGAGAGCACGGCCAAATTCCTGGAGCGGGACGAGGAATTCAAGAAGAGCCTGAAAAGCGCCCTGATCATGCCGGCGGTGATCGTGATGGTGCTCCTGGGGGCAGTGGCCTATTATGTGGGCTATATCTTTCCCGCCACGGCCCAGATGTTCCTCAAGTTCGGCATCGATCTGCCCCCCATGACCAAGGCCACCCTCCAGTTGAGCAATTTCCTGCGGGGCAATATCGCCTGGCTGCTGCCGGCCTGTCTGGCTCCCTTTGTGGCCTTGGGTCTCTTCTTCCGCACCCCGCGGGGCCGCTACCTGCGCGACCGCTTCATGATCAGGATACCAGTGATCGGCTCGCTGTTGCACAAGACCAGCATCGAGATCTTCGCGCGGGTGTTCTATGCCCTGTACTCGGGGTCGGGGGAGAATATCCCGGTCATCCGGGTGGCGGCCGAGGCCTGCCGCAACACCTATATCGAGCGCCAGGTCAAGGAGGTGGTGATCCCGATGATGCTCAAGGAGGGCAGGGGGCTGGTGGAGTCGCTGGAGCGGGCCGAGATCTTCACCGTCACCGCCATCTCCAGGCTGCGCTCGGGCCAGGAATCAGGGGCCTTGCGCAATACCGCGCTACAGTTGGCCAATTACTACGAGCGCGAGACTTCCTACAAGATGAAAAACGTCGTCGAACTGATCAACGTGATTATCTCGATGCTGATCATGGTGGTGATGACGGCGCTGACCCTGGTGTCTTCCGAGACGGCGATGGTCAGACCCAAGGGCGCCGGCTGAGCAGTGAGCCGGGACAGCGATGGCTGAGAGCAAGAGCCGGATCGGGCAGATCCTCATCCGCGAGGGGGTCATCGACGCGGAGACGGAGCGGAAGGCCGCCGAGATTCAGGACCAGCACCCCAGCCGCAAGTTCGGCGAAATCCTGGTGCGCGATCTGGGGGTGGACCACCACGCCATCTTCAGCCGCCTGGCCAAGGTCTATGCCTTCAAGGAATTCGATTTCCAGGCCGAGGGCTTTGAGGAGGCCGGCTGCGAATTCGTCAAGAAGACCCTGGAAACTCTGCCAGAGGCAGTGCGGGAGCAGGCCCTGGCCAAGCGGGTGCTGCCCCTCAAGGCCCTGGACAAACCCCAGGACCGCCTGCTGGTGGTGACGCCTGACCCGACGGACAGGGAGGTGATGGGCATCGCCGGGCAGTTCGGGTACCGGCGCCCGGAGATCTATTACGGCCGGCTGGATGTCATCGAGGGCCTGATCGACCGGATCTTCCCGCCCAAGAACGAATTTCTCGACATCCTCAAGAGTGTGAACGCGCCGGCCGCCGAGGAAGCAGCCGATGAGCATCTCGACGAAGCCTCGCTGGACGCCGAGATCAACCAGAGCATGCTCACCAACCTGGTGGAGGGCTGCCTGGTGGAGGCGGTGCGGCAGGGGGCCAGCGATATCCACATCATCCCGCAGGAGGGCAACCGCACTGAGTTTCACTTCCGCATCGATGGCAATCTCCAGCTGTGGTACGCCCAGGAGGCCACCAAACCTGAGGCCGTGGTCGCCGTGGTCAAGGACCGCTCGCGGGGGGTGGACCGTTTCGAGCGCGAGAAGGCCCAGGACGGTTTCATCCAGCGCCAAGTCGACGGCTTCCTGATCCGCTTCAGGGTGTCGGTGCTGCCCATTGCCGGGGCTCAGCCCGAGCGCCGCTTCGAGAGTGTGGTCATCCGTATCCTCGACGACCGCAAGGTGGTCACCGACTTGAACAAGCTGGGGTTGCAGTCGGCGGCCCTCAACGCTTTTCAGGCGGCCATCGCCAAGCCCCAGGGCATCGTCATCCTCACCGGGCCCACCGGCTCGGGCAAGAGCACCACCCTCAACGCCGCCCTCCACTCGGTGATTGACCCCACGGTGTGTGTGCTGACCATCGAGGACCCGGTGGAGTACGTCCTGCGCGGGGCCAGGCAGATCAAGATCGGGCCGCGCCTGCGCTTCGAGGATGCGGTGCGGGCTATCCTGCGCCATGATCCCGACATCGTCATGGTGGGCGAGATGCGCGATCTGGAGACGGCCCAGACCGCCATCAAACTGGCCAACACCGGACACTTGACCTTCTCGACATTACACACCAACGACGCCCCCAGCGCCATCTCGCGTCTGTACAAGATGGGGGTAGAACCTTTTCTGATCGCCAATGCCATCAATATCGTGGTGGCCCAGCGCCTTATCCGCACCCTGTGCAAAGAGTGCAGGCAGCCGGCCGATCAGGTGGATCGAGACGCGTACCTCCAGGCCGGCATGGCCGAGGCCCAGCTGGCCCAGGCCCGCATCCACCAGCCGGTGGGCTGCCCCTCCTGCCACAACAACGGGTACAAGGGCAGGGCCGGCATCCATGAGGCCCTGACCTTCACCAAGGAGATCCGCCAGCTGATTGTTTCCTCGGGGGATGCCGTGGACGAGGAGGCCATCCGCAGCCTGGCCCTCTCGCAGGGCATGATGAGCCTGCGGCAGTCGGGCCTGGGGCGCGTTGCCGAGGGCCAGGCCACCCTCGAGGAAGTGCTGGCGGCCACCACTACCGGCGAGTGAGGTCCATCCCATGAACACCGGACAGATGCTGCTGGTGGTGGCGGGCATGATGCTCTTGTCCACCATCGCCCTGTCGGTCAATAGCACCCTGCTGCAAAGCGACCAGGTGGCCATCGAGGCCCAGGCTGGGATGGTGGCCATAGCCCTGTGCAAGGACCGGCTGGAGGAAGCGCTCGCCGCTGGCTTCGATTCGGTGGCCATCGGCGTTTCGGCCGCGGCCGAAACCACCTCTTTCGCCGTCTATGCCTGCACCACTCAGGTGGATTATGTGACGGCCGCCTCGCCCGACCAGGCCGTGGCCGGCCCCACCCCGCTCAAGCGGGTGCAGGTCAGCGCCGCCAGTCCGTACCTGTCGGGGGCCGTCACCCTGAACGCCATTGTCGGAGAGCGCTGAAGCGTATGACCAGCGACCTAGAACTCCTCTTCAAGGGCTTTTCCGAGGCCGAGCGCCGGGCTTTTCTGGCGCTGGGAACACCGGAGCGCCATCCGATCCGGGCCCTGCTGCTGAAGGAGGGTGAATTGGGCAGCGACATGCTGCTCATCGAGGAGGGGCTGCTCTCCATCTGGGCCAGGGATGTCAAGGTGAGCGAAGTGGGCGCCGACAGCGTCCTGGGGGTCACGGCGCTGGTGGAACCGCACGAGCGCACCGCCTCGCTGGTGGCCGAGACCGAAGTGGAGTTGCGCCGCTTCATGCGCTCGGCCGTGCTGGCTCATCTGGAGGCTTTGCCCGAGAGGCTGGCCCATTTATATTATATCAACGCCTTCCACATCCATATGAACCTGATCAGGCGCTGCGAGGAGCGCCTGATCCAGCTCAGCCGGGAACTGCCGGCTAGGTGAGCATAAATGGGCGTCTGGATCGATCTCATCGGATCGTTTGTCTTCGGGTCGTTGCTGGGTCTCAATGTGCTGCGCCTGAATGCGGATATGAGCGAGCACTCCTTCGAGGCTTCGCTGACCTATATCGCCCAGCACGGCGCTCTGACCATTGCCCAGATCGTCGAGGAGGACGTGGCCAAGGCCGGCTATGGCGCCTCGGGGCCGGCCATCCTGCTGGCCGATTCGACCGAATTCGAGTTCAGGGCGGATCTGGATGGGGACAGCGCTGTGGACACGCTCCATTACTATCTGAGCAGCACGGCAGCGGCGAGCGCGACCCAGAACCCAGAGGACCGCATCCTCTACCGCGCCCTCAATGGCGGGGCCCCCCAATCGCTGGATCTGGGGATCACCAGATTCAATCTGAGCTATTTTGATGCCGCGGGGGATTCCCTGGCCCTGCCCGTGACCGTGGGGGATATACGCCAGATCAGCGTCGACATGGTGGTCGAGAGCACGGAGCCCTATGACACGACCTATGTGCGGGCTTTTCTGCCCCTGCGCATCCGGCCCAAGAATCTCTGAAGAGACCCTATGGACGTGAAAGAGATCCTGAGCAAGGCCGCTGCGCAGATCTCCCAGAACCTGAGCGGAGTCGAGCGCCAGCAGTGTGTGGCCCAATTAGTGGAAAGCCTGCCGCGCGAGGAGAGCGATGTGCTGCGAAGCGCCATCAACGGCCTCCTGGCTCAGATGGCCACCAAAAACGCCTCGGATATCGACTTGGGCGGCGGCGGCTGCGGGGGCCGGGTGTGGTACCGGATCTACGGGGAGAAAAAACCCGACGAGGCGAGCGGTCCCTTCACCCAGGACCAGACCGACCTGCTCTTCCATAGTTTGTTGATGGAGCGGCAGCGGGAGTACCTTTACCTCCACCGCAACCTGGATTTCTCCTACGCCATTGAGTGGGAGGGCAAGCCGTACCGCTTCAGGGCGGACCTCTACTTCGACCTGGACCATCTGGCCTTGAACATGCGCTATGTGGCCAATGTCATCCGCCCCTTCAAGAACATCGAACTCCACCCCAATGCGGTGAAGGCGGTTATCCTCACCTATGACAAGCAGGGGCTGACCCTGGTCACCGGCATCACCGGCTCTGGCAAGAGTTCCACCCTCGACAGCATCATCGACGCCAACAACCAGCTGGTGGACGGCCACATCGTGATCATCGGCTCCCCCATCGAGACCATCCACCAGCCCCAGCGATCCATCGTGCGCCACCGCGAGGTGGGCCGCGATGTGCTCTCCTTCAAGGAGGGGGCGGTGCAGGCTCTCAGACAGGACCCCGACATTATCGTCATCGGAGAGATGCGCGATCCCGAGACCATCATCACCGCCCTGGAGATCACCGACAGCGGCCACAAGGTCTTCTCCACCCTGCACACGGCCTCGGCCTCGGATAGCGTCGACCGCATTGTGGGCGAGTGCCCTCCCGAGGAGCAGAACCGGGTGCGCGAGCGCCTGGGCGACGTGCTCAAGTGTATCATCTCCCAGAAACTGGTGCCCAGCTTGGACGGCAAGCGGGCCCTGGTCAAGGAGGTGCTGGTGGTGAATTCATCGGTGCGCTCGGCCATCAAGAACAACAACACCAGCGAGATCTATCAGATGATGCACGAGGGCAATGCCCAGGGCATGAACACCATGGAACAGGATCTCAAGCGCCTGGTCGATGCCCGCAAGATCTCCGACAAGGAGGCCATCAACTTCGCCAACAACAAGCGCCGCATGGAGGAGTTGCTGTGAGAGCGGAAATTTTATTCCTGGGACTGTGCGCCCTGCTGGCCTGCGAACCGGTGGACAAGAGCGCAGGCACCACCGCGCACGACGACTTTGAACTCAGCGCGGAGGTGGCCGACCGCCTTATCCACGTGGGGGACCAGACCCTGCTCACCCTTAAGCTCAAGCGGGTGGACCAGAGCAATCTGGCGCGCGGTATGCAGGCGGTGATTGTGGTCACTACCTCGGTGCATGGGGTGGTCAATACCCCTGAGGTGCTGGTTTTGGTGGCCGACGAGCAGACCCGTGAGCTGGTGTACAGTGTGGTATTCACCGCGAGGCAGCCGGGGATTGCCGAGGTGCGCGCCTCCTTCCGCGACGCCACTGCCCTGGTCAAGGTGCTGATTTCGAGTGTTAATCCCTGAGATGAACGTGCGGAAACGATTCCTGGCAGGGTGGGTCGGAGCGCTGCTCTTGCTGGGAGCGGCGGGCTGCGAAAAGGATAGTCCCGCTTTGCCTACCGCCCCTGGGGTGTTTCGCGATCTGCGCATCGTCGCCGGCAACAACCAGACCGGCAGTCCGGGGGAAGAACTGCCCCAGCCCCTGGTGGTCGAGGCCGTGGACGGGGCCGGTGGCCCGGTGGCGGGGGTGCGGGTGCGCTTTGCCGTGGTCGATGGGGGCGGGGTGCTCGCCGACACCGCCGCCACTACTGGCCGCGACGGCCGGGCCCAGACCCGCCTGACCCTGGGGTCCTCACCGGGCATCCAACAGGTGAGGGCCACGGTCCAGGGTCTGGCAGGCCTGCCGCCCACCTTTACCGCAAAGGCAGAGGGCGAGGCCGGCGAGGTGAGTGCCGGCCCGCTGCGCCTGCCGGATGCGGCCCACTTCAGCCTGGCCGCCGAAAAGCTGAACCTGCCCGGCGGGGTGCGCTTTGGCCTTAGCGACAGGATCACCGCCTTTGTCTTCGATGCCTCCTCAAACCCGGTCACCCCAGGCACCCTGGTGCGTTTTCGCACCAGCGGCGGGGGCATCGAGGAGGTGGCCAGGACCGACAGTGCGGGGCGGGCCATGGCGACCTTGACCACGGCCCAGCCCTTGCCAGAGGACGGGCGGGTGGTGGTCAGTGCCCAGACCCAGGGCGCCGGGGGGGCCGTATTGACGGCGCAAATGCAGGTGCTCTTCAGCGGGCCCACCTCAGTCAGGCTGATCCAGCCGGCCCGCTTCGAAGTAGCCCCGGGCGCGGCGCAGACCTTTTTGTTTTTTGTGGGAGATGCCCAGGGCCATCCCCTGGCCGCGGGCACGCGGATCAGGGTGGAGGCCGCCGGGGGGACGGCCAGCGGCCAGATCGACCTCACCCTGCCCGACACCCAATCGCCCGAGGCCACCTTGTTTTCAGTCAGCTTCCAGGCCGACCCGGCCGGGGAAGTGCCGCGGCTGACTATAACAGTAGTTTCCCCCAATGGGGATGCCCAGGCCTCCTTTGGCAGCGGTGCGGTCCCGGCGGCGAGCAGCGGTGCCCCGGCGGCCCTGTCCGTGGCGGTGGCCGACAGCGCGCTGGTGGCAGACGGGGCCAGCCAGACCCAGGTGGTGGCCACGGTGCTGGACAGCGCCGGCAGCGGGGTGAGCGGGGTGGTGGTACAGTTTTCCGCCAGCGCCGGCACCGTGGAATCCAGCGGCCTGAGCGACGAAGACGGACGGGCCCGCGTCCTGTACCAGAGCCCGGTGAACCCGGGGGTGTCGGAGGTGCAGCTCGAAGTCAGCGCCGGGCGCCTGAGGGCGCAGACGAGCCTGGGGCTGGTGGGGGTGAGGCTCTCACTTTCGGCCTCGGCAGACACCATTGCCGCCGACGGCAATGCTCAGGCCCGCATCCGGACGCAGCTAGAGCGCAGCGACGGGGTGGCCATCGCCAACAGGGCGGTCCACTTTTCCACCACCTTGGGGACCTTGTCGGCAGCGAGCGTCGAGACCGATGCCGAGGGTCTGGCCGAGGTCCTCCTGGTGGCTGGGACCGAGGCGGGCAAGGCCCTGGTGAGGGCCACCTATGCCGCTGGCCTGAGCGCCCAGGTAGCGGTGATCCTGGCCAAAGGACCGCCGGCCAGCATCGCGGTGGTGGCCGTGGCACCGCCCTCCATCAGTGTGCGGGGTGCGGGCGGCAACGAGACGGCCATCGTCACCTTTGAGGTGCGCGACGCGCGGGGCAATACTGTGGCCGACGGCGAGGGGGTGCTCTTCCGCTTCGACGCCCCGCCGGGGGGGGACGAGCGGGTGGGGCCAGAGCGCACCACCACCGTGGCCGGCCGGGTGCAGGCGGCGGTCAGCAGCGGCACACAGGCGCGCACCCTGCGCCTGATCGCCGAAGCGCCCCTGGCCTCCGGGGACACGGTGCGCTCGACCCCGGTGCCCATCGCCATCCACGGCGGCCTGCCCGACCAGGCCCACTTCAGTTTGGCCGCCGGCCCGCTCAACCTGGCAGGCCGGGTCATTTCGGGCCTGGAGAGCATCATCACCGCCTATGTCTTCGACAAGTACTCCAACCCGGTCAGGCCGGGCACTTCGATCCGCTTCCGCACCGATGGCGGGGGAGTGCAGGGATCGGCCCAGACCAGTGAGGATGGCCAGGCCGGGGTGACGCTCTTCACCGCCGAGCCCATGCCTCCTGCCCCAGCTTTTCTGGCCACCATCACCGGCCAGACCGTGGACGAGAGCGGCCTGGAGATCGAGGCGACTGCCCTAGTGCTCTTCAGCGGCCCCACCGCGCCCATCCGCCTCACTGGCGCCGGCGCCGACACGCTGGCGGCCGGGCAGCTCTTCATCCCCGACAGCCAGTTTCAAATCGTCTCCTTCTCGGTCAGCGATCTAGACGGCAACCCCATCATGGGAGGCAGCACCATCCGGGTCACCAGCGACGTGGCGGGTATTTCGGGAGACGCCGAGCTGACCATTCCCGACGCACTGGGTGGCAATACCGAGTATGCCATCTTCATCGCTGATCCCTCTCCGCAGGAGGACCCGTCGGACCCGCCCAAACGGGGCTCGGTGCTGATCCAGGTCCGCTCGCGCAATGGCGACCGCCAGTTGGCCATTGGCGTGACCGTGGACTGAGGTTCTATGCTGGGGACTGGAACCAGAGAAGCACTGGGATTGCAGGTAGATGGCCAGCGGGTCCTGGTGGCCCATCTGCGGCGCCAGGGGCGCAAGGTGGTGGCAGCTGGCCTGCGCAGCGCCTCGCTGGCCAGCCGGCTGGAGGTGGGCCAGGAGGGGGGGGCAGCGGCGGGGTCGGCCAGCCCAGGGGATATTCTGGGACTGGTAGAGGAGCCGGCTGCCAAAGGGGTCGAGGAAGAAGGCGGTCCGCCGGAGACCAACACCGAGGTCCTGTACGGGCTGCTCGAGCGCTTTCCGGTAAAACGCTGCAGGCTGGCTTTTTCCCTGGTGGAGAGTTGCGTCTTCTTCACCCCCTTTGAGGATAGCTTTGGCCTCAAGGGCAAACGCCTCAAAGAGCGGCTGATCGCCCAGACCGAGAAGGGGAGGACTTGGGCCGGCGCCTTGCCCCTGGCCGAGCGCCACGCCTTCTTCGCCACCGGCCCGCAGCGCCTGCTGTCCATCATCCACGAGGACCCCCTCGAGCTGCTGGGGCTGCTGGATTCTCTCACCCCCTTCATCGGCAGGGTACGGGTCGGGGCCATCGAGCCTTTGGAGGTGGCGCTGATGGACCTGGCCAAGCTGGCCTACCCTGCGGCGGAACAGGTGATGGCCATCGTGTTTGTGGGCGAGGAGTACAGCCGGGTGATCTTCATGCGCCAGGGCGAGTGTCTGGCCTTTTCCCAGCCCATCCACGAGGGCCTGGTCTCCTCCCAGGTGCTCCAGACCGTGTACAGCCGCATCCTCTACGAGCAGGACAACAACGACCTGCCCGAAATAGGCCAGGTGGTCCTGGCCGGGGGGTGCAAGGCCATCCAGGCCCAGCCCTTCTTCGCCGGGCAGTTCCCCCAGGCCCAGGTCGACTATCTGGCGGTGCCGGAATTGGACCTGGGAGAATTGGACGATGCGGAGCGGGAACAGGTCTCCAGTTTTGCCGTGCCCATAGGTTTGGCGCTCAAGGCCCTGTATTTGCAGGAAAAGCGGCTGTACCCGGTCAATTTCCTCCCCAGGGCGCGCCGCAAGCAGCAAAACCCCTTTGAGCTGGCTTGGCACGGCCTGCTCCTGTTGGCGCTGCTGGCAGTGGCGGCGCTGTGGTTGGGCGGGATTGCCCAGGAGCAAGAACAGCAGTTCGACGAACTGGGCCTGGCCGTGGAGGTGCTGGAGGGCCAGGTGCGGGAAAACGCCGCGTACGTGAAGATGGTAGACGACCTGAACGCCCGGATCAATCAGTACGAAGGCCGTTTTGCCCTGCTCGACACCCTGGAAGCCCGGCGGTTGCGCTGGGCCGAGCACTTGGGCGAGGTGGCGTGGGCCGTCCTGTGGACCGAGGACATCTGGCTGGAGAAACTGTCCACCGCCGAGGGCAACCTCGATGTGCGGCGCGACGTGGAGGCGCAGGGCCTGCCCCCTTCCCAGGCCATCTCCCTGTACGGCAAAGCGCTTTACCGGGACCGGGTGCCCGAACTGGCCCAGCGCCTGGGGGAAACGCTAGTCCGTTCCAGTATGCGCGACCAGATCCGCGGCCGAGCAGTCCACCAATTCGAGATGCGCATCCCCCTCGTCCCGTCCGGGGCAGGGCGCTAAAGCCATGTCCTACGCCTGGCGCAATACCCTGATCATGGGTGTGCTGCTGGCCCTGTTAGCTGCCGGAGGATTCTACTGGACCCAGGTGCGCCAGGCAGGCCAGGTCAAAAAGCTCCAGGAGCGCGAGCGGACCCTCAGGGCCGAGCTGGACAATGCCAACTCGGTGCTGGCCCTGTACGACACCACGCGGGCGTACCTGGAGCGCCAGGAGGAGCGCTGGAGCGCCAGGACCCAGGTGATCCCCGCAGTGGACAGTCCGGCGCAGACCCTGGACTATCTGTATCAGATCCTGAAAAGCCCTGGGTCTTTTGTGAGCTTTGACCTGGTGTACAAGGGGCAGAAGGATGAAAAGGGCTACAGTGTCAACCGCTATGCCCTGGAGGGCGTTGGGCATTTCGAGAAGCTCTATTCCTTTATCTGGCGCCTGGAGCACGGGCGGCATTTTTACGCTGTGGACCATGTGGAGATCGAGTACGTGGAGCCGGATTCGGGGATGTACACCGCTGCCTGGGAACAGGTGCGTTTCAAGATGTTCATGCGCGCCTTTTTCGCCCCCGGCCAGATCGAAGAGGCCCTGCCCGGGGCACCCTTGTCAGCCGAGGAAGCGGCGCCCAATCCCTTTCTGCCCTCGATCACCCAGCATCTGCCCGAAAACCGCTCCGACTTTTTCGAGGTGGAGGGGGCCAGGGTCAAGGCCCTGACCCACGACACGGCTTATCTGGTCGACAAAAAGGGGCGGGCGCACATCCTGCGGGAAGGGGACCGGGTCTTCATGGGTCGGCTGGCTGCGATCGACATCCGGCGCAACCGCGTGTGGTTCGTGCTCAACAAGGGGGGAATAGAGGAGCGGGTCGCCCTCAAAGCGGAGTTCGACGCCAAGCGATGAAATCGAGAAGAATTGCGGCCTATCTGCTGGCCGGCGCCCTGGCCGGCTCGACAGCCTGGGGACAGATCCCGACCTCGGCCGGCCGGGCACCGGAGCGGGAACTGGTCACCCTGAGCCGGGACATGCCCCTGGACCAGGCCCTGCGGGTGATTCACGCCGTGGCCGGCCAGGTGGTGGTGGACCCCCAGCGCCTGAGTGTGCCCATCGGGGTAGATATAGACCGCCAGCCCTGGCGCCAGGCCCTGCAGGAGATCGCCGAGGGCCAGGGCCTGCAGGTGGTGGCGCGGGAGAATTACGTGGAGTTGTTGCCGCCCCAGACAGGAGGCCCGGCCGCGGCGCCGCCGGCCCCGGAGGTCACCCTCGACAGTCAGGAGGTGGAGATCTCGGCGGTCTTCTTCCAGGCAGACCGGCGGGCGCTGCGGGAGCTGGGCATCGACTGGAGCACCCTCAGCGGCGGCCGGGTGGATGTGAGCGCCGCCCACCTGGGGGCCAGCCGGGTCGTGAGCGATCAATTCACCATCGCAGCGAGGGGCAATGTCAACCGCTCCCTGAGTGTGGATTTGCTCTTAAAGACCTTTGAGGAGCGCAGCATGGGCGAGATCACCGCCCGGCCTCAGATCAAGGTACGCAGCGGCAAGCAGGGCTATATCCAGGTGGGCACGGATTTCTCGGTCACCACTGCCGACTACGCCGGCAATGCCATCACCCAGTTCTTCAGCACCGGCACCATCCTTACCGTCAACCCGGTGATCGTCTCCCAGGATGGGATCGATTTTGTCGATCTGGTGGTGGTGGCCGAGCGCAGCGCCCTGATCGATCCGGTCCGCAACCTGATCAGCCGGACCGTGGCGCGCACCTCGGCGCTCTTGCGCGACGGGGAGCAGACGGCCATCGGCGGCCTGTACGGCGACGAGACCACCATCACGCGGGCTGGGATACCGCTGCTCAAGGAATTGCCGGCCTGGTTTTTCGGCCTGCGCTATCTGTTCGGCTACAATTCGAAGCAGGTCAGCAAAACCGAACTGGTGGTGCTGATCAAGGTGGATATCGTGCCCAGTGTGCGCCAGCGCGTCGAGCGGCAGCTGCAAAAGGAGGCGCCGCTGGAGGAGATCCTGCGCCGGCAGCAGGAATAGCCCCTGCGAGAGGAGGGCGGCATGGCCAGCGAGATCGAGATCCTGTTGCGCGGCTTCAGCGACCCGGAGCGCAAGGCTTTTCTGGCGCTGGGCAAGCCGGTGGGTTTTGACGCGGGTGAGGTGATCCTGCCGGCCGGCCGGAGCGAGTGGGATATCCACATTGTGGACGAGGGGCAGGCCGCGGTCCGGGTGGGCAATGTGACCCTGGCCGAATTGGGGGCGGGGGATACCATCGGCACCTCGGCCATCCTGGCCCCCCAGATCGAGCGCTCGGCCATCTGGGGCAACACCTCCGGGCGCCTGTGGCGCATCCATCGCGAGGCCGTGTTGGGTTTCTTCGAAGCGCGTCCCAGACAGCTTTTCCAGCAGTTCTGCCGCAATCTGTTCAAGGTCTGGGTAGGGGTGCTGGCGGGGCGGAACCAGCGCATCGCCGAGGTCCAGCGCCGGCTGTTGAGCACCGGCGAGGCCGAGCGGCGGCGCCGGTTCAAGCTGCTGATCGTCGACGACGAAATCGAGATCCGCCAGTTGCTGGGCGAGTTCTTTGCCGAGCGCTACGAGGTGACCACTGCCCAGGACGGGCGAGAGGCTCTGACCCTGGCCCTGGCCGAAAAACCCGACCTGATCCTGTTGGACCTGCGCCTGCCGGAGATAGACGGGTACCAGGTTTGCCGCCAGTTGAAGCTGCGCTCCGAGACCGAGCGCATACCCGTGGTTATGCTCACGGCCCTGAATGCGACCCCGGACAAGGTGAAGGGGTTGATGTACGGGGCGGATGAGTACCTGGCCAAGCCCTTTGATCTGGTGCAACTGGCCGAGGTGGTGAGCCGGGTTCTGGCCAAGGTCTACGGCTAGGGTGCGAGTGAGGGAAACCATGCACAGGATAACAATTGAGGTGAGTGAGAGCCGGGGTCTTGCCAGGCAGGGATGGCCCCTCAGCCAAGGGATACCTCTGCCCCTGGGAGCGGTGTCCTCCCCAGACGAGTTGGGGGTCGAAGATTCCCAGGGCCGGCCGGTGCCGGCGCAGTTCCGTCCGCTCAGCCGCTGGCCCGATGGCAGTCTCAAATGGGTGCTGGTGGACTTCCAGGCCGAGGTGCCCGCCGGGACTCGGCGGCAGTACTACCTGTGCAGTGGGGGGAAGCAACCGGAAACAGGCGGTCCGCGACTGCGCATTGAGGAGGACGGGGAATATATCCGCGTGCACACCGGAGCGCTGCGCTTTGCGATCAGCAAGCGGCGCTTCGGGCTGCTGGAGGAAGTGGAATTCGCTGGCCGCCGGATGGGTGGGGTGGGGGAGGCCTGGGTGCGGATCTGCGAATCTTGGTCGGACGGCGGGCTGAAGCGGCGGGTCTACGGGATGGGGGGGAACTGCCTGGCCTCGTTGGACCGGGAAGGCTACGAGGCAAAGGTAGAGGAGGCCGGACCCCTGCGGGCGGTGATCCGCTGTGCCGGGGGCTTCGAGGCGGAGGTGCCCATGCACCATTACCGGGGATACCAGCCCTTCCGTTTCATCACGCGGATTTATGCCTACGCCGGCCAGGCTCATGTGCGAATGCTGCACACCGTGGTGGTGGCCTGCGATCCGCGCCAGACCGAGGTGGAGGAGATCGGGGTGCGCCTGATCCTGGGGGGGACAAAGCGCTTTCTCCTGGGGGCCAACCGCCTCATCGAGGACGCCTTGCAGGAAGGGGAGGAGGTGCTGTTGAGCCAGGGCCTGGACCACCATTTCTCCCTGGAGCGGCGGGGAATCAGGGTGGCCGAGGGGGAGCGCGCTGAGGGGTGGATGGCGGTGGAGGACGGGGAGATGGGGGTGGGAGTGGCGCTGCGCCACCTGGCCGAGGAGCACCCCAAGGCCCTCAGGGCTAGCGGCGGCGGGCTCGAACTCTATCTGTGGCGGGACCCGGAAGGAAAACGCCTGAATTTCAGGCGCTACGCCGAAGAGGTAGCTTGGCACGAGGGGGAGGGCGTGTACGCGGATGGGACCGGCACGGCCAAGACCAGCGAGTTCTTCCTGGTATTTTACCAGGCGGGAACCGATCCGGTTCCCACCCTGCGGGGACTGCTCGCCCAGCCGCAGGTGGCGGTGGCCCCCGAGTGGATGGCCCACTGCCAGGCGGCCGGCGGCTTTGCCCCGCTGGACGAAAGCCGCTTTCCCACCTCGGAGCGGATGATGCGCGGTTTTCTGGACTGGCTGGAGCGGAACATCCAGCTCGGGCGGTGGTACGGCTTCTTCGACTGGGGGGACGCCCTGGTGGCCTGGGACGAGTCGGCCGGGGACTGGCGCTTCAGGGGGCGGTGGGGTTGGTGCAACAGCGAGTGGGACCCACGCCACGGCGTGTGGATCCAGTACCTGCGCACCGGCGAGCCGCGCTACTTTGCTCTGGGGGAGGCCATGACCCGCCATTCGGCAGACGTGGACACCTGCCACTTCCATCCCTTCCGGCCCTACATGGTGGGTGGATGTTTCCGCCATAGCGTGGACCATTTCGGCGACGAGCCCAGCGCTTCGCACACCTTCGTGGACAACTGGGTGGACTACTACTATCTCACCGGGGATTTGCGCACCCTGGAGGTGCTGCGCGAGGCCGGCAGTTTCTTCTTGCGCTACCGCTGGACCGAAGACCCCCGCTTCAGCTTTAGCCTGCGCAGCATCGCCAATGTCCTGCGCGGCCTGCTCTACCTCCACGAGATCACGGGCGAGGAGCGCTTCAGGCAGCGGGCCGACGAGGTCTATGCGCTCATCGCCCGCGCCCAGAACGAGGACGGCAGCTGGCACAAGCGCTTCCAGGTCTCCACCGCCGATCGTCTGCCCGACCAAGTCCCGTACGGCATGGCCACCGAGGGCACCACGCTGGCGGTGGAAATGGGCACGGCTATACCCTTCACCGACGAGGAGTACCGCGCCCTGGGCGGGGGGTTCACCAACCTGAAGCGGGTGCTGCCCTACGCCGAGCAGAAGGGCTACCAGACCCACTATCTGATGATCGGCCTGGAATTGCTGCACCGGATGACGGGCCGGCCGGAGGTGGCCCGGGTGTACTGCCGGGCGGTGGACTGGTTCTGCGGGAACAGCTTCGACGCCGGCTTCGCGGTCCAGCAGCACTACGGCGGGGTGCTTTGCCGGCACCTGGCCTACGCCTACCGCCTGAGCGGGGAGCGGCGCTATCTGGAGATCGGCCAGCAGGTGCTGCGCCATTTGCGCGAGAGCCAGTACTGGGGCGAGGACGAGCGGAAGCGGGGGGCGGTGGGCCTCAGCCCGATGTACGTGAGCCTGCTCTTTTTCGGGGTGCCCTATTTTCTCGATGCCCTGCGGGAGGCGGGAATGGAGGAGTAGGGAGGCGGGGGGCTACCAGCTCATCACCGCATTGCCGCTGGAGTGGTTCAGGTAATCGATGGCGTACCAGATGCCGGCGGTGACGAACTGCCCCAGGATCAGCCCCAGAAAGAAAGGACGGGTCTGGAGGTAGAGCTTGGGGCCGCCGTAGCGCATGGCCAGGGTCTTGAGCAGCCAGGCGAGGAAAACGCTGAAGAACATGGTGCCGAAGACGGCGCTGATCGGAAAGCCCAAGGGGTGGAAGGGCCACCAGAGGAAGCGCTGGCGGGCCACCATCAGCAGGCCCATGATGGTGGCCCCGATGCCAGTGTAGGCCCAGTTCTCCCAGTGCGGCCCTTCGGCGGACTGCATGCGCGAGGCGGCATTGTCAAAGGGATAACGGGCGGCCCCGTCAAAGAAGAACTGGTCGGTGTTGATGCCGCCGTAACGGTAGGCTAGGTTGAGGATGGACCAGATGGAACTGAAGAGGGTGACGGCGATGGCCACCACCATCGCCCAGAAGATCAGGCGCCTTTTCTCCTTGATGGTCTCTTCGGCCAGTTTGAGGCCGTTGGCGCAGGAAGCCATCACAAAGGTGAGGATGTCGCTGGCCCAGATGTAGGTGAAGGCCAGGGCGATGATGCCCGAATGGCCCAGGGCCCGCGTGCCCAGCCCGGCAGCCACAAAGTCCGAGGCGACCATCGGCGCAAAGATGAAGGCCACTCCGCCTTCGGCCACCACCCGGGTGATGCCGATGAAGAGCACGATGGCGAAGAAGAGATAGACCGCCGCGATCCATGCCGGCAACCCCGACATCCACAGCCATACCCCCATGAAGAGCAGCCCTCCGGCCAGCATGAGGAGCGCCGCCCGGTAGGAGAGGATTTCCCCGGAGTCGTCCACCGCGGTCCCGCCGCGCCACGCCTGGTGCCAGACCTGTTTGAGATGGCCGCGGGCAGTCCACAGGCCGAAGAGCACCAGCACGATCATAGCGCCAAAACCCTGGTGCACCACGAGAGTCCCAGTATAGGCGCTGTACACACCCAACGCCGGGTCAATCTTCTGGAAGCCGAGAATGTTGAAGATCCCCTGCTGGACGGTATTGAGCAGGTAGAAGAAACACAGGCTGAAGGCGATATCCCGGTTGACGAAATAGGAGAAGCCCAGCATCTGGAAGCTCAGGTTGATCGGGATAGAAATGGTGTTGCGGAACAGGGAGATTTCGGTGCCCAAGAGCAGCCGCGGGACGAAGGGGAAGTAGTGGTTCAGGCCGTTTAGGCTCTGCAGGAGGGCGGGGATGGCGAATCCCAGCCACATCAACCCGTTCTTGAAAAAGGGTTTGATGAGCGAAGGGCGAGGCCCGTCCTGGATCATGGAGATGGGCACCTGGATCAGGGGGAAGATCAGGCGTTCCCCTTCGATCCACTGCTTGCGCAGGATGACCATGCTGGAGATCATCACCAGGTAGAGGGCCAGGACAAAGGGGACCCAGTAGGCCAGGGGGCTGAGCCAGAGCCCCCAGGGGATGTTTTCGCCTTTGGGCGCCCCCTCGTAGAAATGCTGGATCTGGGAGAATTCGTGGTGGGGGATGATCCAGTCGGGGATGAAGGGGACTAGTAATTCGTTCCAGTTGTTCTCCGGGGTGGCGTAGTAGATCACGCTGGTGATATCGGGCAGGAGAAAGGCGGTCAGCCCCCATTCGGGGATGGCAGTGGCCACGATCCACATGATGTAGATCAGGGCCAGTTCGGCGCGGGTGAGCATCCACGAGCGGCGCAACAGGCCCAGCGCGGTGTTGCCAAAGAGCACCAAGAAGAAGAAGAGGATGATGGCGGCTGGAGTGTTGAAGTAGGAGGCGATGCGCGAGCCGTGCAGCACCATGTTGCAATACGGCACCCCCACGCCGATGGCCGCACAGCCCAGGGCCCCGATGAGCAGGGCGCGCAGGGTGGGGGTAAACTGGTGCTCAGCGTCTGGATCCATGGGTCTCAAAAGTATCCTGAGAGATAGTTGTACCCTCCCTGCACCCCAGTAAAATAACTGATCAGCAACCAAAGTCCAGCGGTGACGAATTGGCCCAGGATCAGCCCCAGGAAGAAGGGACGGGTCTTCAGGTAGAGGCTGGGACCGCCGTATTTGAGCGCCGCGCTCTTGAGCAGCCAGGCCAGCAGCACGCTGAAGAACATGGTGCCGAAGACCGCACTGATGGGGAAACCCAGGGGATGGAAGGGCCACCACAAAAAGCGTTGGCGGGCCATCATCAGCAGGGTCATGATTCCGGCGCCCATGGCGGTGTGGCCCCAGTTCTTCCAGTGGGGGCCCTCCAGTTCCTGGAGGCGGGAGGCGGCGTTCTCAAAGGGCAGCAGGTTGACGTAGTTGAAGAAGAAGCCGTCGGTGTTGACCCCGCCATAGCGATAGGCTAGGGCGATCATGGCCCACACCGAACTGGCCAGGGTGACCAGGATGGCGGCGAACATGGCCCCCAGCACCAGGCGCCGCCGCTGCTTCACGGCCTCCTCCACCAGCTTGAGGCTGTTGGCGCAGGAGGCCATGACAAAGGTGAGGATGTCGCTGGCCCAGATATAGGTGAAGGCAAAGGCGACGATGCCTTGGGGCCCCAGGGCGCGGGTGCCAAAGCCGGCGGCGACGAAGTCCGAGACCACCATTGGGGCAAAGATGAAGGCCACCCCGCCCTCGGCCACTATCCGGGTGATGCCGATGAAGAGCACAAAGGTCAGGAAAAGGTAGATGGGGGTGATCCAGGCCGGCAGGCCCGATTGCCACAACCACACCCCCATGAAAACCAGGCTACCCAATAGCCCCACCAGAGCGGCGCGATAAGAGAGGATCTCATCCCCGTCGTCCACCTGGGGATCCTGGTGCCAGGCCTTGCGCCACACTGCCCCCAGGTGGGCACGCGCGGTCCACAGGCCGAAGAGCACCAGCACGATGATGGCCCCAAACCCCTGGTGGACGATGATGGAGCCGGTGTAGCGGCTGTACGCGCCCAGGACCGGATCCACCTCCTGCAGCCCCAGGATGTTGAAAAGCCCCTGCTGGACGGTGTTGAGTAAGTAGAAGAAACACAGGCCAAAGGCGATGTCGCGGTTAATAAAATAGGAGAAGCCGAGCATCTGGAAGCTCAACACAATGGGGATATCGATGGTGTTGCGGAAGAGGGCGATCGAGGTGCCCCAGTACAGGCGGGGAATGGCGGGGAAGTAGGGATTGAGGCCGTTGATGCTCTGCAGCAGGGCCGGCACGCTGAAACCCAGCCACATCAGAGGGTTTTTGAAGAAGGGCTTGAGCAGGGCGCCGGGCCGGGCTGGATCATCCTGGATCATGGCCAGTGGCACCTGGACCAGGGGAAAGACCAGGCGCTCGTGGTCGACCCACTGCTTGCGCAAGAGCACCATGCAGCAGATCATCGCCAGATAGAGGGCCAGGACAAAGGGAAGCCAGTACCACAGCGGCCGCAACCAGAAATCCCAGGGAATGGGCAGATCCTTGGGCGCCCCTTCGTACAGGTGGGCAATGGGCCCCGGATCGGGCGCCGGGATGATCCAGTCGGGGAAGAGCGGCAGCAGCAGTTCCCGCCAGTTGTTCTCCGGGGTGGCGTAGTAGAGCGCACTGGTCAGGTCGGGCAGCAGGAAGGAGGTGAGGCCCCATTCGGGAATGGCGGTGGCCACGATCCACATGATGTAGATCAAGGCCAACTCGGCGCGGCTGAGCATCCAGGAGCGCCGAGCCAGGCCCAGGCCGGTATTGACAATGAGAATCAAAAAGAAGAAGAGGATGAGGGCTGCCGGGGTGTTGAAGTAAGAGGCGATGCGCGAGCCCTGCAGCACCATGTTGCAATAGAGCACGCCGGCACCGATGACACCGGCGCCCACGGCACCGATCAGCAAGGCGCGCAGGCCGGGCGGGGGATCGGGGGTCATTCCTCGCTCACCGTCAAAAATTGGTCGGCAGCTACCTCTCGCAGGTATTGCACAGCGCCTGTGGGCCAGCGGATCTCCACCTGTTCGGCCCGGGTGTGGGCACCCAGGCCGAAGTGCGCCCGCTGGTCGCTGTGGGAGAGGAAGCTGCCCCCGCCCGCCACTTCGACCACCTGCCGCAGGCCTCCGGCGGTCACCGCGATCCTGGCGCCGATGCCGTCGCGGTTGCTGCGGGTGCCGGCCAGTTTCAGGACTAACCAGTGGTTGCGGTTGCCCCCCTCGTTGCGCAGCAGGGCCGGCGGGCCGTCCAGGTTGAGGAGGAGCAGGTCCACGTCCCCGTCGTTGTCGTAGTCGCCCTTGCACAGGCCACGGCCCACCCTGGGCAGGCTCAGGTCGTCGTCGGCGGCCAGGGCAAAACGCCAGCCATGCGGTGCCCCCTGGTTGACGAAGAGCTGGCCGGGTTGGGTATAGGTGCCGGGGCGGGTCTGTTCGACCTGGGGATAGACATGGCCGTTGGCCACGGCCAGATCCAGGTCGCCGTCGTTGTCGTAGTCCAGAAAGCAGGTGCCAAAGCCGAGCATGGGCAGGCTCGGCTCGCCCAGGCCGGCCTCGAAGCTGGCCACGGCAAAGGTGCCATCCCCCTGGTTGTGGTAGAGGGTGTTGTACTCGTCCTCGAAGTGGGTGGCCAGGTAGTCCTGCCGGCCGTCGTTGTCGTAGTCTCCATAGGCCAGACCCATGCTGGCCTGGGCCAGGCCCTCCGCGCTCAGCGCGGCGCGGGCCTGGAGGCCCACCTCGGCAAAGGTGCCCTTGCCCTGGTTCTGGTAGAGGAAGTTGGGTTCCGAGTCATTGGCCACATACAGGTCCAGGTCGCCGTCGTCGTCGTAATCGCCCCACTCCACCCCCAGGCCATATCCGGGCGGAGAGGCGGCAAGCCCTGCCTGGCGGGTGCAGTCGGCAAAGGTGCCGTCGCCCTCGTTGCAGTAAAGCACGTCTGGGGAGGCCGGCAGGCCGAGGGGGCCGGCAAAGACCAGGGTCCCCTTCCACATGCCGCCCTTGGGGGGGACGCGTTCAGGGCTGAAATCCACGTAGCGAGCCACGTACAGATCCAGATCCCCGTCCTGGTCAAAATCGCCGAAGCCAGCGCCGGTGCTCCAACCCTCCAGGGCCACCCCGGCCTGAGGTGCGGCACTGGCAAAGCGCCCCTTCCCCTCATTCCGGTAAAGCACATTGGTCCCAAAGCTGGTGAGGTAGAGGTCGCTGTCTCCGTCGTTGTCGTAGTCGGCCGCGGCGCAGCCCATGCCCCAGGAGGTGTCGCCCACCCCGGCTTGGGCAGTGGTCTCGGCAAAGGTACCGTCGCCTTGGTTATGGTAGAGGGCGCTTGGCTGGTCTGCGGGGGTGCGGCCCCCGAAGCGGGAGCCGTTCACTAGGTAGAGATCGAGGTAACCGTCGTTGTCGTAGTCCAGTAGGGCGCCGCCGCCGCCCTTGGCTTCGGGCAGGTAATTCTTCACCCGGTTGCCGGAGTGGTGCTGAAAATGGATGCCAGCAGCCCTGGTCACCTCGGCAAAGCGGATCTGAGGCGCCGGGGTGGGCTCTGCGGCACAAGATAACAAGTAACAAGACAGCGCCAGGACCACGGGCTTCACAAGGCGGCTCATTCCGACAGCGCACAGCGGCAGCCCACATAGCCGCTGCGCTCCGAGGGCAGCAGCTTGAAGCGGTTGGTGCTGCGCAGGATGGGAGGGGGGTTGATCCACGAGCCGCCGCGCAGCACCTTGAACTGCCCCGTTGCGGGTCCCTGAGGATTTTCTCCGACAGGAAGGGCCCCGCTGTACCAGTCGGCGCACCACTCCCACACATTGCCGGCCAGGTCCACAGCGCCGAAGGGGCTGGCCCCAGCCGGATAGCTGCCCACCGGGGCCGTCTGTTCGTGCCCGTCGGCGCTGCCCCAGTGGTTGGCGCGGTGGTCAAAGAGATTGCCCCAGGGCCAAACCCGGCCGTCGCTGCCGCGTGCGGCTTTCTCCCATTCGGCCTCGGTGGGCAGGCGCTTGCCTCGCCAGGCGCAGTAGGCTTGCGCGTCGTGCCAGCTGATATAGACCACCGGGTGAAGGTCGATGGCCAGGGTATCGGTGCAGGGGCCGCGGGGATGGCGCCAGTCGATCCTGTCGGTCTTTTCCGCCTGACCTTCCTGCTCGGCAGAGGTGCGGTACCCGGTGGCACTGACGAACTCGGCGAACTGGGCAGTGGTCACCTCGTGCCTATCGATGTGGAAAGCGTTCAGGAACACCTGGCGGGCCGGCTTCTCGTCCTTGCTGGCCCGGGGATCATCGATGCCCATGATAAAGGGGCCGGCAGGCACTAAAACCATGTCCACCGTAGTGGCGGGCGTTCCGGGCAGGGCGGGCGGGCTACAGGAGCCCAGGAGGATCAAAAGTGCCCAACCCCCGGCGATGCCCACCCCGATCATCTGTTCGG
>SICG01000031.1 GCA_009691525.1 Candidatus Latescibacterota bacterium | reverse complement strand
AGGGTCTGCTGGAAATCAGACTCGCTTTCGCCGCAGAAGCCGGCGATGAGGTCGGTGGTGAGGGCCACGCCTGGCAGGCGTCGGCGCAGTTCTTCGACCAGGGCGCGGTACTGGCTTACCGTGTATCCTCGGCGCATGCGCTCCAGCTGGGCGTCGGAACCGCTCTGCAGCGGGAGGTGAAAGCTGGGGCAGATCTGGGGAACTTCGGCGAGGGCATCGATAACATCGATGGTGAAGTCGGCCGGATGGGGAGAGGTGAAACGCAATCTTTTTAAACCCTCCACCTGGCCGACGGCGCGCAGCAGCCCGGCGAAGTCCGTGTGGCCGTCGGAATAGGAATTGACCGTCTGGCCCAGCAGGGTGACCTCCTGGTACCCTTCGGCGGCCAGGAGCCGCACCTGGCGCAGGATTTCCTCGGCGGACACGCTGCGCTCGCGGCCCCGGACAAAGGGCACGATGCAGAAGGTGCAGAAGCGGTCGCAGCCCCGCATGATGGTCACCCAGGCATTGACCCCCTGACGGCGGATCGGGTCGATGCCCAAATAATCCTCCTCGCGATCGAGACGCACATCGAGCAGGGTCTCCTCGCTGGTCTCGGCGAGGATCTGGGGGAGCCGCCGGTAGGAGTCCGGCCCCATCACCAGGTCGACAAAGGGGGCCCGCTGGGGCAGGGTTTCGGCCAGGTGCTGGGCCATACATCCCAGGATACCGAGGGTCAGCTTGGGCTTGTGGGCACGCAGGCCGCTGAGTTGGGAAGCCCGGCCGATGACCCGCTCTTCGGCGTGCTCGCGCACCGCGCAGGTGTTGAGCAGGATAACCTCGGCTTCTTCGGGGGTGGGGATAATCTGGTAACCGGCCTGGCGAAGAATACTGGCTATCAGTTCAGAGTCGGCCACGTTCATCTGGCAGCCGTAGGTCTCGATATAAACCCGCCGCATCAGTCCAACTCTCCGTAGACTAGGTTTTCCCGGGCCTGGGCCACCCGGACCTGGACAAACTGGTTTACTTGACCGGGGCGTCCGGGGAAGAGCGCTTTGACATAGTTGTCGCTGAGGCCGGCGCTCAGGCTGCTGGCTGGATCTGGCTCTTCCTCTACCAGTACCTGCAATTGCCTGCCGACAAAACGGCGGTTGAAATCCAGCCGTTTGCTGCGCCCCAGCGCGATGAGTTCCCGGGCGCGGGTGCTTTTGGTGCCCTCATCGAGATGGGCACCCAGTTGCTGCGCTGCGGTGCCGGCGCGCAGCGAATAGGAAAAGACGTGTAAGTAGGTCAAAGGCGTGTCGGCGATCAGGGCCCGGGTGTTGGCGAAATGTTCCTCTGTCTCACCGGGGAAACCAACCATCACGTCGGCGCCGATGGCGCAGTCGGGGATGAGGTGGGCCAGCGCTTCGACGCGGTCGGTGTAATAGGCGCGAGTGTAGCGCCGGTTCATCCGGCGCAGGATGTGATCGTCACCACTCTGTAAAGGCACGTGGAAGTGGCGGCACAGCTTTTGAGAGGCAGCGGCGTGGGCGATCAATTCGTCTGAGAGGTAGCCCGGTTCGATGGAATTGAGCCGCAGCCGTTCCAGGCCTTCGATGGCCTCCAGGTCCGATAGCAGGCGCACCAGGCTGCCTTCCTCTTCGCCCCCGTACGACCCGGTGTGTACCCCGGTGAGGGCCAGTTCGCGGTATCCGCCGGCGACCATGCTCTGAGCCTGGGCCACCACCTCGCTGGCCGGACGACTGGCGCTGGGTCCCCGTACCTGGGGGATGATACAGTAGGTGCAGTGTTCGTCGCAGCCATCCTGGATCTGCAGGGAGCCACGGGTGCGGCCCTGTTCGACGCTGCCTTCGATGCTGAGAAACTGGGTGGTCTGCGGCCGCTGCCGTGGATCGAAGTCCAGCTGGGGTATTCCCCGCAGGTGGGCCTGGACCTGTTCTACCAGGCGGGCCTTGTCGCCATTGCCCACCACCAGGTGGGCGCCGGCCTGACGCAAATCATCTGGTTGGCGCTGGGCATAACAGCCGGTGGCGACCACCGTGGCTTCGGGGTTGGTGCGCCGGGCCCGACGCACCGCCTTGCGGGAGTCGGCGTCCCCCGAACCGGTGACGGTGCAGGTATTGACCACGTAGAGGTCGGCCTCGGCCTCGAAGGGGACGATCTGATACCCCTGCCGGGCAAAGCCGGCCTTGAAGGCTTCGAGTTCATAGAAATTGAGTTTGCAGCCCACGTTTTGCAGGGCGACGCGCAGAGGTCGGGAGGTCATCTGGTGGACCACATGGTCAGAAGGAGGTTAAAACAAAAGAAGCTACACGATTTGGGCAGGACTGACAACCCTTTTCCCGGTTTGGGCCCGGGTGAGGGCCTGGACCAGAGGGCTGGCCTTGAGCAGCAGTTCGGCCAGTTCCTCCTCGGGGTTCGAGTGGGCGACAATGGCCCCGCCAGCGCCGATGGAGGTGCCGGCACCGGAACACACTGCCGTGCGGATGATAATGCTCAACTCGATACGGCCGTCAAAGCCGATGAAACCTAGCGCGCCCGAATAAGGGCCGCGCGGGCCGCCCTCGAGTTGATCCAGCAATTCCAGAGAACGCAGCTTGGGAGCCCCGGTCATCGAACCCCCGGGAAAGGCGGCGCGGATACAGTCGAGCGCGTGCAGGTCCGGGCGCAGTTGGCCGCAGATGGCGCTGACCAACTGGTGGCAGGAGGCATAGGTCTCGACCTCCATCAGCACAGGGACCCGGATGCTGCCGGTCCGGCAGACCCGGCCCAGGTCGTGGCGGAGCAGATCGGTGATCATCAGATTCTCGGCGCGGTCCTTGACGGACTGGGCCAGGGACTGGCGCAAGTGGCGGTCCGCTGCGGGGGTGGCGCCGCGTGCACGCGTGCCCTTGATCGGGCGACTGCTGACCTGGCCAGCGGCGTCGATGCGGAGGAACTGCTCGGGAGAGGAGGAGAGCAGCGAGAAATCGTCCAGTCGCAGGAAGGCGGCATAGGGTGCGGGATTGAGCCGGCGCAACACGCGGTAGCAAGAGAAAGAATCGGCGACCGGGGGACCGAGTACCTGGTTGGTCAGGCACAACTCATAACTCTCCCCGGCGCGGATAGCGTCGAGACACACTTCGATGTCGCGCAAATAAACAGCGCGGGAACGGCGCAGGTGAAAGGGGAACTCCCCCCCAGGTGCGGCGGGTTGTACCGGTGGGAGAGGTGCCGACTGGTTGAGCTGGTCCTGTACCTGGGCAAACCAGGAGGCCGTTTCAGCCTCAGAGCCCAGCGCCACCAGGTAGAGCGCCTCCCGGTGGTGATCGAAGACCAGGAAGCGGTCGGCTTCGAGCAACACCGCATCCGGATGCGGCGAGTTCGGCGAGGAGATGCCGAGGCAATCGCGCTTGAATTCGTAGCCAAGATATCCCACCCAGCCGCCGGTGAAGGCGAAGGGCAACGCTGGGTGGACGGGGTGGGGGGGATGTTCCCGGAGAAAGTCGAAGAGGCGTTGCCGCCGTTTTTCCTGGTGTGACCCGCGTTTGAGCCACAACTCCGATCCCTGGGCCCAGTACTGCACCACCGCGCTGGCAGCGCCCATATAGGAAAAGCGGGCCTCTCCCTGCGCCGCGCTACTGTCCAGCCAAAAGGCATAGGGGGCGGAAGCGAAAAGCCCGGCGAAGACCGCTTCGGCATCCGGACAGCGGTCGAGGCGGTGCCATTGGATTTGCGGGCCTGTAGATCGGGGCGGATTGGGGGTGCGCCACGGAAGCTCGGGGACCGGGACCTGCACCTTCGGGGGAATATGCGCAGTGAAATTTCGCACTAAAATCTCGCCGTATTCGCTGCACACCGACTCAGGGTGGAACTGGATGCCCCACAAGGGACGATGGCGGTGGTGCAGGCCCATCAGCAGACCCTCTTGGGTCCAGGCAATGGGTTCCAGGCAATCCGGCAGCGGGGGCACAACCAAGAGCGAATGATAGCGGACCCCGGCAAATCCCTGGGGGATGCCTGCAAACAGAGGGGGATGATCGTGAAGGATGGCGCTGAGCTGGCCGTGTACTGGTTGGGGGGCTGGGGCAAGGGTGCCGCCAAAGGTGTGGGCTAGCCCCTGGTGGCCGAGGCAGACCCCGAGTTGGGGCAGGTCCAGCTCCAAGAGGACCTGCCGGCAAATACCAAAGTCCCGCACCCGCTCGGGGCGGCCGGGGCCTGGGGAGATCACCACGCTGTCGATGGGCAGGGTGCGGATTTCTTCGAGGACGAACTGGTCGTTGGCGATCACCAGGGGTTCATCGCCCCGGACGGCGGCGATGAGGTGGAATAAGTTGTAGGTGAAGGAATCGTAATTGTCGAGCAGCAGGGTTTTCACCGGGTCGGCATCCGGCGCAATGCCGCTTCGGCGGCCGGGATGTCGGCTGGGCTGGTCAGGTGGATGCGGGCATGGCGCATGGGCAGGCCCCGCACTTCCCCGGAAGTCGCAAGGGCCTGCACGCCGGCCGTCAGTTCCAGTTCCCCGCGCTCTGAAAGCGGCACCTGTTCGAGGCAGGCAAAGAGGGCCGGGGAATAGATGGCCAGGCCAGACTGGTTCCAGCAGGTGGTGGAGGTGCCCGGAGTGGGTTTTTCGACCAGGCGGACGATGCGGTCGCCCTCCAGATAGATCGCGGCGCCGCGATGGGGGTCGTCTTCTTTTTCGAGCAGGAGCAGGCCGGCGCAGGGCTGGCGCTCAAAGGTGTTGAGCAGGTTCAGGCAGTCGGCCGGATCGGCGAGGGCATCCCCCCAACTGCTGAGGAAAGGCTCTTCGCCGGCAAATCGGCGGGCCAGCAGCAGGGCTGCCCCGGTACCTTGGGTTCTGGTCTGCCGCTGGTAAAACAGCTCAAGGCCCAGAGTTGCCCCCCTGCCGAAGTAGGCGCGGATCTCCGCTTCGAGGTATCCGGTGATGATCAGCGCCTGGGAGAGGCCCTGGTCGCGGAGTCCGCGCAGCAGGTGCTCCAGCAGCGGCAGTCCTGCCAGGCGCAGCATGGGTTTGGGGGTGTGGAGGGTATAGGGATGCAGGCGCAGGCCCCGCCCCGCAGCCAGGATCACCGCCTTGCCTACCCTCATCGGTGCAGGGCTTTGACCTGGCCCCAGCCGAGACGCTCAACAGCGGTCTGGCCGGTGCGGACGTAGATCTCCACTTCGTAGATCACCACCGAGCCCAGCGCGCGTAATTCCAGATTATCGGCCAGGACCCCTTCACCGAAGGGAATTTGCACCCATTGGTCCGTCAGCCGGGAGTTTTCCTCCAGCAGGGTGCTGCGTTCCCCTTCGGGTTCCCGCACCGTACCGGTCTCATCGAGGTGTCCCCCCCGATACGCCCGCAACTGGAAGTTGTTCCCGATCTCGCCCACAAAGATGCCCACTTTTTCGAGGGGAAGCTCCCCCTGCCATTCAAAGGTCAGGATGCCTTTGGTATGCCAGAAGAAAGGGGTGGCTTCCTGTGGAGGGTATTTGCCGTCCTGCAGGGCCGCCAGGTCGCCGGAGTAGGTGTTGTAGGTGGTAGCCCGGCTCACGGCATCTGGGGCTAGGTTGCGACTAGAGGCTTGGAGCCAGTCACCTTCTCCTGGGTAGAGGCAAAGGGCCAGGGTCAGCCAGAGCAGGAAGGCGGGGCAGGGGATATACATAGGAGGCCGTTGAGAAACGCTGAGTTGCTTTTGATATCCCTATGTATTAATTAAGACAAACGCGCTGTTTATCGAAAGGGAAGGCACCATGAAAAAAGAGAACCCGTCGCGGAGTTCGACCACCTATATCAGTATCGGCTTGTTATTGGCCGGACTAGTCGGGTGGGATCTATACTCGCATCAGGTGCACACCCTCTTTGTGGGGTCTGCCGAATCCCAGCAGGAGGCCGAGGGACCCCTGCAGGTGGAGGGGCTGCCCATTCTGCGGCCGGGGACCCTCACCCTGGGAGAGGGCCATCCGGCAGTGGCCGTTTCGGCCTCCATCGACAAGGAGTTGCCCCAGCCGGCCCCCCTGGACGCGCCGCTCAGCTACGAACAAGTAGATGCCCTGGTGCGCCGGGCTCTCGACCTCGATCAATCGGGCCGGTCCATCCGCGAGGTGATCACCAGGGATGACTGGGTTTTGCTCAAGGTCAATATCGTCACCAACCGCGGCAATCCCAGTTCGGCGTATTTTAGCGATGGCTTCGAACACCCCGGCCAACTCACCGACCAGCGAGTGGTGAAGAGTGTCATCAATTACCTGATCGAGCAGGTGGGCCCCCGGCGTATCACCATCGCCGAGGGAGGGGCCGAGTCCCCCCGCCGTGGGGAACCCGGCTTTCCCACCAATGCCGTGGAGGACGGCTGGTCGGCCACCTACCCAGAATTCGATAACCTGTCCTATATCAAGATCCTGGAGGGATTCAAGGGCCGTGCCACCCTGGTGGACACTGTGGATCTGAATTACGCCTCCTACCGCCGCGAACCCGTACCTGGAGGGGCGATCCAGCGGCTGGGGGTGCGGGTGCTGGATTACCCTGGGGCGCAGTTCGGTTTCCACCAGGAGGGCACCGGCACCTTTCGCAAGGATTTCATCATGCCCGAGCCCATCCTCGACGCCGACAAGATCATCTCCATACCGGCGATGAAAACCACGATCTACGGCACCACCCTGGGCTTGAAGAACTACGTGGGCACCCTGGCCTCGCGCGCCTATGGGGACAACACCTCAAAAGCCCAGCACTACCAGAACAACCCCGAACACGGCTACATCGACCTGTACTCCTATAATCCTGCCGTGTACACGATCATCGAGGGTTTGTGGGGGACCGAGGGCGACGGACCGCAATGGGGGCAGAATGTGCAGCACAACGTCATCGTGGCCGGCAGCGACCCAGTGGCCACCGAAGCTATCGCCAATGAGGTGATGGGATTCAACCCCCTGGACCTCGAAGCCCTGTACCTGGCGGCGGTTAAGGGGTTCGGCACCCTAAACGTGAACAACATCGAGGTAGTCGGCCGCCCAGCTCAGAGTGTGCAGCACAACTTCGTCAAATCGCGCGGCGGTTCCAAAAGGGGGATTTTCTACGGCAGGGGCATCCGCCGCTGGCTGGTGGCCGGCCCCTTCACTGGGGGGGACATCGCCAGGGAATACCTGCCAGGAGAGGCCAGCCTCAAACCAGTAGAAGGGCAGAGTGCCGGCGACCTACTCTGGGACCGTATCGAGCACCTTGGGTACAGCGCCGAATTACTCGAACTGGGGGAGTTGCACGGCAAAGGCACTGAATCCACCAATTATGCTTTCACCCTCATCCAGTCCCCCCAGGCCCAGGACGGATTCTTGTGGATGGGGTACGACGAGCGGGCCAAGGTGTGGCTGAATGGGGAGGTGATCTTTGAGAACCCCTCCCGGCGCACCTTCATCCTGGCTGGTAATCGCATCCCCATTCACATAGAGGAAGGGGAGAACCGCCTGCTGATCAAGGTTGGCAACTTCACCGGCGACACCATGCTCTCCGCCCATCTCGTGGACCAGGACGGGGACCGCCTGCCCGGCATCGAGTTTCTCCTGCCCGGTGAAGGGGTGACTGCGGTCGAGGAGGAGCATTCAACCTTGCCGGTGGCCTCTGCGCTCCTGGACAACTACCCCAATCCCTTCAACCCGGTGACCCATATACGGTTTACCCTGCAGCAGGCCGGTCCCGTTCGCCTAGAGGTGTTCAACGCCGCGGGTCAGCGGGTGCGCACCTTGGTGGAAGGCAACCTAGAGGTGGGGACCTATGAGCAGCTATGGGATGGGCGGGATGCAGCCGGGTACAACGCGGCCAGCGGGGTGTACTTCACCAGATTGCAGGCGGGAACCCTCAGCCAGGCAAAGGCCATGGCCCTGGTAAGGTGAGGTTTAGCTCTGGTTTTTCCCCCTGAGTGTTTTCCCCTGCCCAGCCTGCGCAACGTCCCATACGTTGGGGCGTTGCGTATTTTTTATCCCGGTTCCAACTGGGCATAAGCCACCATCACCCGTTTGACCTGGGTGCCGAAGCGGATGGATAGGCGATGTTGAGCCCCTTCCCCGTCGCAGGCCAGGATTTTCCCCCGCCCCCAGCTGGGGTGCAGGACCCAACTGCCCACCGCTAGAAACCCCTCGCCTTCCACGGACTCGGCAAACTCCGCTTCTGGTTCGGGAACGTAGTGGATGCCCACTTTTTTGGGCGCCGGCGCTTCGCTGAAGGATTTTCTGGTTGGGGGCGTGGCCTTGAACTGCTCTTTGGCCTGGCGATGTGGCGCCGGTCTGGGACCGTGTTGCTCCAGCTCCAGAAGTTGGGGCGGGATCTCGGCCAGGAAACGGGATGGCGTGGCCTCCACCAGCGAACCGTAGGTGAAGCGCTGGCGGGCACAGGTCAGCCAGAGGAAACGTTCGGCCCGGGTGATGCCCACATAGAAGAGGCGTCGTTCCTCCTCGATGGCCTGTCCATTGCGCTGGCTCTTTTCTTCTTCCACTGCCCGGGAGGTGGGGAAGAGGTTTTCCTCCATGCCGCAGAGCAGAACCGCCGGGAACTCTAGGCCTTTGGCGCTGTGCAGGGTCATCAGCGAGACGGCGTCCTGTCGCCCCGGTGGCTGGCCAACCCCGTCGTCGGGGGCCATCAGAGCGATCACCTCGAGGAAGGCTTCGAGGGTGGGCTCCTCCTGTTCCTGGCTGAATTCGTTCATGAAGGCCAGCAGTTGTTCGAGGTTCTCGCGCCGGGCCTCGGCTTCCGGGGAGTTGTCCTCCTGAAGCATGTCCAGGTACCCGCTCTCCTCCAGCACCTCCTGACCCAGGGCGGGCAGATCCAGCGCTGTTTTGGACTTGCCCAGGCGATTGATCAGGCCGGCGAATTCCTCCATGGCCTTGCGGCTGCGCGGGTTGAGTTCCGGCACCTCGGCCAGCTGGTTGAGCGCGGCGCTGAGGCCCAACTGCTGCTGCTGGGCGAAGAGTTGCAGGTGGGACAGGGCGGTGTCGCCGATGCCGCGCCGGGGCATATTGATGATGCGCAGCAGGCTCAGGTCGTCGGCGGGGTTGGCCAGCAGGCGCAGGTAGGCCAGGGCGTCCTTGACTTCTTTGCGCTCGTAAAAGCGGGTGCTGCCAACGATGATATAGGGCAGTCCGGAGCGCTGCAATTCCTCCTCAAGGGCGCGGGATTGGGCGTTGGTGCGGTACAACACCGCCACCTGACCTGGGGCCAATCCCTCTAGGCGCACCAAGCGGGTGATGGTCTGCACCACAAAGCGGGCTTCGCCGCGGTCGTCGGCGCATTCCACCAGATGCAGGGACTCCCCCTCAGGCCCCTGGGTCCACAGCTCCTTCCCTTTGCGGTTGTGGTTGTGGCCGATCACCGCGTTGGCCGCCTGCAGGATGCGGGCGGTGGAGCGGTAGTTCTGTTCCAGGCGCACTACCTTGGCGTCTGGGTAGTCGCGTTCGAAATCGAGGATATTGCGCAGGTCAGCGCCCCGGAATTGGTAGATGGATTGGTCGTCGTCACCCACCACGCACAGGTTGCGGTGTCCGGCCGCGAGCATCGAGGCCAGCAGGTACTGGGGGCGGTTGGTATCCTGGTATTCGTCGACGAGCACGTGGTGAAAACGCTCCTGGTAGCGGGCCAGCACCTCGGGGTGCCGCTGCAGCTGGCGCACCGGCTCGGCGATCAGGTCGTCGAAGTCAAAGGCGTGGTTGCGGCGCAGTTCCACCTCGTAGGCGGCGTAGACCTGGGCGATGGTCTGGCGCTGGAAGCCGGCCTCCTGGGCAAAAAGGGCCGGATCAATCATCGCGTTTTTGGCGCGGCTGATCTGGGCGATGGCGGCGCGGGGGGCCAGGTCGCGTTCGGGGATGCGTAATTCCTCCAATATCCGGCGCATTAGGGCCCGGCGGTCTTCTTCGTCGTAGATGGTGAAGTTGCGGTCTAGGCCAAAGGCCTCGGCGCTCTGGCGCAATAGGCGGGCGCAGATGGCGTGGAAGGTGCCGATCCACAGGTTTTTGGCGGCCTCCCCGACCAGCGCCTCAACCCGCGAACGCATCTCCCCGGCCGCCTTGTTGGTGAAGGTCACCGCCAGCAGGTTCCAGGGAGGAAGCCCCAGTTCGCAGACCAGGTGGGCGATGCGGTAGGTCAGCACCCGGGTCTTGCCGGAACCAGCGCCGGCAAGGATCAGCAACGGGCCGGAGGTGCTCTGCGCCGCCTGCCGCTGAGCCGGATTGAGTCCGTCTAGAATGGACATAGGGCGTTCGGATTGGGGGGGAAGAGTAGGGGCAGCCCTCTGCGGCTGCCTAGTTTGGGAAAGGTGCGACCACAAAATAGCAGCGAGAGCGACCCTGTCAAGAACCAGATCAGAGGCGGGCGCCGTTGCGGATGGCCCGTTTGGCCGCCTCGTGTTGTTCGTTGGTATGGCTAAAGACGTGGGTGCCGTCCCCGCGGGCAACAAAATATAAATAGTCCGTTTTGGCCGGAAAGAGGGTCGCCTGGATCGACGCCTGGCCGGGGTTGGCAATGGGCCCAGGGGGCAGACCGGGATACTTGTAGGTGTTGTACGGGGAGTCGATCTCGAGATCGGCATTCTCGAGGTGTTCCTTGTGGTAGCCCATGGCGTATTCGACGGTTGGGCAGGATTCCAACATCATGCTGCGTTCCAGGCGGGCCAGGAAGACACCGGCGATGAGGGCGCGTTCCTTTTGCACCACCGCTTCGCGTTCGACGATGGAGGCCACGGTGAGAGCCTGGTTGAGGGAGAGTTTCAGGCTGTCCAGGCGGGCGTAGAAAGACCCAGTGAACACCTTGTCGAATTCCTCCAGCATGCGGCGGATGATCTCTTCCTCGGTGGTGGTGCGGTTGAACATATAGGTTTGGGGGAAGAGGTAGCCTTCGAGAGAGGGGGCATCGATGCCCAGTTTGCGGGTGAAATTCCGGTCGTGTACCAGGGTAACAAAACGGGCCGAATCCGCCAGGCCGTTCTGTTGCAGGAGCAGCCCGATCTGGGGACTGGCAAGGCCTTCTGGGATGGTGACCCGCTTGAGCTGCAGGGGTGCCCGGAGTAGCTCTCGGAGGATATCGGGGGTGGTGAGGGTGCCCTTGAGCAGATAGATGCCGGCCTCCAGGTCTTCGGATTGGCCGTGCAAACGGGCGGCCCAGGCGAAGACGGTGGCGTTGCGGATCAGCCCCTTCTCCTTGAGCAGGGCCCCAATGTCATAGGCAGTCATTCCGGGCGAAATAGTGATTTCGAGCGGAGCGACCAGGCCGGTGGGGCGGCTCAGGTCCCACCACACCACCATGGGAGCGATCAAAACCAGAAGTACCAGCGAAATCCCGTTCTGGAGGTATTTCTTTGCCGCAGTCGGGACGGCCTGGGTCATGGGCTCTTGAGGGCAAGGACGGGGAGAGGCGCATGGGTGTAAATGTCTATGATATAAACGCGAACGGCAGTGCTGTCAAGCACTTCCGAGGAGATCAATGTCGTTCGAACAATCGGAGAAAAAAATGATGGAGGGCTGGGGCCAGGGGACGGGGAGGGGGAGCGCGGAGTTCCAGTTCCTCGGTGAGGATGGCAAGGCGACCGCCTGCATCCTTCGGCAGGGTTGAGGTAAGGGGTTCGAGCTGGTCTTTGAAGGACTGGTACCGGCGCCTCCTAGAGCGGTAGTCCTGGGCTAGTTGTGCGAGAAAGGGTGTTTCGCCCCAGTCGGCGCAAGCCTGGTCAAACTGGGGTTTCACCACCGGAAAAGGCTGGGTCTTTCCCCAGCAGCGCAGGTGGGCACAGAGGTGGACAACCTCTTCGTCGGCCATCAGCGCCATGCCGGTGATACCCTGGCCGGTAAACACC
The DNA here is from genome assembly GCA_009691525.1 of Candidatus Latescibacterota bacterium. Classification (GTDB taxonomy): domain Bacteria; phylum Latescibacterota; class UBA2968; order UBA8231; family UBA8231; genus SICG01. The sequence goes on along the minus strand of SICG01000031.1, from coordinate 21,698 downwards.
GCCGACCGTCCCTTGCCCCGGTGGCTGGCGGTCTGAATCAATCGGCTGGCCCGGCCGGCTGCGGGCAACTGGTCGAGGAAGGCCCGCAGCACCCCGGGAGGGGATATCTGGTCCTGCGGGGTGACCACGGCCTCGACCAGGGCGCTTTTCAGCAGTAGATCGTACCGGTCTTCCAGCAATTCGGGGGCGTTGAAGAGTTCCAAGTAGAGGTTCTGACCTAGGGCACAGGCAGCGCCGATCTGGCCTGGGTGCAGGGGATAGCGATGGCGCAGGGCGTTGAGTTCAAAGGAATGGGTGCCGTAAACGGCGCGCAGATCGGCCGTGGGGGAGGTTGATTCGGCGTGTTGCAGGTAGGATTCGATCCGGTCCCAGATCCGATGTTGATGGGTCTCCCCATGCCTGGACAGTTGCTCCAGTTTGAAGCTGCGCAGCTTCCACGGGCAGATATCGGCCTGGGTGAACTCGGCCTGGTACTCGGTCAGCCGGCGTTCCTCGATGCAATTGACCGGCAGGGAGACCCGTTGGCCAGGGGAGATCTGGCAACTGACCTGCAGAGCCCGGGTCTGGGTCTCGCCGATCAACACCTCGGATTCACCCACTAGGATGGAGGCGGCCAGTGGGTTCTCCACATGTACGCGGTCCACCTGCCCGGAGTCCCGCAGGCGCACCCCCCGGCTCAGTCCCTCAGTCAGCGTGAGGATGGTGGTGGGGTCAGGGCCGAAGTGTTTGGGGAAGAGTGGATAGACCACCATGCAGGGGTGGCGTCCGGCTGGGTCAAAAAGAGGGGGGGCCAATCACCACCCCTTTTAGGCACTGTTCGAGATGTTTGGTCAGCGAGGCGGGCATAGTTTCAGCCGAGAAGCGCGGCGAGGAAGCGGTACGAACCGGTGCCGAATCCCAGACTGCAGTAGCCGCCCAGGACCGCCAGGCCGATGGTCAGCGGGAAAAGCAACACCATCCAGCGGTCGAGCCGGGCGCCTGGAGTCGTCTTCAATTCCAACACCGCCAGAGTGGCGTCGTGTCCCATCACCGTTCCCAGCAGGGCAGTAGCGCCAGCGCAGGTGGCCCTGCCAGATATCCTGCAGGCGCAGCATGTAGAGTGCGGCGGCAGCATAGGGTCCCAGCAGCAAGATGCCCAGGCTGATGCCCAGAGCTACGGTCAGCATCAGGCGGGGATAGGGATTCCACCACGCGAGGGCAATCCCGGCTCCGAACCAGAACATCAGGAAAGGCAGGATCAGGCGGAAACGCTGGACAAAATTAGAGTAGGGGTCCATACACCATTGGGGCGGCCGCCGGGAATGCGGCCGATTCTTCTATTTATATCGGCAGGAAAGGAGAAAAGCCGTGTCTGAATGGTGTTGCGTGCCCGATGGGCCCCTCAGCGGTAGAGGTCCTCCTCCTGAGGGTCAATGGTTTTGAGGATCTGGACTGCGCGCCGGCCCTGGTGCAAGCCCGGACGACCGAGGAATTTGGGCCGGTCGCCGATGATAACCACGGCGGGTTCGTTTTTCGCCGTGTCCAGCTGACGGTATCGCCCTGGCGCAACTGGGCCACCTCGGTTAGCGACAGGGTGCCTTTGGCCAACTGGAGGACTACGGAGAGCTTGACTTTGCCGAGGGCCTGGGTCTGGAGGTTTTTCTGCGCTGTGGTTTGTTTGGTCCGGGCCGGTAGGTGGCTCACCCGTTTGGGCAGCAGCGGCTCCAACACGCTGAGGGGGTAACACAACTGCACCAGGCCGCTGGAACGGTTGGCGTTGGCTTCGATGGCGACCACCACCACTCCTTCTCCCGGTGCCGCAGCCTGAATGAATTCCGGACTGGTCTCGAGGACCAGGTCGGTGATCTCGATAGGGGCTCGGGCTTCCCAGGCTGCTTCGATGTTGGCAATCACCCGGCTGGCCAACTTGTTGACGATGCCCACCTCAATCTGGGTCAGCGCCCGTCCCTCTTCGACAACCCCCAAGCCTTTGCCACCCAGGGCCCGGTCAATGAGGGCCATCAGCAGCGAAGGGGCAAAGGACAAGACTGCCCGGTGGCCGGAGGGCGTCATGGTAAAACTGTAGGCGGAGCAGGGTTTGGGCAGGACCATGGCAAATTCGCTGTACATGATCTGGTCGATGAAGGCCAGATCTGCATCCACCACCATTCTCATCGAAGAGGCCAGCGAAGAAGAAAAGAGCCGGGCAAACTGCTCGTGGATGTTCTCCACCAACCGCAACTGGTCCTTGTTCAGGTGCTGCGGCCGCTTGAAATCGTAACCCAATGGCGTCCGGTCGGTGTTCTGGGCTGCCGATGGGGGGCGGCGTTTACCAACCGATATCAGATCTTGGATTTCCCCGTCTGAGAGTTCGTCAGCCATGGTCAGCGCGGTGGGGTGAAGAGAAGTAGGAACAATCTATAGATTTATATTACATAATGCCGTCCACCGCACGGTCCTTGACGCTTCGGATGGCTAATCCCGTTATTAGGAACCGAATTATACCATAGCTCTTGCCTTTCCGAAGAGGTGCCTTTGTCCAGCTCAGCCATCATCAAAATAGTCGGCCTTACGCACACCTATCCGGGCACTCGCACCACGGTGCCCGAGCAAGCATTGATCGAGGTCAGTCTGGAGGTTCAGGCAGGCGAAAAAGTCGCCCTGTTGGGACCCAATGGTAGCGGGAAGTCCACGCTGTTGCGGATTCTGATGACCGCCCTCAAGCCGGATCAGGGCACCGTGTTTATCGGCGGCATGGACGTGTACAGGCAGGCAGATCAGGTCAGAAGGCAGATCGGGGTGGTCTTTCAGAAGCCGGCGCTGGATATCAAGATGACGGTATGGGAGAATCTGCGGGCCGCCGGCATGTTGTACCGCATTCCCGGCACCCTATTGGCAGAACGGGCCCGTGTGTTGTTAGACCGCTTGGGACTAGCTGACAGACGGAACACCCTGGTCGGCGCCCTGTCCGGGGGGTTGGCGCGCCGCGTCGAGCTGGCCAGGGCCCTGCTCTCCCAGCCCCCGCTGCTCATCCTCGATGAGCCGACCACGGGTCTGGACCCGGTGGCCAGGCGGGAATTCTGGCACCAGGTAGAGCTCCTGCGCCGCGAGGCGCCGATGACGGTGGTGCTCACCACCCATTTGCTCGAAGAGGCTGAGGACTGCGACCGGGTGGCCATCCTGCACCGCGGTCGACTTTTGGCCTATGACCTTCCCGGGCACTTGCAGCAGAGTATTGGCACCGACGTATTGCAGATCCGGGGGGAAGACCCCCAGACCCTGGGCCGGGAAATAGGCAGTTTTCTGGGTCTTGAACCACGGCTCGTCGATCAGTCAGTGCGCCTGACGCTGACCGGCCCTACCAGTCTGGACGCGCTGATGGAACGATTCGCTGGAAGGATCAAGTCGCTCTCCCTGGCCCATCCCTCGCTAGACGATGTCTTCGTCCAGCTGACGGGTGAACATCTGCGGGCCGAGGAGGTAAAAGCGTGATTGGTATTTGGGTGTTGGCGCATCGGGAAGTGCTGCGTTTTGTGCGCCAGCCGGTTAGGCTCTTCGGCAGCCTGGTCCAACCCTTGCTCTTCTGGCTCTTCATGGGTGCTGGCTTTTCCCAGAGCTTCAGCATGGGCAGTAGCGGAGTAGGGTATCGCGAGTTCTTTTTTCCCGGCATCGTGTTGATGCTGATGCTCTTCGCCGCCATTTTCTCCACCATCACCCTCATCGAAGATCGCAACGCCGGCTTCCTGCAGGGGGTGCTGGTAGCCCCGGTGAGCCGGCTCAGCCTGGTATTGGGTAAAGTGGCCGGCGGTACCGTCATCGCCATGGTCCAGGCGGTGATCTTTCTCTGCTTCGCCCCGCTGGCGGGTATCCCGCTGACGGCCGGCATGGTCGCCGACCTGTTGGTGCTTTTTTTCTTGATCGGCATGGGTTTCACCGGCATGGGCTTCGCCGTCGCCTGGCTGATGGACAGCACCGCCGGCTACCATGCGGTTATGAGTGTGGTGATGATCCCGCTCTGGTTGATCTCCGGGGCATTGTTTCCGGTGGAGGGTGCATCGGAGTGGCTGGCTTTTGCCATGCGCTGCAATCCGGTGTTTTACGCCCAAGTTCTGGTCCGAAAATGTTTCTACCAAGAACTGGGCCCCCTGCTGGCAGATGCGGATTTTGTCCAGGCACTGATGGTCAGCGTCGGCTGGGGGGGGCTGATGCTGGCGGTGGCGGTGTGGATCGTCTACCGCAGGCCGGAGGCCTGATTGAGCTGGTAGAGCATCAGGTAGACAAGCACGCCGGTGACCGAGACATAGATCCATACCGGCCATACCCAGCGGGCCAAGCGGCGGTGGCGGGAAAAATCTGCGTGCCAGGCCCGCCAGACCAGGACGACGATAAAGGGACCCATGCCGGCGGCGAGGATCACGTGGGGGATGAGGATGGCGAAGTAGAGGGGGCGGGTCCAGTCATGGCGGAGATAGGGAACCGAGCCGACCAGGTAGTGGTAGACCAGATAGGAGACGAGGAACAGCGTCGAGGAAATTAGGGCGCAGAGCATGTACTTCCGGTGGCCCTCGCGATCTTTTCTCCGGATGCGGCGGTAACCTTGGATCAGCAGGATGAAACTGAGGGTGTTCAGGCTGGCGTTGAGAACGGGAAGGTCGGCCGGACTCATGTGAACACATACCTTTCAGCGTAGGAGGTCCACCAATGGAAATCATCGATACCCATCACCACCTCTGGGATCGGGGTCGCTTCAACTACAAGTGGCTCAAGCAAATGCCTGCCCTCGATCGCGATTTTATCTTGCGCGATTACGAAGAGGTGATCAAGGGCACCGGCGTGACCCAATCTGTGCATGTCCAGGCCGAAGTCGAACCTGTTTTCGGCATCCAGGAAACCCGCTGGATCCTGTCCATGGCCGATGCCGAAGGGCCGGTGGCCGGGGTGGTGGCCTGGGCGCCGGTTGAAGAGGCCGGGCTGGACGAATTCCTCGAAAAACTGGGGAAGCACCCCAAACTTAAAGGCATCCGCCGGCTGATCCAGAGCGAAGCTGATGTGCGCTTCTGTGCGCGCCCGGAGTTTGTGGCCGGGGTGCGCAAGCTGGCTCCACTCGGACTCTCCTTCGATATCTGCATCTACCATCCTCAGTTGGGGGCAGCCATCGAGCTGGTGCGGCAAGTCCCGGAGGTGAACTTCGTCCTCGATCATATCGGCAAGCCCGCCATCAAGGACCGGATCATGGACCCGTGGAAGGCCCAGTTGCGGGAGCTGGCGGCGCTACCCAATGTGTGGTGCAAGGTATCGGGCATGGTGACGGAGGCCGATTGGACCAGCTGGAAGGCCGAGGACCTGCGTCCGTACCTGGACCAGGTGATCGATTGTTTCGGTTTTGGCCGGCTGATGTTCGGCAGCGACTGGCCGGTGATTACCCTGGCGGCCAGTTATCAGCGGTGGTTGGAGGTGGTTCAAGAGGCGGTGAAGGGAGCCAGCACCGCGGAACAGCGGCAGCTGTTCTGGGATACCGCAAACGCATTTTATCGACTCTGAAACCCCTGAGATGCCCATCTTCTTGCGGGAAATCCGCACCTTTTTCTCGGCCTCAGAAGCCTGCTTCTGGGCGAGAGCCCGCTTTTCTTCTCCGACTTCGATGTTTCTGAGTTCCTCGTAATATGAATGAAGGAGCCCTTCTTTTTCCTGCTTCGGTGTCACAATTGCGGTCAATTTTGCTACTGCTTTCTTGCGATCAGCCATGCCCTCCTGCCGGTTGCGGATCTCGCGATCCAGGTGCGTCAGGCGGGGCTGAAGTTCGCTCATATGGCGGGAATAGAGCAGGATGGAGCGGATGATAAGCACGAGCATTCCCAGGATGATGATGCAGCAGATTACCTGAGGCGAGAGCAGGTATTTGAGACCCATCGCACATCCTTGGACAAACAAAGGGATGTGATCTCAATAATAAATCAATGAGGCTTCAGCAGGCAACCCCGGGAGGATAATTTAAAAAGGCATCCGGTGCCAACTGGATGCCTTTTTTATGAGCCACCCTCCGGAATCGAACCGGAGACCTGCTCATTACGAGTGAGCTGCTCTACCAACTGAGCTAGGGTGGCTGGAGTCGAGGATGGGTAGGCCAAAAAATATAGACGGGTGTGGCCTCGACTGTCAAACCATCCAGTGACGGTCACATAAAGCTGAAAATGCGGGCCAGTTTATCCAGGAACTTCTTGCCCGATTGTGGGGCTGGGGTCAGGGAGGTCTCCTGATGCTCCTCGTCGAGGGCAAAACGAATAAGGCCGACGGCGGTGGCGTATTGAGGGTCCCCCAAGCCTTCGGTGGCGCAAAATTCGTGCGCTGAACCGACCCGCACCGGAATCCCGAGAATCTCCTCGCCCAGTTGGGCGATGTTCTCGAGCATTGCCCCGCCGCCGGTGAGAATCAGGCCGGCGGCCAATTTCTGCCCGTAGCGGTTGAGGTCCAGTTCCTGGCGCACGAACTCAAAGATCTCTTGCTGGCGGGCTTCGATGATTTCCTTGAGTTGGTGCTGACTGATGGTATGGGGACGGCCGGCCGTGGTATTGAAGGTGATGTTCTGGTCGGCCTTCTCCGCACGGCTACACACATAACCGTGCTGTTGTTTGAGTTGTTCCGCTTCGCGCGGTGACATGTTGAGAACGACCGAGAGGTCCTTGGTGAGATCGTCCCCGCCAAAGGGGATCTCAGCCAGGTGGCGCAGTTGTCCGCGAAAGATAGCCAGATCGGAGGTGCCCGCACCGATATCCAGCAGGGCGATTCCCATTTCCCGTTCGTCCGGGGAAATGAGGGCAGTCGAGGCAGCCACGGTCTCATGAATAAAGCCGGCGATCTCCACCCCGGCCTCCTCGGCGGCGCGTTGCAGGGTGGTGCAGGCCTGGCGGGAGGCGAGGATACTGAGGGTCTCGATCTCGAGTTTATTGCCGTGCAGCCAGAGGGGATTCTGGACGTATTCGCCGTCCACCGCATAGCTCTGGATGAAACGGTGGAGGAGGATGGAGTTGCCCGCCGGCAAAGCCTGCTCGGTGGCAGCCAGGCCGCGCTGAACATCGCTGTCGTCGATGGGGGTGGAGGTGCCGGAAATGGCGACCGTACTGCGGCTGGTATGGACAGAAACGCTCTCGCCGGCCACTCCCATATACGCACCGGTAATCTTCAAGCCCGCCGACCGGCCGGCCTCAGCCACCGCCGCTGAGATGGCTTCTACCACCTTGGGCATGTCGATGATGGAACTGCGGCGCAGACCGCGGCAGGGGCTGCTACCCATGCCCAGGATTTTCAGTTGGTCATCGGGCTGCATTTCGCCTACCATGCAGAGGACTTTGGCAGTGCCGATGTCGAGGACGACGATAGGTGATCCGCTCATAAGGCAGTGACCCGAGATGCAAAGGATTGCCACCAGGCTGCAGGGCCCCAGCCGACAATCGCAAATTGGAGGAGTGAAAGTCGTGGCTCAATAACAGTGGGGAGTGCGGTGGCGCAGAGACAAAAACCGGGGGGAGGATTCGGAGGTCTTAGAACCAAAAAACAACAGGCTGAAGAGAGCAGTTTGTCTTTGCGGCAGGGGGGAGACCCAGTCGCAAATTAGTCATCAGCAAGTCTTTTTTAAAATAAGAAGGGCGGCTGGGAAAGTCAAGCAGTTTCCGTTTTCTGAGGAGTGACTTGACTCATCTTCGGCCTGGTCGCTCAGTATTCGGCCAGATCCTTGAGCATAAATAGGCGCTCAATGGTGTGGTGCAGTTGGAACAGGTCGATGGGTTTCTGGAAAAAATCGTAGGCCCCCTGGGCCAACAATTCCCTGGCCAGGTTTTCCGAAGCGTACCCGGAGACGATGATCACCTGGACTTTCGGGTCGAGCTCGCGGATAAGTCGTAGGGTTTCGCTGCCGTCCATGTGGGGCATGGAGATATCGAGAAAAACCAAGTCCGGCAGGGTCTCTTTCAGGCGCAGCAGGCCCTGCGGGCCATTGCTGGCCGTGACGACGGTATACCCCAGGCCGGAGAAAAACTCCTCAATGGTGCTGAGGAAATCGACCTCGTCATCGACAAAAAGAAGTTTGAACTTCGCCATGTGGTGAAATCTAGGTGCGGAATGGGAGGTGTCAAATCTTGCTTGTGCTTGACTCGGTTCGCCGACAGTATTAAGATATGATCCCCCGAAACCGGTAGTGTATTACGGAGGGCGGACCCCATCCTCTCCATTCTTTCGATCGGAGTGCTACTTATGTCGCGCGGCGGTGTCAACAAGGTCATTCTGATTGGCAACATCGGCTCTGACCCGGAGGTTAAGTACACGGCTAGCGGGGCGCCGGTCGCAAATTTCAGCTTGGCTACCTCGGAGAGCTGGACCGACAAGGTCAGCGGTCAAAAGCAGGAGCGCACCGAATGGCACCGCCTGGTGCTGTGGCGCAAGTTGGCGGAAATCGCTGGCCAGTACCTCAAGAAAGGCAGTAAGATTTATGTGGAGGGTCGCTTGCAGACCCGTTCCTGGGATGACCCCAACGGGCAAAAACGGTACATGACGGAGGTTGTCGTCGACGATATGCAGATGCTCGACGGGAGGGGCGGGGATACCGGTTACACTGGGGACACGGGGCATCCAGGTGCCGGGGCTCCTGGTAGTAGTGACGCCGGTCCTCCCGGGGGGGCACCGATGGTCGACGACGACCTGCCTTTCTGAGCAATCCCTCACAGGTGATGATGGCCCCCGACCTCATCGATCTGGGGCGTTTTGGCCTGGGCTTGGTTCTGATCGCAGGACTCCGGATGCTGGCACGGCAGGCCAGGCACCTGGGAACCGAGTTCTGGGCACCCCTCACCGCTCCCCGGTTGCACTATGGCCTGGCCGGGGTGGTGTCTGGATACACCTTCCTGCCCCAACTGGCCCCTTCCTTTGCAGCGCTCCTTTCGGTGGTCCTGGTTTTTTGTGGTGGGTGGATTGGCTTAGCCGCCGGCTGCACCTTCGACCTCCGTCGCGAATACCAACACCGGTTCCTGGGGCTCCTAATAGAGGGAGGGCAGGCAGGCCTCGCCATGGCCGCGGTGTTGCTTGCCGCCTTTATAGTCAACCAATTTCCCCAAGTTGGCTCCATCTACTTCAGCGGGTCAGTGCTCGAGGTGGTCTGCGGCATTTGTATGGTGGGGATCTCCGCTGCCGGCGCCGAACAGCAGGCGGGGCGTCCCCCTTTGGCGGCCCTTTGCGGTGCGATGTTGGCGGCACTGGGCATTAGCCAGCTGCACGGTGATGCCTTCCCGCTGGCCTCCCTGGAATTTGTCCAACATAACCTGACGGTGGACAGCCCAGTAGGCAAGCTGTGCTGGAGCACCTTGCTGGGGTGCCTGATTGGTTTGTTGGGGGACCTCGCCACCCGCGACCAGTTCGATGGCTGGGTGATCTGTTATCTGCTGGCCGGAGTGGTGCTCTTAGGGGGGGGCGTCGCCGCGGCGCTGGGGTTGGAACCCCTTTGGGTGGGGCTGCTGGCGGGTGCCTGGCTGATCAATGCCACCCTGCGCCGGCTGGACATCCTGGAGGCCATGTCCGGGAGTTATGGTTTTGCCCAGAGCGCCCTTCTCTTTGGCTGTGGTTGGTTCCTCGGCGAGGGGGTGTTGGCAGGTGGCGTCAACTTGGGCGTCTTTGCCTGGGCGACGCTACTGGTGCTGGTGCTGCGACTGGCCGCCCGGTTGAGCAGCCGTCTGGAGGTGCGTTATGTCCCGGCAGAACGACCCCACCGGGGCCAACGCCCAGTGCCGGCCGGCGGCATCGATCTGGACGATGTGGGACTGGCCCTGGCGGCCAGTCTGATGCGAATTTTACCCGCAGAGGCGGGCATCGCGCTGCTGGGGGCCGTGGCCGCCGGGCAGCTCTGTCTGCGTCTGATCGGCTGGTGGAGCCGGCACCTTAGACCCCAAACCCCGGCCCCAGTGGTCTAGTGCCCCGGCTTAGGTTTTCAGGTTATAGAACGCCTCACGCCCGGGATACTGGGCTTGGGTGCCCAACTCCTCCTCAATGCGCAGCAGCTGGTTGTATTTGGCGGTGCGGTCGGTGCGCGAGGCTGAGCCGGTCTTGATCTGGCCGGCGTTGACCGCCACTGCCAGATCGGCGATGGTGGTGTCTTCGGTCTCCCCGGAGCGATGGGAGATCACCGCAGTATAGCCGGCCCTCTCGGCCATCTCTATCGCCGCCAGCGTTTCGGTAAGGGTGCCGATCTGGTTGACTTTAACCAGGATGGAGTTGGCCACCCCGGCGCGGATGCCCCGTTTCAAGCGCTCGGTGTTGGTGACAAACAGGTCGTCACCGACCAATTGCAGTTTTTGCCCCAGGGCGGTGGTCAGCCGTGCCCAGCTTTCCCAGTCGTCCTCGGCCAGTCCGTCCTCAATTGAGATGATGGGGTAGCGCCCGGACAATTCCTGGTAGAACTGGATCATCTGCTCTGAGGAACGCGCTTTGCCGTCGGACCACCTGAAGGTGTACTGGCCATGCGCGTACAGCTCGCTGGAAGCGACATCCAGCGCCAGCAGCACATCCTGTCCTGGGTGGTAACCGGCCCGGGTGATGGCTTCGACGATCACTTCGAGGGCTTCGTCGTTGGAGCCCAAGTTCGGCGCAAATCCGCCCTCGTCACCCACCGAGGTATTGAGCTTTTTCTCCTTGAGCACCGCCTTGAGCTGGTGGAAGATCTCGGCGCCCATGCGCAGCCCTTCGCGGAACGAGGGTGCGCCGACTGGCATCACCATGAATTCCTGGAAATCGACGTTGTTGTCAGAATGGGAACCGCCGTTAAGGATGTTCATCATCGGTACTGGCAGGAGCCTGGCGCTTGGTCCGCCGAGGTAGCGGTAGAGGGGCAGGCCGGCCGCTGCCGCCGCTGCCTTGGCGCAGGCCAGCGAAACCCCGAGGATGGCATTGGCCCCCAGCCGGCTCTTGTCGGAAGTCCCGTCCAAGGCGATCATCTTGTGGTCGACCAGGATCTGGTCGGCGGCGTCCACTCCGGAAAGGGCCGGGGCGATCTGGGTGGTGATATTGTGGACCGCTTTCAGCACCCCTTTGCCCAGGTACCGGCCCTGATCTTTGTCGCGCAATTCGAGGGCTTCGTGTTCCCCGGTAGACGCACCGGAGGGAACGGCGGCCCGGCCCTGATGCCCGCTGGCCAGCAGCACATCCACTTCGACGGTGGGATTGCCCCGGGAATCGAGCAACTCGCGGGCTGAAATCTGGGTGATCCTGCTCATAATCATCTCTCCTCCGAGGATCGAAAACTAGGTGCCGCTGAAAAAACTGTCAACAGGTTGGCTCTTGCTCCTGTGTTGCCGGGTCTGGGCCGACCCTTCGGTCAATGTGCCTTTGGACCATTGGGGGTACGGGTTTGTCGAGCGTTTTGAGGCTCGCGGGGTGCTGCAGGGCATTGGGGACGGAATCAAACCCCTGAGCCAGCGGGAGATGGCCTCCATCCTGGACACGCTGGTCAGCAAGCAGAAACAGGGACTGGAGCTATCTGAGGTAGATCGGGAGGAACTGGGGCAACTGCGGGCGGAATTCGCACCCCCGAACACCAGGGGCCGGTATCAATATCATGCCCCGCAGGGGACACTGGCGGTGGATGGTCTGGTGCGCCAGCAGAGCGACTTTTTCACTGGCCGGGGCCGCGCCAACTCCGAAGGTATCTACCGCAATCGTCTGGGCGGAGTGGTGCAGGGCGATTTTATGGAGCGCGTGGGTTTCCGCATTTCCTTTGTCCAGAGCCGGGAACAGGGCAGTCGGAATTACTACCTGCGCGACGACATCTACGAGCGGCGGCTGGAACTGCCCCAACCCAAAGGGGGGGTCGTCGATTACCACGAAGGCACCGCCTATTTGACTTTCTCCTGGTCGGCGGTGGACCTGGAGTTGGGCAAGGACGAGGTCAGCTGGGGGCCTGGACCCGGGGACAACCTGGGTTTGAGCCACAACGCACCTTCCTTCGACCTGATCCGGTTAAGAGCGCACTACGGGGCCTTCAAATTGGTCAGTGTCACCGGGTTCCTTCGCCCCTGCCCGGACCGGCCGGATTCGCCGGTGTGCGGGGGGGACGGGGATCTGCAGGCCTCGTACATCGTCAACAGCACCGCCCGGACCCTGGAACGGGCAAAATACCTGGCCGCCCATCGACTTGAGGTGGCCGTGGCCCCCTGGATGGACCTGGGCTTTGAGGAGATGGTGGTGTATGGGGATCGCGGTTTGGAGCCCACCTATCTCAATCCGCTGATGTTCTACTGGGCCGCCCAGAGCTATCTGGGCGACAAGGACAATGTGCTGATGGGCTTGGACGCCGATATCCACCCAGGGTACGGGCTGCGTGGCTATTTTGCCTATGTGGTCGACGACCTGAAAAAGGCGCGGATCTTCTCCAGCGATTTTGCCAACAAGTTTTCCATCCAGACCGGGGCGCTGTGGACCAGTCCCTTGGGACTGGCGGATACCGATCTCCGCGCCGAATACGTGCGCATCGAGCCCTGGATCTACACCCACAAGTTTCCCATCAATACCTTTCGCCACTTCGACGTGCCTCTGGGCCACAGCCTGGGTTCCAACAGCGACCGTTGGCAGGTGGACCTGGTCCGGCGATTCGTCGGGGGATGGGGAACTCAGCTGGGACTGAGCCGCACCCGGCACGGCGACAATGAACTGCTGGCAGACGGGAGTATCCGCAATGTGGGGGGGGATCTGAACCTGGGTTGGCGACCTGGGGATGAACGGGAGCAAAAGAAGTTCCTCGACGGCCAGGTGAGCCGACGTACCGCGGTGGCGGGGACGCTGTGGTGGCGGGGCCGGTGGCCGCTCTTTCTCAGTGCGGGGTATGCCTACGAATGGGGCTCGGGGGTGCCACTGCCCCCCCGGTGGGGCAGTGGCGTGGCGCTGCAGAACCGCACGGGGTACGGCAAGGGGGGTCAGGGACATCTCAGCTTCGAACTGCGTTACGGCCTGCACTGAGGCGCCATGGGGTTGTGGGAGGTTCTGCTCGTGAGCAGTGGCGCGGTGTACTTGGCAGCGCTGCTGTGGCTGAATATGGGTCTTGGCCGGCAGCCGGTCGAGACCGTCCAGGACCGTCCCCAGGTCAGCGTGATCGTGGCAGCCCGCAACGAAGAGGCCCAGATCGCCGCCTGTATGGATGCCCTGCTGGCCCAGGATTACGGCGGGATCTGGGAGGTGGTGGTGGTGGATGATCGCTCGACGGACCAGACGGCCCGCTTGGTCGAAGCGCGCTGCGGTGAGCAGTTGAAGCTGGTGCGGGCTGGTCGCGAACCGCGTTTCCGCTGTCCCAAGAAAAGTGCCCTGGCGGCCGGCATCGAGACCAGCCAGGGGGAGTTGCTGCTCTTCACCGATGCCGATTGTCAACCTCCCCCGGACTGGGTGCGCCGCACTGTTGCCCTCTTCAGTCCTCAGGTGGGTTTGGTCGCCGGCCACGCCTTTCCCCTGCCCAGTCCCGGGCTCAGACAGGGTGTTCTCGCCCTCGACAATCTGGCGGTGGGCGCCCTGGGTGCTGGCAGCATGGGCATGGGCCGGCCGCTCTCCTGCACCGGCCGGAATCTCGCGTACCGGCGGCGGGTCTTCGAGCAGGTAGGCGGCTTTTCTGCTATTGGCCACCTGATCGGCGGGGACGACGTGTATTTTCTCCGCCTGGTGGCCCACACGCCCTGGAAAATTGTCCACAACTCCTGTGTGGTCGATTGCGCCCCTGGTCCCCAGACCTGGGGGGCTCTCCTCCAGCAGAAACTGAGGCACGCTTCAAAGGCGGGGCACTACCAGGGGCCGGCATTGCTCCTGGGTACGGCAGTCTATCTCTTCCATCTGCTCTTGCTGGTGGGAATGACCAAGCTAATGCTGGGAAGGGCGGAGCTGCTTTTTCTCGTGATCTGGGGAACGCGTTGGCTCGCCGATCTAGTCCTACTCTGGCGTTACGCCCCGCGCCCTGGCGAGCGAAAACTCTTGCGCCATTTGCCATTTCTCGAAGTGTTGTATATTCCATACGTCTTGGTTTTCACCCTGGTCGGGCGACTGGGGCGGTTCCGCTGGAAATGAGGTCTGTTTCCCCGGGAGGAAAATGGCGTTTCTGCTAAGCCCCAAAGTTATTCCACGTTTGCTAGAGCGCTACGGGTATGCCTTTTCCTGGAAACGGCTGTGGAACTTCACCAAGGTCCTGAGCTCCTTGGGCCTGTCGCGGATCCTCGGTCGGCCGGTGGTCTGGGGTCAGCCTTTTATGCTGATGGTCGAGCCCACCAACTTCTGCAACCTCAAGTGTCCCCTCTGTCCATCTGGAAACGGTCAGATGACCCGGCCGCGCGGCAAGATGGACCTGCAGGACTTTCAGCGCCTTATCGACCAGGTAGGCGACAAGCTGATCCTGTTAATGTTGTGGAACCAGGGGGAGCCTTTCATCAACCCCTGCTTCACCGAGATGGTGCGTTATGCCCGCCAGAAGCGCATTCCCACCCTCACCAGCACCAATGGCCATTATATCCGGACCCCCGAGCAAGCCCGTGCGCTGGTAGAAGCCGGTTTGGACGAGATCATCGTCTCCCTCGACGGGGTCGACCAGGAGACCTACGAACGCTACCGGGTAGGAGGCAAGATCGAGAAAGTCTTCACCGGGGTACGCCTGCTGACCCAGGCCAAGAAAGACCTGGGCCGGACCACCCCCTTGGTCAACCTCCAATTCATCGTTTTTAAACACAACCAAGGGGAAGTGCAGGAAGCCGAGCGGCTGGCCCGCGAGCTGGGGGCGGACAAGTTCCTGGTCAAGACCGCCCAGGTCTACACCCAGGAAGAGGCTGCGGTTTTCCTGCCGGACAGCGAAGTCTTCCGCCGTTACGATTCGACCGCGGGAGAACTGGCAGTCAAAGGTCAGCCCGCCCGTGGCTGCAAAGTGCTCTGGTACAGCTCGATGGTCAACTGGAATGGCGCGGTGGCGCCCTGCTGTTTCGACAAGGATGTGGACTTCGAGATGGGCAAGGCCTTTGCCGGCGGAGATTTCCGCCAAATCTGGCGGGGTCGGGCCTACATGGATTTCCGCCAGCGCCTTTTAGACGACCGCCTGGGTATCCCCATGTGCCGCAACTGTTCCGAGGGGTACCGCGGGATGTTTTCGATGGTCGACGAGCTGCGCGGTTAGCGTTTTTCCCCCTCCCGCATGGAAACCTTCCTGAGCGACTGGCAGCCCGACTTCCAGGCGCTGTTGGTTCTGGTCACCTCCGCCTATATCCTGGGCCTTTGCTGGTTCTGGCGAGGCATAACACCGCAGCCGGCGACTGGGCAGGGGACCCCCCAGGTCTCTGTGGTGGTGGCGGTGCGCGACGAGGAGAGCCGCGTCGACACCCTGCTGCAGGGGTTGGCGGCGCAGACCTACCCGGCCCAGTGCTTGGAGGTGATCGTGGTCGATGACGGCTCTGCCGATGACACTGCGGCCCGCGTCCTGGCCAGCATCGGTGGTCCGCTGCGCCTGCGTCTACTGAGGGGGACGGGCTTGGGGAAAAAGGCGGCCCTTAGCCAGGGAATTGCCGCGGCAAGGGGGCAGATCATCCTGACCACGGACGGGGATTGCCAAGTGTCCTGCGCTTGGGTGGCGGGCATGGCGGCCCAATTTGGAACCGAGGTGCAGATGGTGGTGGGTTTTTCCCAGATCGGCAGATCGGGGGAGGCCAAAGGGCTGCGATGGGGGCTAGAAGCGATAGACTTCCTCAACTTGATGGGCGCGGCCTTGGGAAGTGCTGGACAAGGGTGCGCCCTGGCGGCCTCGGGGCAAAACCTGGCTTTTCGCCGCGAGGCCTTCACCCAGGTGGGTGGGTACGGATCCGTGCAACACCGCGCTTCCGGCGATGATGTCCTGCTCCTGCAGCTGATCAGGCGGCATGGAGGTGGGCGCATCGCCTTTGCCACCTCGCCTGATACCTTCGTGGTCCATCCCGCCGCCGCCTCGTGGAGCGCCTTGCTGGGGCAGCGGGCCCGCTGGGCCTCCAATGCCCCGTATCAGCTCTTGCTGAATCCGGTTTTTTTCGCCTACATCGGCGTGGCGTTCAGCGTCAACCTGCTGCTGGCCCTCACGCCGCTCTTGGTTTTGACGGGAGGGCTGAGCCCACGGGGCGCCGGGGTGGTCTGGGGGGGGAAGGTGCTGGCCGAAGGCATGCTCTGCTGGCGGGCCACTGGTTTTTTCAACCGTCGGGATTTGCGGCGTTTTTTCCCTTGGTGGACCCTGGTGCAACCCTTTTTCTTGGTGCTGGCGGGTCTGCTCGGCAGCCTAGGGCTGTTCACCTGGAAAGGCAGGAAGCACCTCTGGGGGCGGAGGAGAGGAACTGCCCCCGGAAGCTGAGTTCCGGCTCCTCAGTTCAGACTTTGAACAAGAAGTGGAAAATATCCGCATCCTGCACCTGGTAGTCGCGGCCTTTTTGCATCATTTTCCCCGCCTCCTTGATTTTCAGTTCACTGCCCAACGCGAAGAGATCCTGGTATCTCATCACCTCAGCGCGAATAAAGCCCCGTTCGATGTCGGAATGGATGACTCGCCCGGCCTGCGGGGCCAGGGAACCGCGGCGGATGGTCCAGGCCCGCACCTCGTCCTCACCCACGGTGAAAAAGGAGATCAAGCCCAGCGCTTGGTAACAGACCTGGGTGAGTCGGTCGAGGGCCGGCTCCTCCTGCCCCAATTCCTTGAGGAAGGCCTGGCGCTCCTCGGCGTCGAGCTGGGCTAATTCCTCCTCGATACGCGCCGAAACTGCCACCCATTCGTACCCCTGGCCCGGAAAAGCGGTTCTGAGCTGCTCGACCAAACCCGCGTCCTCTAGCTGATCTTCGCCGAGATTGAGGACGATGAGCACTGGCTTGAGTGTGAGGAAAGGGTAGCTGGCAATGAGTTTTTCGTCGTCTTCAGACAGCGACAGGCTGCGCAGAGGACTGCCTCCTTCTAGGTGAGTTTGGAAACGGACGAGCAGTTCCTCTTCCTGGGCGGCCTTCTGGGCGTCCCCCTTCAGCTTGCTCTCCTTCAGCAGGCGTTCCCTTCTTTTTTCAATGAAGATCAGGTCTGCAAGGTGGAGTTCCTCCTCCAGGTGGCGGATATCGCGTTCGGGGGCGACCGATCCGGCCAGGTGGAAAACCGAATCGTCGGCGAAGCCGCGAACCAGGTGGCACACCACGTCTACCTTTTCGAGGGCCTTGAAGGCGTCAGTATTGCTCTTTTCCCCCAGGTCCGAGACCAAGGCGAACTCGAGTTGGGCCGGCGTGGCCTTGGCCGGATGGTAGAGCTGGACCAGCCAGTCGAAGCGGGGATCGCGGACCCGGGCTAGCCCCACGCCGCTCTTGTTGAGTTCTTGCCCGGTGAGCAAGCGAAAAAGGGTGCGTTTGCCTACCTGGGGAAAGCCGACCAGACCGAGTTTCATGCGGGATATCCTTTCGCGAGGGGAAAGGATAAAAACGCCCTCTGAGCAGGCCAGCGCAACAGCACCATGCCTTACCGAGGTCGAATGAGGATCGTATATTCGGTGCAGCGCGGAAGGAGAGCAGTGGAGAAAAAGATCGCGGAAATAGGGGAATTCGGGCTCATCGACCGGCTCCGTCGACTCTTGGATCTGGAGGGATGTCAACCGCCAGGCTTGAGTCTGGGCATTGGCGATGATGCGGCTTTGCTCCAGGCCCAACCGGGGTGCCAGTGGGCGGTTACCTGCGATGTGCTGGCCGAAGGCCGGCACTACCTGTCCGAGTACCTAACGGCCTTCCAGTTGGGCAAGCGGGCCATGGCGGTGAACTTGAGCGATATCGCCGCCATGGGGGGACAACCGCGTTATGCCCTCGTGGCCCTGGGGTTGCGGGGCAGTACCCTGGTGGGGGATGTCGAGAACTGGTACCGAGGATTCGCCGCGGCCCTAAATCCCTGGGATGCCGCTATTGTCGGCGGGAACATGACCCAGGTTGATGGCAGCCAGTTCATCTCCATCACCCTGATGGGAGAGGTGCCTGCCGGTCAGGCGCTGCGCCGCAGCGGGGCCAGTCCGGGACAGGCGATACTCGTCACCGGGTATCCAGGCCAGGCAGCGGCTGGCCTGCGCCTGCTGCAAGAGCGCGGCCAGGATGGGGGGTTGGAGGACCACCCCCTGGTGCAGGCATATACCAGCCCGATGCCAAGGGTGGGCGAGGGCCGGGCTATGGCGGGAGATAGAGTGGTGAGTGCGGCCATTGACACCAGCGATGGGTTCCTCGGGGATCTGGGGAATCTGTGCGCCGCCAGCGGCGTGGGAGCCCGGTTATGGGCAGCGCAGTTGCCCCTCAGCCCGGCCCTGCGTGCGGCGACCGCAAAATGGGGGGAGGATCCGGTGCGATGGTTCCTGGGCCCCAGTGACGACTACGAGTTGATCGTGACCTGCGCCCCGGAGCAGGTCGAGGCAGCAAAGCGGCGTATAGCTGGGGTGAACCAGGCGCCCGTGCACCAGGTGGGGGTGATCACTCCAGAACGCGATTGCCTGGAGATCGAAGGCGAGAGCGGCTTAAGCCGTCTGCTCCGCGCCCGTGGATGGGACCATTTTACCAGTAGGGACAAAGAAATATAAAAGGCGTAATGCAGTGGTTTGATTCCACCCGAACCCATTGAGGAGGAGCGATGACCCAGATCGGGAAAAAGGCCCCGGCGTTCTCGTTGGCCAATGCCCAGGGCCAGGCCGTCAAACTGGCGGATTTCAGGGGTAAAAAGGTGGTGCTGTATTTCTATCCCAAGGACGACACCCCCGGCTGCACCAAGGAGTCCTGCGATTTCCGCGACGCGCAGGCGCCGCTCAAAAAGGCGGGGGCTGTGGTGATGGGCATCAGCCCGGATTCCGTGGAGAGCCATCAGCGCTTCAGAGACAAATTTGGCCTGGGCTTCCTGCTGCTGGCTGACCCCGAGCATCTGGCCCTCGAGGCGTATGGGGTGTGGAAGGAGAAGAGTATGTACGGCAGGAAGTTCATGGGGGTTGAGCGTTCCACCTTCCTCATCGACGAGCAGGGTCTGCTGATCGAGGAATGGCGCAAGGTCAAGGTGGAAGGCCATGTGGAAGAAGTGCTGGCCAGCCTGGGCGGCAAGGCCTAGTCCGCGGCCAGCTCTCGCAGTAACAGCCCGTAGCGGATGCCGCGGGTGGAGACGGTCAACCCCGGGCAACCCAGGTGGGCCAGGGCCAGGCGGAGGATGAGGGCACCAGCCCCGATAATATCGGCGCGCTGCTCATGGACCTGGGGGATAAGGCGGATCTCGTCCACCGGTAATGACAGGAGCTGGGCCGACCATTCCTCGACCTGCGTCAGGCTCAGGAAATGGCCGTTGAGTTCCTCGGCGTTGAAACGGGGAACGCCTAAATCGATGGCCCCTAGGGTGGTGACGGTGCCGGCCACCCCAACCAAGGGCAGGTCCGGGGGGTACGGAAAGAGCCGACTCAGGGCCGCGCCGATCATGTCGGTGGCCCTTGCCACCTGGTCGGGGGTGGGCGGAAGCTGCGGAAAACAACGTTCAGTCACCCGGACTGCGCCCACATCCACCGAAACCGACTGCTCCACCTCAAGTCCGCTGCCTAAGGCCAGTTCGGTCGACCCGCCGCCGATATCAATGACCGCATACCGGGGGGGCAACTGTAGGCCAAAAGCAGCGCCGCGAAAGGTGAGGCCGGCCTCTTCGCTGCCCGAGACCTCCACCAATTCCAACCCCGCATCCTGTCGAACCCGGGCGATGAATTCGGCCTTGTTGGCCGCATCGCGCAGGGCCGAGGTGCCAAAGGCCCGGACCCGTTCGGCGCCCAAGCCGAGGGCGCGCTCCCGGTACTGGGCGAGCAGCCGGCATACGCGGTCCATGGTTTCGGCCGAGATGCGGCGTTGGGCGTCCACCCCCTTGCCCAGGCGAGCGATGGCGTGGGCATCGTCCAGGACCTCCATCTTGCCGTCTGCGAGTCGCCGGCCGGTGACCATCAAAGCAGTGTGGGTCCCCAGGTCGATGACGGCCTGGATGGGCTCAGGGGAATGGCTCATCAACTCAGGGGTTTCTCTGGATGTGTGAGCAGGGCCTTGGCCTCAGCCGGGGTCTGGCAAGCCAGAAAGGCGGGCCGCATGCGGCTGATGCGCATCAGGGAGGCGATCTGGGCGAGGACGGGTATGTAATTGCAGTAATTCTGCTGTGGGGTCAGTAACAAGAAGATGAAGTTCACCGGCTGGCCATCCGGGCTGCCAAAATCCACCCCTTCTGGGCAGATGCCCAGGGCCCCGATGATGGCCGGCAGATCGGGGATGGGGGCGTGGGGGATGGCCGTCATGTGGCCCAGGGCGGTGGAGGATTTTTGCTCGCGCGCCAGGGCGGCATCGAGCACGGTCTGGCGCAGCGCGGTGGGCACCTGGCGTTCCTCGACGAGGGTATCGACCAACTGGGTGATGGCATCCCACTTGTCCTTCGGGCGCATCCCAAGGCGGATCGTGTGCTCCCAGAACACATTGCTGAGGTTGAGTTCCTGGCTGTGGTGGGCGCGCACCATGAGCACCGGGTTGGGGATCTGGGTGGCGATATCGTCGGGAATGGAGCCGGCCAGGTATTCATCCTGGCGCCAGTCATTGGAGGCACCCAGGACCACCAGGTCATGGGGGCGGGTGCTGGCGACGATGGGGGAGATCACGTCCCTGGAGGGGATGATGGTCACGGGGGCGTCGATGTCGAGCAGGTGCAAGCGCAGCAGGGTTTCTTGATGCAACTGCGCACAGTAGCGGCGCAGCAGCGGGTCATCTGGCTGGCATTGTCGGTCGCGGGCGATGCGCACGATCTGCAACTCGGCACCCCAGGCCCGGCTCAGGTCGTGGGCGATCTGCAGGCCGACCACCGAGTGCGCGCCGCCTCCAGTCGGCACCAGGATGCGTTTGGCCGGGCGGTATTCTCCTACCCTGAAGATCAGGGTGTCCACGTCCACCGCCTTGGTCAAGGCGCGATTCTGAGCCCCCAACACGGCATCCTTTCCCAAGGGGCGGTACCAGCCCATGACCATCATATTGCAGTTCCAGCGCCGCACGGCCTCTTGGACTTCCTCGGTGACGCTCCTACCTTCAGCGAGGTGGGGGAAGGCACAAACACCTTCCTCGCCGGCCAGGCGGGCAGCCTCTTCGAGCAGTTGGGGGGCATTGGGGACTGGTCTGGTGTCCGGGGTGCGGATATGGGTTAGGTGGAGCAGGCCCTTGCGGGAAGCGGCCAGGGTGGCCGCCAGGCGCACCAATGGAGTTTCCTCCCCCGGGTGTTCAAGGGGCACCAGAATGCGGAGATCTGATTGGGCAGACGACATGGCTGTTAAAGGCCAATAATAAGCAAACCGGCTGATTTTTTCCAATTGGTTCGGGTTCGAGGGGGAGATAAGCCGGTTCGGTAGGTCCCGGTGGGCCAGACCTTGAGGGGCGATGGTTCAGGTTGGTGCAAGCCGATCTTGAATGTATATTAAAGGGAAAGTGAGGTGCATGCTTTTGGCGAAGGAGGATAGCCTGATGCAGAGAAAAATGAAAGTGTGGGCAGCCCTGAGCATCCTCGTCTGTGGCGCGTGGTCTGCCGAGGCGGTGGTGAACATCCAGCACTTGGGTGCGGGCGCGCGTTCGGCGGCGCTGGGCAACAGTTTCGTGGCGGTGGCCGACAACGGGGATGCGCTGTTTTCCAACCCGGCGGGGTTGAGCCAGATCAGCAAGCACCAGGT
>SICG01000189.1 GCA_009691525.1 Candidatus Latescibacterota bacterium | reverse complement strand
TAGCGGCCCCTGAGCCAAGTCGAAGGGCCGGGCCACTGCCTGGCCCAAGGTTTCTTTGGCCCGCAGCTCCGGGTCATCTACGGTGCAGTAGTCCACCACTTCGATGGCAAAGTCCTTCGCAGGATGTACCTGCTGGCGGGGTTGGCCCTGCACCTCTAAAAAAGTGGTGCGCAGGGACTCGTGGCGCGCCACCAAATTGCCCAAGGCTCGCCCCAGATCCTGCTCCCGAACAACTCCGCTCACCCAATAAGCCTGGGCCACGTTGTAGGCCGACCGGTCTTCCAGCAACTGGTCTAGCACCCAGAGCCGGCGCTGACCGTGGGACACCGCATAGTGGACTTGGGGCGCCAAGGACGGTATGGGCTGATACTGGCCAATTCCATGGCTGCGGATGAGCGCCGCTTGTCGCGCGACAGTGGGGTGGTCGAAGATTTCCTTGAGACTCAAGTCCACGGCGAAATGCTGGTAGACGCGCGAAGCCAGCTGGACGGCGCGGATACTGTGCCCACCCAGGGCAAAGAAGTCGTCATCGATCCCGATCGGCGCCTCGCGAAGCAGCCCCTCCCAGATTTCGACTAACTCTTTCTGCAAACGGTCTGCGGGCGCCGAGTACTGCACGGCACGCCGAGGGCTCTTGCGACGAACGAGGGGCAGAGACCGCAGCCGGTCGCCGGTGGGGTAGCGCAACGGGACAAAGTAGGCGGCGTGAGGCAGGCCCGTTTCAGCGGGCAGCAGGTCGCTCCAATCAAGGGCGACGCTGGTTGGCATCAATAGCGCGGGGGCCGGGGCCAACTCGGGTGTGGGTGCTGCCACCACCGGAGCCGGAGACTGCAACGTGATGTGCTCGGGAAGCGGTGCAATGCGGTCCAGGAGCGCTCGATAGCGCACGCCGCCCCCGACTGTCTCCATCTGGGCCCAAGGGGCCTGTTCCAGAAAATCTCGACACGGCCGGTTCTTGGCCGTGGGCAGAAAAAAAGCTTCCACCGCCTCTAGGCCACGGCCTTGGCTGTACTGCTTCAGGCACGCCAGTAGTGCCTGCTCCACCTGGCGCCCCAGGACTCGGCAGCTCAACAACAGCGTGTCTAGCTCAAGCCTGTTTTCCTGCTCCTGAGCAAAGACGACCCCCGTGAGTCCGTATGCGCCGAAGCGGTCCTCCACGTCCACGGACCAACAGCGATAGCTCGGATCTACAAGCAGACCCCGGACCTGGTCCTCGGTGCGGCGGATATTGCTGAGGTTGAACTGGTTGGTGCGCTGCGTCAACTGTGCCACGCGCGCCACCTGATCCTCACCCACGGGCTGCACGGTGATTCTCAGCTCGAGGCCCCGGAGGAAGCCCTCGAGGGAGGGTTCCGCCTGCTGCGACTGCCGGCGCTCCCGTTCGTCGTCGTACATCTGGTTGCGCTGGCGGTCTTCGGCGGTGATCACCAGCCGATCGCAGGCCCAGAGGTGCGCCAGAAAGGGGCTGAACTGCCCGGGTTCCGCGGGCAGTTGGATGGCCAGGACCTCGGGACAATTGGAGCGTACCTCAGCGCACTCCATCCCGCTGTTGTCGAGGAAGATGAAGCTATCGAGCCCCAGATTGAGATCTGCAGCCAGGCTGCGGAGGTTTTTCGACTTAGGCTGCCAGTTCACTTGCATGGCGGCAAAATGCTCCCACTTCAGCACCATGCCTGGATGCTGGGCGAAGACCGCACGCACATCGGCCTCTTCATTTTTGCTCACCAAGACCAGCAGGAAGCCGGCCGAGCGACGATCGATCAGAAACTCCTGGAGTTGTCGATGTCCCTCCTCGACTATCACCCCCAACGGCCCGTCCTCGCCGCAGACCCCGCCCCAGAGAGTGTCGTCGGCGTCTACGGCGATCACCTTGAAGTGGGGCTGCTTCCACGCCAGTAGTGCGCGCGCCACCTCGGCCCCTAAAGCCGCGCCGTACTCGTCGGTAAATGGCAGGTGACCGATACGGTCCTGCTGCCGATCGAATATCACCGCGGTGCTGTAACGGGCGGCTGTGTTGGCAAAATCAAGGACATGAATGCCGGCGGCGTGGGCGAATTTCTTCCAGCGCTGGTTCAGCGCTGCGACCTGGCTAGCCAAAGCTGTGCCCAGGGCCGGGTCAGCTGGAAAGATACCGACGAAGAGCGGCGCCGACCCTTGCCACCCCGACACTGCCGTGCACAATTGCTCATAGAGCTCTTCTAGATACGACCCGCCAGCGCCCGGGCGGGCGTCGCGCAGCCAGTCCTCGAAGCGCACCAACAGCAGATTAGCCCCGCGGTTGAGCGCCAGAGGGCTATCTGCCTGCAGCAGTTGCTGAAATATCTGGTTGTAGGGGGTTATCTCCACCTCCACCCCCAGGCCGAACTGGCCTGCCCACCACTCGATGTGCTCCGCGAGGAAATCTCCCGTAAAGGTGGCGGCGATTGACAGGCGAAGCCCCTCACCCTTGCCTGAACTGCAGCTCTCAACCCAAGTCGAAAGCTGCGCTGCTGGCTGTCCCAGCACGGCAAAGGCCAGCGCCTCCAACTCGCGACCCAGGTGCTCAACGGCCTCAGCCGCCAACCGGGTCGGGTCGTAGCCAAAGTCGAGTTGGATCTGTGCGCCGGGGAAAAACTGCACGGTGAGTGGGTAGTTGGTCTGCTCAAAGGAGTGCACCAACTGGACGTCGAGGCCCAACGCAGCAGTCCCCTCAACGCTTACGGGATAATTCTCGAAGACAAGAATGTGGTCAAAAAGCTCCGCCCCCCAACCCGATTCTGCCTGAAGGTCGCTCAAGGGATAGTAGTGGTAGGCGACGCCCGCTCCGAATTCACTCTGGAGCCGGCGGCACATCCCGACAAAATCTTCCGCCTCTCGCACCCGCACCCGCACCGGCACGGCGTTGATACACAGGCCGACCAGTTGTTCCACACCAGGCAGTGATCCGTGGCGGCCAGAAACAGTTGCCGCAAAGACCACATCCTCGCGGCCCAGACGCCGACACAGCAGCAACCCCCACAGCCCCTGGAATACGGTGTTGAGGGTCAGATCCGAAAGGCGGGCCAACGCCTGGAGTCCCTCGCTGAGCGATACCGAAAAAGATAGGTTGTGGTGGGCAGGAGCGGCCATCCCTGCTGCGCCTACCTGTTGCTTGCCAGGCAGTGACACAGGCTGGGCATACCCTGCCAGGTAATCGATCCAGTATGCTCGCGCTGCGTCCAGGTCTTGCCGCCCCAGCCACTTGATATACGACCGGTACTGGGGCGCCGGTGGCAGGAGTGGAAGATTCCCTTTGAGCAGTCCCTGATACACGGTGAGGAGTTCAGGCAGGATCACAGACAGGCACCAGCCGTCCATGATGATGTGATGAAAGCTCCAGATCAGCGCCGACCGACCGTCGCCTTCCTGAAACACCCGCACCCGCATCAAGGGTCCACGCCCCAGGTCGAAGCCTCGCTCCAGATCCTCCACCTCAGCCGCGCGCAGCCGAGCCGCCTGGGCCTCGTCTGACAGTCCCCGGAGGTCCTCGACCGAAAACTCGATCTCTCCGCGCCGCAACACCACTTGGAGTGGCTCGGGAACCTCGCGGCTGATGAACACCGTGCGCAGCGACTCGTGACGCTGGGCTAATTCCTGCCAAGCGTGGCGGAAAGGTTCTAACTCCAGCTCGCCGCCGGTAAGGCGATAGGTGAACTGCTCGTGGTAGGCGTAGCCCTCGGGTTCTGCCAGATGGTGATAGAGAATCCCACCCTGCAGCGGCGATAGTCGGTAGATATTCTCGATGTTTCGGCGTTCAAGCATAGTTACGACTATTTGGTTAACTTTTCCAGCAACTGGTCCAGGGCCTTGATATCGAGCCCTTCGTAGTCAATGTCGCTCGGGGTCAAACTGCCCTCGGTGTTCAAGCAGTGGGCCGCTATCTGAGACAAGGAGGTCGAGAAATAGGCGGCCAGGCTGGCGATGGCGTCTCGCGTATACACCTGACGATTGTAGGAAAAAGAGAAGCGCAGCCGACCGCCCACGCTCATGCCGTTAATCTCCACGGCGTGGAGGCGGCGCGTCGAGGGAGCCATCAGCGGCCCGGCCTCCTCTTCGTCGAGAGTGAATAGTCCGCCGGCGAACTCGGTCTCGAACTGCCCCTGGTAATTGAAAAGGACTGACGGTGCCAAGTCTATTTTTTGGCCCGCCAGATACTTCAGCATCCCGTAGCCCAGTCCCTTGCTGGGGACCTGGCGCAGGCTTTCCTTGACCACCTTGATCTGGTCGCCTATTTCGTCTGTTTTGGACAGGTCGAGGTGCAAGGGATACTCGCAGGTAAACCACCCCACGGTGCGGCCGACCTCCACATCGCCGAAAGCCGCCTCCTTGCCCAGCTGCTGACGGCCGTGTCCTTCCAAGGTCACCAGGATACGGGTGCCCCCGCCCCACTGGCGCAAAGCGCGCGCCAAGCCAGCAAGTAGAATCTCGTCAATCTCGGTCTGATACGCAGCATGGACTTGGCTGAGCAGTTGTCCGGTCTGCTCTTCCGCGATGATTACCTCGAACGAATCTCTGTCTCGGAAGAGGTCCGCTTCGACCCGCCCCCCTTCGGGGAGTGGATCGACCGGGGCCAGGGCGACGCGCTGCCAGTAATCCAGTTCGCTTTGAAGTTCTTCGGTCCGGGCGAAGGCGTCCAACGTCTCGGCCCAACTTTTAAACGAGTCGGACTTGGCCGGCAGAACAAGGGTCTCGCCGCTGCGGTGCTGACGATACGCGGCGGCCAGATCCTCGGTCAGGATCCGCCATGACACCCCGTCCACGACCAGGTGGTGGATCACGATCAACAGGCGTTGCGCATCGGGACAGCGGAATAAGACCGCCTTCACGAGAGGACCTGCGGCCACATCGAAACTGGCCTGAACCATGGCGGCCTGCGCTGTGAGAGCCGCCATCGGGTCGGCTACCTGGCGCAGATCCACGACCTCCACTGACGGCGGCCGATCGACGCCGGACACTTCCTGAATCACCTCGCCGTTCTCGAAACAAAAGCGCGCCCTGAGCATGTCGTGGTGGGTCTCGATACTCACCAGCGCCGCCCGTAGCGCGATCTCGTCCAACGCCTGGGTTGCCCTCAGCAGGACCGCCTGGTTGTAGTGGTGGGCCGTGTCGCCGAAGTGCGAGAAGAACCACCGCTGGATAGGGGTCAGGGGCACCGAACCGATTACCGGGCTCTGATCTGCCAGCCGAACGCTTTGCTTGATGTGACCGCTTAACTCGGCGATGGTGGGGTATTGAAAAAGGTGGCGCAGCTCCAGACTCAATCCCTTTTCCCGCAGCTTGGCCACGATCTGGATGGCCTTAATCGAATCCCCACCCATGGCGAAGAAGTTGTCGCCGATCCCCACCGGTCTCCTGCCGAGGACATCCTCCCAGGCCCGGACCAGCACTTCCTCTTCCGCCGAGCGCGGCTGGGCGCCAGGTTCTATCTCCCCGACCTGGACCTCGGGCGCGGGCAGGGCCCTGCGGTCAACCTTGCCATGGGCGGTGAGTGGCATGCGCGCCAACCGCACAAAATGAGCCGGCACCATGTAATCGGGCAACACGCCGGACAAATGAGACCTCAGGGCCTCGGGGCTGGCGCTCGACACTACGTAGGCCACCAGCTCACGGGTGCCAGCGTCAAGAGTCCTGGCCAGCACCAGGGCTTCGGCCACCCCTGTGTGGTCCAGAAGGCACTTCTCGATCTCTCCTAATTCGATCCGGAATCCACGCACCTTCACCTGCTCGTCCATTCGGCCGAGATATTCCAGGTCTCCGTCTTCAAGCCAGCGACCCAGATCGCCAGAGCGATAGAGCCGAGCTCCAGGAATGTCGGACCAGGGATCGGGCACAAAGCGGGCCGCGCTCAATTCCGGGCGGTTCAAATACCCACCAGTCACCCCGGCGCCGCCGACGCAGATTTCGCCCGGTATCCCCACTGCGACCTGTTGCAGATTCTCGTCCATCAGGTAGAGGCTCAGGTCCGGAAGGGGAACGCCGATCACGCTGCCCTTGTTCGCCGCCAAATCACTGCGGCTGATGGGTCGATACGTGACGTGGACCGTGGTCTCGGTGATTCCGTACATATTGATGAGGCGCGGGCGTTGGTCGCCGTGGCGCGCCATCCAGGGCCGGAGGGAAGCCAGTTCGAGCGCCTCGCCGCCGAAAATCACATACCGCAGCGCCAGAGGAAGCGCCAGAACCCGCTCTGCCTCCATGAAGACCCTGAAGGCAGAAGGCGTTTGGTTAAGTACCGTCACCTTTTCGCTGCTGAGCAGCCGACAAAACTCTTCAGGTGACCGGCTTACCCAATAGGGGACCACGACCAGTCGACCCCCATGGAGCAGAGCGCCAAAAATTTCCCACACCGAAAAAT
>SICG01000188.1 GCA_009691525.1 Candidatus Latescibacterota bacterium | reverse complement strand
GGATCATGTGCACTTGTTCTTGTCGTTTCCGCCCCGCTATTCGATTTCCAAGGTGGTGGGGATGCTGAAGAGCATCTCTGCGAGTCGTGTTTTCCAGGAACACCCGGAGGTGAAACGGGAGTTGTGGGGTGGGGAGTTTGGGGCAGACGGGTATTTTGCCCGCACGGTAGGAGACCAGGTTACGGCCGAGGTGATCAAGCGGTATATCCAGTATCATCGCCAAGAAGAGAAAAGTCCGCAGCAACTTGTTTTGTTTGGGGCAGTGCCCTAAGAAATCGCGGTGGCGAAGCCATGAATCGGGCGTAAAGCCCTGGCCTTTGGCCGGGGATAGGCCGATTCAAGCGATTTCTTTACTCCACAATATCTTGTGGAAGTATTTCAAAGATATACGATATGTGGAGGGCATGTCAAGGAATTTTTTAAGTTGCTGCGGGGGTGGTCAGAGAGCCGATTCGGCCCTTGTTTTCACTGCACTTCAGCCGGGCAAATACCTCTGAAAAGGCCGCTGGTCAGGGGGTGCGGGCCCAAAAAATTTCTTTAATCTGCCCCCAATTGGAGACACTGATGGCGGTGATACCGGCCGGTTCTAGGGTGGCGCTGGCCTGGCCGGTGGGCCATTCGAAGCTCAGGGCGCCCCCGGCAGCGCTCAGAGGGAGCAATTGGCCATGCTCGTCGACCACCTTCCAACTACCGGTAGCAGAGAGCTTTACCTGCCAGTCCTCGTTGGCCGGTTCGGCCAGATGCAGCCGCACCCGCCCGTCGGCGAGGGGGGTGCTGAGCAGTTGGGCCGCGCGCCAGTGGAGCAGGCGGGCAGCCACCTGTCCCACCGGTGCCACCCAGAGCTGGCCCCCCAGATTGGCCAGGTAGTCGAGATGGGCGGCCAGGTCCTGTTCCCGCACCTGGCAATAACCCGCTTCGTCGATGGGGTGCAGGGCTTCGACCAGCCAGCCCCCGTCCTGGAGGGTGTGATCGGCGGTCTCGTTCCAGAGCTGGGGATCTTGGCCGGTACACAGGAAGAAGGCCCTCAGCCCGATCAACGCGGCGGTGGCGGGGTCGTTGTAGGGGGGTTCACCGGCAGGGGGTGGGCCCAGCCTGCCGGTGACGTAGTAGCGGGCGGCTTCCTGCATCACCCCTTCGTCGGCTGCCGAAAAAGGGTAGGCCAGGCTGGTGATCGGAGCGCCGGGGAAGAATCCCTCCAGGGCTTCTTTGGCGGCGCGCAGCTCCTCCTGCATGTGCGCTGCCGACACCGTGTCGAGCCCCACGTGGGTCCAGGTGTGGCTGCCCATCTCGTGGCCGCGCCGGAAGCCGGCCTGCCAGTCGGCCAGAGGCGCCGAGGGCAGGTCCTCGTACTTGCCGCGCTGGAAGAGTCGGTCGACGATCAGATAGAAGGTGCCGCGGAAGCCGTGCGCCTCCAAAAGGGGCATGGCCACCGCGGCCTGGGAGGGGTAGGCGTCGTCGAAGGTGATGCTGAGGGCGCCCTGGGCCTTGCCGGGCCAGGGCTGCAGGGAGACCTGCACCTGGGCGGCGGCAGGGCGGCTCGACAGCAGCGTGCCGGCTAGCAGAATCCAGACGGGCACGATGCTCCTCACTGGCTGCTGACTACGGCAAATTTGCCCCGGGTACTATGGCCCGCTTCGTCGGTGGCGACGAAGAAGTAGATCCCCGAGCCGACCAGGATGCCGGCCTGGTTCTGGCCCTGCCAGGTGAGGGTGCCCTGGCCGGGCAGACCGTCGAGTTGGGCCACCAGTTGGCCGGTGAGGGAGAAGATGCGCAGCGAGGCACCCAGGGGCAGGCCGGCGAAACGCAGAGCAGCCCCCGCGCGCAGCACCAAGGGGTTGGGGTAGACGCTGAGGCTGCTGCCGCCAGGGGTGGTCGTCTCCCCCAGGCTCAGGCGGCTCAAGCCTTCGAAGGTGCCGATCCACAGTTCGCGTTTCTCCGGGTCGAAGAGCAGCGACTTGACCCGGTTGTCGATGAGGGCGCTGTTGGCCTTGGTGTAGGTGAATTCCACCTCTCCCTGGGGCGAGATGCGGGCCAGGCCCCCTTCGGTACCCACCCACACATTGCCCAGGTCGTCCTGCTCCACGGCATTGACCTCGCTGGAGGGGAGCCCGCTTTCGGCGGTGTAGGTGCGCCAGTTCTCCACCCTGAAGGTCTGGCTGGCCCGCGAATAGGTGCCGCGCACGGCGTTGAGGCCGCTGTTGGTGGCCACCCACAGTCGGCCGCTGCGGTCCAGCAGCAGGGCGGTGACGCGGTCGCTGGTCAGCCGTTCGTCAAAGACCTGGTTGACGAGCAGGGAGAAATCGTCGGCCGGGTCAAAGGGGGTGCCGCCATCGTCGAAGAGCACCACCCCGTCGGTCTCGGTGGAGATCCACTTGACCCCGGCCGGGGCGATCACCACCTGGCCGATATCGCGTTTGGGCGCCAGGCTCAGCGCCGGATTCTCGAAGAGTTGACCCTGGGTGGGCGGAAAGCCGTCCATCACCACCAGGCCGATCTGCACGTTGGCCACCCACATCAACCCGGTGGAGTCGCGGGCGATGTCGCTGATGGCGACAAAGTCTTGCTTGGCACCGATGCCCCGCAGCAGGGAGTTGGTCTGGTTGAGGCGCTGCCAGGTGCCGGTGGAGTCGCGGATGACCACCCCCTGGCCCCAGGTGCCCACCCACAGCCGGTCGGCGGTGTCGGTCTCCAGGGCAACCAGGGTGTTGGAGGGCAGACCGGTGTTCTTGTCGTGGACCTGCCACTGGGCGCCGTCGAACTGATACAGGCCGTGGGGGTCGGCAAAATCGTTGGGCACGCTGGAAATCCACAATTCGCCCCTATCCAGCAGTTTCATCTCGTAGAACTGGTTGGCTGCCGGCTCGGAGGCGGCGGGCGGCGAGAGCGCTCCCACCGACCGCAGGCCGTCTTTGGTGCCCACCCACAGGGCCGTATCCCCCTGGGAGAGGGTGCGCACCTGGGTGAGGCGCGGGGCCGCCTGCCTGCCCCACTGACGTGGGCCCTCGCGCCGGAGGAAGGTGCCGTCCTCAAGGGAGATCACCGCCTTGCCCTGGAAACTG
Organism: Candidatus Latescibacterota bacterium; assembly: GCA_009691525.1. Lineage (GTDB taxonomy): Bacteria > Latescibacterota > UBA2968 > UBA8231 > UBA8231 > SICG01. The sequence goes on along the minus strand of SICG01000188.1, from coordinate 3,334 downwards.
CCCAGGGCCGTCACCCGCGTGGTATCGTTGAAGTCCGACACAAAGTGGTCTACCTGCGGATCGAAGGCAAAGACATACCTGGATCCGGAAGCGAGCAGGGTGTCGCCGACCACCAACAGGTCGCGGGTGTCGCCGAGGAAGCGGTTCACCTTCCAGCTTTCAGGATCTTGCAGGTTGGGCTGGTTGAGGGCAGCCCAGGCCACCCCGTCTGGGGTGGCGACCCACAGCGCCCCGCCGAAGACCACCAGGGCGTTGATCTGAATATCTTTGGCCAGTTCACCCAGGCGGTGGTAGGTCTCCCTGACCTCCTCTTTGTCGGCCAGGAAGACGCTGATTCCCCGGTCGGTGGCCACAAAGATGCGGTTGTCGAGGGCGGCGAGGGCCCTGATCTTGAGATCGCGAAACTCGAGGTAAGGAGGATCGAAGCTGTTCTCAGCGGGGCGGTAGCGGCTCAGGCCCTGGCTGTCGGTGCCGAACCACAGATGCCCGCGTTCGTCGGCCGTCAGCGAGAGGACTTGGTTGCCGGCCAGGCCTTCGAGCCGGGTGTAGCGGGTATAGGTGCGCCGCTCTGGATCGAAGCGCAATACCCCCCCAGAGGTGGCGTTCCAGACCAGGCCCTGCAACACCAGCGCCTGGTTGATTTCCCGCATACTGGTGTATCCGGTCCACTCATCCTGGGCCCCCCCGTACCGGGGCATGGCTGCCGTGCCCAGCAGGATGAGGAGCAGTTGCCAGCGGCAAAAGACGCGGTAGTTCCCCATCGTTCTCAGCTCACATCAGGGTCAACGGGTCTACATTGACAGTTAATGCCGCCTGGTGCCGGCGCGCTGCTTCGCGCATGGCGGGCAGGGCCTGGACGGTCCAGCCGTGGAGCTGGGCGGCCGAAGCGCCCCGCAGCAGGGCCTGCCAGCGATAACGGCCCCGCAGGCGGGCCAGGGGCGCCGGCGCCGGCCCCAGCAGCGCGGCTGGGGTCCCACTGGCCTGGCACAGGTACTGGGCCCCTTCGCGGGCTGCCTGGGCCACCTCCTCATCCTCGGCACCCTGCCAGAGAAAAGCCACCAAACGGACGAAAGGCGGGAAGGAAGCTTCGCGCCGCTCTTCCAGCTCGGGGCCGACAAAAGCGGCAAAGTCCTGCCGGGCCGCCGCCTTCAGCGCCCGGTCTTCGGGCAGCAGGGTCTGGATCACCACCTCACCGGGCAGATCGCCTCGTCCAGCGCGGCCGGCCACCTGGGTGAGCAGTTGAAAGGTGCGCTCGGCAGCCCGGAAGTCGGGCAGGTGCATGCCGGTGTCGGCGGAGATAACCCCCACCAAGGTCACCTGCGGAAAGTCCAACCCTTTGGCTACCATCTGGGTGCCCAGCAAGACCTCGGCCTCGCCCTTGCGGAAGCGCTGGACCAATTCGTCGTGGGCGCCCTTCCAGCCGGTGGTGTCCACGTCCATACGAATGACACGGATGCCGGGGAACTGTTCCTCCAGGGCCTGTTCCACCTTTTGGGTGCCCACCCCTTCGAGTCGCAGTTCGGCACTGCCGCAGGCCGGGCAGAAGCCGGGCAGGGGCATACGGAAATCGCAGTAGTGGCAGCGCAGCTGGGTCTCCCCGCTCTGGTGATAGGTCAGCGAGACCCGGCACTGAGGGCACTGCACAGCCTCGCCGCAGGCTGAGCACAACACAAAGGGGGAGAAACCCCGCCGGTTCTGCAATAGGATGATCTGCTCCCGGCGGGCCAGCCGGTCCTTGATCTTGAGCCGCAGGGTGCGCGAGAAGAGCGCCCGCTGTTTTTTTTGGAAGGGCTCCTGGCGCATGTCCACCACCTCTACCTGGGGCAGGGGCCGGTTGTCGATGCGACTGGGCAGGGAGAGCACGTGATATTTGCCGGCGCGGATATTCCAGTACGATTCCAGGCTAGGCGTGGCCGATCCCAGCAGTACCACCGCCTCTTGCCGGCGGCCCCGCACCAGGGCCACGTCGCGGGCATGGTAACAAAGGGGCTGGCGGCCTTCGAGATCTTCCTGTTTGTAGGCCCCGTCGTGTTCCTCGTCCACCACGATCAGGCCCAGGTCGCACACCGGAGCCAGGATGGCCGAGCGTGCCCCGATGACCAGGCGCTGGTGGCCGCGTCGCAGCCGCCGCCAGGTGTCGTAGCGTTCTCCCGGAGAGAGCTGGCTGTGCATCACCGCCACCTGCGGGCCGAAGTGGGCGGCAAAGCGGCGCACCATCTGCCAGGCCAGGGCGATTTCGGGGACCAGGACGATGACCCCCCGCCCCTGCTCCAGGGCCCTGGCCGCCGCCAGGATATATACCAGCGTCTTCCCACTGCCGGTGACCCCCTGCAGGAGGGCGGCATGGAAGCGCCGCTGGTCCAACGCCTGGTTCACGGCCTCCAGCACCTGGCGCTGGTCAGGGGTGGGTTCGAGGAGTTCGGGCGCTTGCTCGCCCAGGTTGCCGAGCGGATCGCGCCATACCTCTTGGTCGAAGGTTTCGACCAGGCCGCGGGTGTCCAAATTCCGCAGCAGGCCGTCGTCGAAACCTCGGTCGCGCAGGCTTTTCTTGGACAGGGGGCCTTCTTGCAAAACTAGGGCCAGGCACTGACCCTGGCGCGGGGCGCGGCGCTGCAACGCGGGCAATTGCGCCTCGGCGCCGGCAAGGGGCCGGACCCACTGGCGATGCAGGGCGCCTACCTGGGCCTGGGGCAGCACCGAGTGGATCTCGATGCGCCCGGCCTTTTCTAGGCGCCGCAGGATTTTTTCGAGGTCGGGTCGGCGCAGGCGCCGCTGGAGGGTGGACACTTTCAGCGGCCCGCTTTCTTGTAATTGTGCGAGCAGCAGCAGCTCGCCGGGTTCGGCCTCTGGTTGGGGCGCCAGCCCTTCCCTGAGGGAAACCAGGCGGTTGGAGGTGAGCTTGATGCCGGGGGGCAGGGCTGCGGCCAGGGCGCTGCCCAGGGGGGCGAAGTAGTAGTCGGCCAGCCAGCGGCATAATTCGACGACCTCGGGGGCCAGGAGGGAGTCGCGGTCCACCAGGCGGACCAGGTCGAGGATCTCCGTGACTTTGGGGGGCGGGTCGGCAAAACCCACGACAAAACCCGTCAACTGCCGGCGGCGCACCGGCACCAGCACCGCACTGCCGACCTGAATCTCTCCGGCTAGTTCGGCCGGCACGCCATAGGTAAGTTCCCGGGACACGGGGGGGGGCAGGAAAACCTCGACATAACAACGGCTCATCGAAGCGAGTCGCGCCGCGCCCTGGCAAGGGTGTCCTGTTCTCTAGCGGCCTCGGAGAGTTGATCGAATGTTTCTCGGTCGATCAGGGAGACCCCTGTCTGGGTAGCCTTGAAAC
>SICG01000030.1 GCA_009691525.1 Candidatus Latescibacterota bacterium | reverse complement strand
CTGTGGCCGGTGATCCTGGGCTGGGACGAGCCGGCGTACGAATTTGCCCTGTACCTGGCCCTGGCTGGTTTGCTGGTGATCTTCTTCCGCCGGATGAAGCGCTTCCAGAAGGCAAAGCGGGAATTTGATTAGCGGCGACACGCACCCAAGATAGGCAAAGAGGTCGAGTCCATTTTTTGGTTCCTCTGCTCCCCGAGCCCCTTTCTCGCAGCGTTTATCCCTCGGAACTCCCCTTATTGACAATGATTTAGTCAATCGTCGAAATTTTACCTGACTCTAAGTTAGATATTTAGCTAAATGTCGACAATGAACGCCGTCTTCAAAGCCCTGGCCGACCCTACCCGCCGCAAGGTGTTGGAGTTGCTGCGCCAGCGCCCGATGACCGCTGGGGAGCTATCGGCACATTTCCCGGTGTCGCGGCCGACCATGTCGGCGCATTTTGCGGTGCTGCGCGCGGCTGACCTGATCGAGGCCAACAAGATCGGCACGAGTATCATCTATCAGTTGAAGTTGTCGGTGCTGGAGGAAGCACTGCTGGGCTTCACCCAGCTGTTCGGCATCGGCGCCGGAGAGCGCACAACAGCGGACGCCGCTGGCGAGGCCCAGCCCAAAGAAACCCGTGAAGGAGCCAGCCAATGAGCGAGAACCCCAATCCCACGTCAGAAAACACCTCATTTTCTCCCTCAAGCTCGCGGGCGTAATAATCGGAGGCGCTCTGCTGCTCACCCTGGCCCGCAAGCAAGGATTGATCGACGGAGAGCTGGTCATGCGTGCGAACAACGTCATCATGGGTCTCGCCCTCGCGGCCTACTTCAACGCCATGCCGAAGATGCTGCACGGACCACCGCCCCGCTCCATCCAAGACGCGACAATGGCGCAGACGCTGGGGCGCGTCAACGGCTGGGCCATGACGCTGGCGCTCCTTGCCTGGGCCGCGCTATGGGCGTTCGCGCCGCAGGAACTCGCCCAAATCGGCTCGATGGCCGCTGTCGGCGCCGGCCTCGCGGTCACCGTCGGCTATATGGTGTGGAAGCTCGTAGCCCGCCGCGCGTCGAGGAGCGTCTGAGCCGCGACCTCCAAAAATGTTCGCAGGATTTTACGGTTCGCGTTCCTGATGGCAATCTTCTACCGTTTGCCGAGTCAGGCAAAGACGCCGAACAATGTGCTGCAGCCGGCGGCCCTGGCCCGGCGCTGAAGCACACCCCGGAGGACACCAGCGCCGGCAACGGCACCCAAGCTCTGCCGATGTGAAAAGGGCCGCGGCCATCGATCAGCAGCTGGCCGCGGCCCAGAACACCCACCGCACCTCTCGCAAGGACAACACCGATGAATCACCTGCGACGCTTTTCCCTGCGCCCGCCGCTAGGGCTTCACCTGCTGATGTCAGCGAATCTGTGCAGTTGCATCTCGACCTTCTCCGAGCTACAGAGCGCCAAACTGCTCGGCCCTGGCCGCTACGAACTGACCCCGAATATTTCGGCTGTGAACTGGCAAGAAGAAGAGGATGATTACGACGACACGCGCGTGGGCCTGCAACTGGGGGCCGGCATCACCCAGAGGGTCGATTGGCGGGTGCGGTATGAGCGCGTCAGGATGGATAGCGATGGTTTCAACATCGTGGGCTTTGGCCCAAAGTTCAGCGCGATCCCGGATCGGCTGGCCTTTATGCACCCCTGGGGTTTGCCTTCGGAGAAGGTCTTGAGGCAAGCGAAACCCTTGAGTTTCACCCCACCATGTTGTTCACCTGGCAACCCAACCCCCACGTGGAATTCAACGCTGCCGGCAAGGTGCTCCTGAGACAGGACGCCGATGCGCTGGTGGCGTACAACTTTGGCTTGGGCCTGAGCCATGACTTCGAGCGCCAACTGACAATCAGGCCCGAGATCGGCATCCTGACCAATCCTGGCGAGGCGGGGTACTACCGGCACCTGAGCCTGGCCCTGTCGATGCCTTGGGGCAAGTGATTCAGCTTCCGCCTACCTGAATCCCAACTCCTTGAGCGGGCGCAGCATCGACTGGCGGCGCGGGCCGCCGCCAGCCAGAAACGCCGGATCGTAGACCCGGTCGGCCGGACCGAAGGGGTTCTTGGTCCGCATCCACTCTAGTGCCCCCTCGTAGTTGCGCCTGAGATCGTCGAGGTGCGCCTCCTCAGTCGGCCGGGTAGAGAAGTTGAGGTACACATTCTCCGGTGGTGCCTGCCGCCGTAGGCAGCGTGCCAGAGACGCTGGTTAAAGACCACCATGTCGCCGGGCGCCGATACCAGCGGGTAGGAAGGCATCTGGTCGCCGGTGTGGCCAAAGGGATAGACCGGCGGCCTTTGCACGCGGTGGAAAAGCTCGAACACGGAGGCCCACATAGGCTCGCGGTGCGAGCCGGGGATCACGCGCAAGCAGCCGGAATCCTCCCCGACCGGATCGAGATAGAAAGCGACCTTGACCAGCTGGTAGTTGGGCAAGACCACGTGGCGGTCGGGATGCCATTCGGTGTTCCCGACATAGTAGTTGGCGTCGGAGGGCCAATAGACGAAACCCGGCCCCAGCAGTTCTTCGATCACCCCATAGACCCGGTCGTCCTCCAGCAGGGCCAGCAGCGCCGGCCGCCTCTCGACGTACTGGAGCAGCATCTGGCGCACGATGCCGTCATGCGGTGCGCCGTGGCGCGCCTCGCACATCAGCTCGTCGAACTGGCGGCTGATCTCGGCCATCTCGACGGGGGCGAAGTGCTGGCGGAAAACCAGGAATCCGAAGGTGTCGTAGAAGTTGCGGTAATCAGGGGACATTGGGATTCACTTCTTTCCCCGCCACTGCTGGAGGTACCCCACCACCACCGGCAGCACCGACAGGCCGATGATGGCGAAGATCACCAGGGTGAAGTTCTGCTTGACCACCGGCAGGTTGCCAAAGAAAAAACCGGCGTACACTAACACAGGCACCCATAGCAGCGCGCCGACCACATTGAAAGAGAAGAACCGGCGGTAACTCATGTCGCCGATGCCGGCCACAAAGGGGGCAAAGGTGCGGATGATGGGCACGAAGCGGGCGATGATGATGGTCTTCCCGCCGTGTTTCTCGTAAAAGGCGTGGGTGCGGTGCAGGTGTTCGGGATTGAAGAACCAGGACTTCTGTCGGGTGAAAACCTTGGGGCCCACATAGCGGCCTATCCAGTAATTGGTCGCATCCCCCAGCACTGCGGCCGCCACCAAGAGGACGACGATCCAGTGGGGGTTAAGTGCTCCAGTAGCGGCGATGGCACCGGTGGCGAAGAGCAGCGAATCCCCCGGCAAAAAAGGGGTGACCACCAGCCCGGTCTCGGCAAAGACCACCAGAAAAAGCAGGGCGTAGATCCAGGGCCCGTATTGGGTGGCCAGGTCGAAGAGGTGCACGTCGAGGTGCAGGAACAAATCGATCAATTGCTCAATCACGCTTTATCTCCTGTAGCCAAAAAACCCAGTTCTTCGATGACCCGCCGGTCCGCCCGCGAAAACGCGTACCGGTCCAGTTCCGATGGGTCTATCCAGCGCCACGCAGCGCAGCCGATGGTCTGGGGCTCCCCGCTCAGATAGCTGGCCCGAAAGGCGTGCAGGGTGATACTGAAATGGGTGAAGCCGTGGTCGACCGTGGCCAGGCATTCCCCCACCTCGATCTCGATGGCCAGCTCCTCGCGGATCTCGCGGGTTAGGCACTCCTCCAGGGTCTCGCCCTCTTCCTGTTTGCCCCCCGGAAACTCCCACAGCCCGCCGAGCAACCCTTCACTGGGGCGCTGGGCGATGAGCAGTTGGTCCCCCTTCCAGATCAGGCCGGCAGCCACCTGGTAGTGGGGCCGGGCCTTGCGGGGCGCCTTGCGCGGCAGCGCGGTTGGATCGTCCAGCTCGGCAAAGGCGCGGCAGGCATCGGCCACCGGGCATTCGCCGCAACGCGGCCGGGCCGGAGTGCACATCCGCGACCCCAGCTCCATCATCGCCTGGTTGAAATCTCCGGCCTGGCCAGGGGCCAGCAATTTTTCGCCGGCGGCGATGAGCGCAGCTTTCACCGCTGCCTTGCGCGGGTCCTCCTCGATACGCAGGAGCCGGCACAACACCCGCGTTACATTGCCGTCCAGCACCGGATGGTCGCGGTCGAAGGCGATGCTGCTCACCGCGGCGGCGGTGTACGGGCCGATGCCGGGCAGGTCCAGCAGCCCCGCATAGGTGTCGGGCAAATGGCCACCCTGTCCGGCGACCTGTTTGGCGGCTTTATGCAGATTGCGGGCCCGCGCGTAATAACCCAGACCCTCCCAGGCCTTGAGCACCTGGTCCTCGCTGGCCGCGGCTAAGTCCTCTACCGTGGGAAAAGCCGCGATGAAACGGGCGAAATAGCCGTCCATCTGGTCCACCCGGGTCTGCTGCAGCATGATCTCGGAGATCCAGATCCGGTAGGGATCGCGGCTCTGGCGCCAGGCCAGCTGCCGGCGGTGCACCCGGTACCAGGCCAGCAAGTCCCGGCGGAAAGCAGCGATCGCCTCCGGGGTTTCGAGCAGTCCTGCTACCATCCTCTTTCCTGTTGAACACGGCGCAAGATCTCGGCCCAGGGCTCGGGCTGTAGGGCCTCCAGCGAGAACCCACCTACCCTAACCGGGGCAGCAGCCAACAGACCGTTGAGCACCGCCTCCTCGCCGGCCTCGGCCCCGGCCCGGAAGAGGGGCGGCAGTCCTTCTTCGCCCAGCGCGGCGGCCTGCGCGGTCACGCCTTCGCCAACTGGCCCGGCCGTGGAAAAAGCCAGCACCGCACCCTGGCGGGTGGCACTGTCCAGCAGCCCGGCCCGCGCCAAGCCCAGCGCCGCCCGGCCAGCCAGGCGGTCCAGCTGGTGCGGCAGCAGCGGCGCGTCGGTGGCCAGCACCGCCGCGCAGGCACCCGGTTTGATCTCTCTCGGTAGCTTTGCCCACAGGTCTAGGGCATAGCCGTCGGCCCACAGGCGGGAACCGCCACCGACCGCCACCAGCACGCCCACTGTATAATCTCCGCAGCGCCGCGAGGCAGTGCCCACACCTCCTTTCAGCCCAAAGGCCCCCAGCCCGCGCCCAATGCCAACATTGCCTTCCTGCACCTGGCCGCTCCCAGCGGCCTTTAGCGCTGCCGTCAATTGCGCTTCGGCGGCAGCGCGGTAGACCAGCACCGGGGCATTGAGATCGTCCACCCCTGCGATCAGGGGCGGCCAGCCGGTGTCGAGGTCGAGACCGGGGTCGCGTCCCAACCCGTATGCCAACAGCCCCTCATAGAACTTGCCCATGGCCGCCGGGGGAGCCAGTACGATGGGCGAGGAGAAGATGCCGAAGTCCTCCACCACCTGCAGGGCAGTGAGCGGGCTGCCTCCGTCGGCGACCCAGTGCCCGATATAGAGCCGGCGCTCCTTTACCCCTAAACCGTAGGGCAGGATAACGGTGATCCCACAACAAAGACCTTCCCCCTCGATGGCAGCGTGGCCCACACCTACCCCGGCCACGTCGGCGATGCTGTTGCGCGGCCCCGGAGAGAGTCCGCCCACCTTCAGCCCCAGTTCGCGCAGTCGTTTCACTTGATTTTTCCATAGCGCCGCAGCACCTCGGCCAGGCGATCGAGAGGCAGGGCGTGGATGATGCGGCCATCGCGGCCGCTCATGGTCTGGGCCATGGTCAGGGAATTGAGAATAGCTTCCTCAGCGGCTTCCACCACCCCTTGGTACAGCCGGGTGAGCTGGCCGTCGGCCAGCACCTCCAGGGGCTGCACCAGGGCAAATCCCCGCCGCTGGGCCGTGGAGAAGGCCAGGAAGATATCGCCGCTGCTCTGGGTGGAAATGGCCCCGGTGCGGGCCAGGCCCAGCCCCACCCGTTTGGCCAGCTCGCGCAATTGCAGGGGCAGCAGCGGCGCATCGGTGGCGACCACGGCCAGCATGGACTTGGGCTGGTCGGGCCGCTCGGGCAGCAGATCGGCGATTTCGCGGCCCACCGGCACCCCGTCGATTATCAGCTGGGCGCGGCGGCCGTGGTTGGCCTGCACCAGCAAGCCCACGGTGTAGCGCCGATCCTCGCATTCCACCTGGCGCGAGGCCGTGCCCGTGCCGGCCTTGAACTCGTAGGCCCGCATCCCAGTGCCGCCGCCGGTGCAGCCCTCTTCCACTGGCCCGCCCTTCGCCTCGTCTAGGGCCTGGCGCACATGCTCGGCGTGTAGATGGCGGCCAGCCGTGTCGTGCAGGAAGTCGGCCCAGGTCTCGCCCACCACCGGCTCGGGCCGCAGCATCCCCGAGAGGGCCTCCGGGTCGCGCTCCAGCATGTACCCCAGGGCCGCATCGTACGCCGCCCCCACACTGCCGGTATCGGTGAAGAGGATGGGGGCGCCCAGCCAACCGCTGCGGCGCAAGGGCCCCACCCCGGTCAACTCCCCATTGCCATTGAGGGTGAAGTCGGCGGCCAGCACCGACTCGCGGCTGAGCACGCCGCCGTGGGGCAGGATGGCCGTCACCCCGGTGCGCACCGGCCCCTTGCCGATGACCAGCGGCCCCTCCCCCGCGATCAGGGTCACCTGCCCCACCCGCACCCCCTCTACGTCGGTGATGGCATTGAGCGGCCCCGGCGGCAGCGAGCCGATGGCCAGACCCAGCTGGCGCAACCGGACCCGACCGGCGAGCAAGGCGGTCTGGGCCCCAGCCGGCAGCCGGCCCAGCAGCGCGGCCCCCAGCGCCAATTCGAGGAAATGACGCCGCGAAAGCGGCAGCGTTTCAGCTGAGTTGGGCGGCAATGGCGTCCCCCAGTTGTGAGGTGCTCATCTTGCCTCCGATATCCGGGGTGCCCACCCCTTCGGGGGCCAGCACCTGCCGCACCGCTTCCTCGATGCGCTCACCCCCGGCCCGCGCTTCTTCGTCTTTGTGCCGCACGCCCAGCCAGCACAGCATCAATCCCGCCGAGAGGATGGCGCCCACCGGATTGGCGATGCCCTGGCCGGCGATGTCGGGGGCGGTGCCGTGTACTGGCTGGAAGACCGCGGCCTGCTCGCCGATATCGGCGGAGGGCGCCATACCCAATCCGCCCACCAGGCCAGCGGCTAGGTCGGAAAGGATATCCCCGAACATATTTTCCATCACCAGCACGTCATAGACCTCGGGCTGGCGCACCAGGTACAGGGCCATGGCGTCCACGTAGGCGTATTCGCGGGCCACATCTGGATAACCGGCGGCCACCTCGTCGTACAGGCGGCGGAAGAAGGCCATGGAGCGAAAGATATTGGCCTTGTCGACGCAGGTGACTTTGGGCTTTGCCCGCCCCCGCTGGCGGGCCAGCTCAAAGGCGTAGCGCACCAGCCGCTCGGTACCAGAGCGGGTGATGACCATCGAGTCCACCGCCACCTCCCCGCGCAGCTCGATGCCGCCGTTGAGCGAAGCGAATAAGCCCTCGACGTTTTCGCGCAGGACGATCAGGTCGATGTCCCCGGCCTGCCGGCCCTTGAGCGGGGTGTGGTGGGCGGCGTACAGATAGGCTGGGCGCACCCCGGCGTACAGATCTAGCTGGATGCGCAGATCGACCTGGGGCCGCATCTCGGTGCCGTCGGGCCAGCGCACCTGGGGCAGGCCCATGGCCCCCAGGAGCACCGCCTCGGCCCGGCGACAGGCATCCACCGTGGCTGGCGGCAGGGGGGTGCCTTGCTCCAAATAACAACCGGCCCCGGCCGGGTATTCGCTGAAGGCGCAGGCCGGGCCGCCCTTTTTCTCCAGGGCGCAGAGCACCTTGAGCGCCTCGTCGATCACCTCGATGCCGATGCCGTCGCCCTTGAGCACGGCGATATCGTAAACCTTCTTGCCCATGTTTTCCCCGAATAAAAAAGTGTTCAGATGATACTCTCCGGCCCACCCGTGGTCAACAACTCAGAAGGCGGCGGGCCGACCCTGGGCACACGGTGTTGATGCGGATCTTGGCCTCGGCCAGCTCCCAGGCCAAACCACCGGCCAGGAAGATCTCGGCGGCCTTGGCCGAGCCGTACTGGGTCTTGGGCCCTGGTTTCCACCCGGAGATCGAGGAGATGATGACCACAGCGCCACCGCCGCGCTCCTGCATAAAAAGGACCACGGCGCGGATGGCGCGCACCGCGTGGAAAAGATTGGCCTCGAAGGTATCCCGCCAGTCCTGGTCGCTGCTCTCCAGCAGGGACCCGCCCGCGCAGAGGCCCAGGGCGCAGCCCTCGCCGGCCAGGCTCAGGGCAATGGCCCGCCCGATGCCACGGCTGCCGCCGGTGACCGGCGATCTTTTCTCTTAATCCTAAATCTATAACCCTTGCCCTTTTGTTTGGCTATATTGTAAAATATTTGAGCGCTGCACCCATTTCCGGGGGAGCAAGATAAGGAGCCGGCGATGAAACTGCTAATTGTGGACGACGAGGAAAACATTGTCGCATTCTTCTCAGCCCTGGCCCGTGGCCACGGCCAGGTGGACATCGACACCGCCGGCTCGGGAGAGGAGGCCCTCACCCGGGTGCTGCGCAAGACCTACGACCTGATCACCCTGGACATCCACATGCCGGGGGCCAGCGGCCTGGAGGTCATCGCCATGCTGCGCAACATGAACCCCCACGCCATCATCTCCCTCATCTCCGGGTACCTGCCCGAGGACATCTCCAGCGAGGTGGCCAACTGCGCCGATGTGATGCTCCCCAAACCAGTCAGCGTCACCACCTTCAACCAACTGCTCGCCAGCGCTGGCCAAATAAGCCGGATCATCGAACAGATCCGCCTACTGGGAACTGCCCCCGCCGCTCTGCGCTGAATATTCTTTGATGCCCGAAACCTTCGGGGCCAGATCCCTGGCCCCGCCATGCTCGCCGCTGCCGACCATGACTGAGCCCTTTGCCCTAGAACCCCTGGCCCAGGCCATCCTCGCCGCCGACAACCTGGTCGTCTTCGAGGGCGTGAGTCCACGGCAGGCCCACCACTTTTTCGACGCCGAGGACCGGGACGCCCTGGTGCGGGGCGCAGTGGCCGGCGCCATACGCCTGAGGGGCAAACGCTCGTTGCTGATCCAGGGCGAGGTAACCGGCACTCCGGTGACCCCCTGCCGCATCGAGGTGGGGGGCGATGTGCTGATCACGGGAGGGACTCGCTACGCCCACATCAGCGCCAGGAACATCTACATCGGCGGCCAGATACAGGACTGCCGCCTGAGCGCCGCCGGCGATCTGCAGCGGAGCCAGGCAGAGGTGGGCGCCTACCAACTGGGGCAGGGCCAGGTCGAAGGACTGAGGACCCAGGTCGAACGGGCCCGCGATGAGCGAGAGCGCTTGAACCGCCTGGTCGGCCAGGAGGAGAAGCGCCTGGGCCGGACCTGCAACACCACCCTGGTGCCACTGGATTTCAACACCGGCCGGATCGTCAGGCAGGAGGCCGATCGGATCATCATCGATCTCAGCACTTTCTACCAGGCCCTGGGCCAACTGCCCGAAACCAAACTGGCCTCAGCCCTCGACGAATTCTTCGCCAAGGGCGTGCTCGGCCTGCTGGCCAGAACCAATCAGCGCTACCTGGCTGAAAACCCGACCCACCAGAAAATTTTCTTACAATTGCTCCGGCAACTGCGCGAACTCTTCCTGCTGGTGACCCGGCGCGATCGGACCTTGCACCTACTGGAGGAGTTGGCCGAGGAGATCGACTACCTGGTGGCGAAAATCTGCAGCCCGCATTGCCGGATCTGGGTCCGGGGCCAAGTCCTGCACAACACGACCCTGGAGTTTGTGTTGCCCAGCGCCCAGGACCAGGGCGACCGACATTTCACCTTTTCCCGCACCTCCGCCCTGCTCCAGGTCCAGCCCGGCGAGGAACCGGACCAGCTCGACCTGGACCTGGACTGCGCCGGCCTTTCCCACTTTCGCCAGAGCGTCGCCCAGGGAGAGTTGTGCGGGGTGAACTTCTACAGCCTCAATGGCCAGGTCTTTTGGGAACCCCTGCACCTTCCGGTCACCTAAACCCATCCCATGCGCATCGTCACCGGCGCCCTCAAGGGGCGCGTCATCCCCTTCAACGCCCGCCGTGGCGGCGAGATCCGCCTCACCTCCTCGCTGCTCAAGGAGGCGGTTTTTTCCATGCTGGGTCCGGAACTGGAAGGGTTAAATTTTATGGATCTGTGCGCCGGCTGCGGCCAGGTAGGTCTGGAGGCATACAGTCGGGGTGCCCGGACTGCCATGAACGAGCCAGACCAGCGGCGTTATGCCCTGTTGCAGGAACTGGAACGGGAATGGCAGCTGGAAGGATTGACCTTGTACCACCTGAAGGCCCAGGCCCTCATCCCCTGGCTGGAAGACCACGGCCAGCACTTCGACCTCGTGTATGTGGACCCGCCCTATGAGGCCCAGCTCAACAATATCCCCCTGTCCCTGGCCCTACTGCAACAGTTGGGAGCGGGCGAGCTGGTGGCCGCGGACGGCTGGTGTTTCATCCAGCACCAGCGGAGCCTGGAACTGCCCCTCGAGGCCGGCCGGCTCTACCGGCAACGCCAGCGGGACTACGGCCAGACTACCCTGAGCCTGTATAGCCCTTCCCGGCCTCAGGAAAATAACTGACCCACCTCAGCGCCCCTCGGCGCCCGTGTCCAGCACTTCCCGCACCATTTGCTCGGCGGTCTCGATGCGGAAGGGTTTGGCCAGGAAACCACTCACGCCCAGGGGCCGCAGCTCGGCCTCGGTTTCGGCGGTGAGCTGGCCGCTGAAAACGATCACCGGCTGGGACCAGGCCCGGCGGCGCATCTCCGCCAAGACCTCCTTGCCCGAGCGTTCGGGCAGATTGAGGTCGAGCAGGACCAGGTCGATGGCGGCAGCGGCAGGCCCGGCCAGCAGTCGCAGCGCCTCGGCGCCGTCCCCGGCGGTTTGCACTGTGTAGCCCGCCTGCTCCAGGCAGACCCGCATCAGCCGGCGGATGGTCTCTTCGTCCTCGACCACCAGGATCGTCTCGGAACCGCCGCTGACCTGGAGGACGGCGCCCGGCTCTGCCGCCGACACCTCTCCGGCGCGGGGCAGGTACACCTCGAAGCAACTGCCCTCTCCCGGAGCGCTGCGCACCGCGATCCAGCCCTGGTATTGCCGCACCACCCCGTAGACGGTAGCCAATCCCAAACCAGTGCCCCGCCCTTTTTCTTTGGTGGTGAAGAAGGGATCGAAAATCCGCTCCTGAACCTGGGCTGCCATGCCCGGACCGTTGTCTTCGATGTGCAGGCGGACGAACTCCCCCGGTTTGGCCTCCGGGTGCAGCGCGGCAGCCTCCGGTCCCAGAGTCAGGTTTTTGGCCAGGATGAACACCCGCAAGGGCTCCTCCTTGTTGGCCGGCGGCCGCTCCACCCTTCCGTACAGGTAGTCCTCCAGGGCGTCCCTGGCGTTGAGGCAGAGGTTCATCACCACCTGGTGGATGCGGGTGGCATCGGCAAACACCGGCCACAGGTCGGCCGGCAGATGAAAGTCGATCTGGATGCGGCGGTCGATGGTCTGTCGCACCAGCCTGGCCAGTTCCTTGAGCGGTGGCACCAGGGTGATGGACTGGGGAGCGGCCCGGTCCTGGCGGGCAAAAGAAAGCAGTTGTTTTACCAATGCGCTGGCGCGCAGGGCGGCCTCTTCAGCGTCATCCAGCAGCGCTGCCGCCGGCGCCGAGACCTGGCGTCTGGCCAGCTGCACGCCGCCCAGAATGGGGGTGAGCAGGTTGTTGAAGTCATGGGCGATGCCGCTGACCAGGGTGGCAATGGCCTCCAGCTTCTGCCCCTGGTACAGCTGCTCCTCCCTGAGTTTGAGCCGCTGCCTTTCTTCGAGCACCTTGCGGGGTTCGGCAAGAAGTTGGGCAAAACGGCCCAGCACCTCCAGGTCGCGCGCGCCAAAGGCCTCCTCCGCCGCGCTGGCGATGGCCAGAGTCCCCTGGGCAAAGGGGTAGTCCACCACCGAGTTGCTGCCGGACTTCACCAGGCGGTCCTCGCCCCGGGCAAGTAATTCGGCCCGGCTGCGCCGGTACCGGGGCTGCCCCTCCTGCACCGCCTGGAGTATGGGCTCGACCGGCTCGTAGCTGACAAAGAGGTGAACCTCCAGGCCGTCCATGTAGTAGATGCTGGTGCTGCGCTTTTGCGCGTCGAGCAATGCCACACTGCAGGCCCTGAATTGCACCAGGGCGCCCAACTCCAGGGCCAGAGCTTTGACCAGGGGTGGCCAGTCCTCCTCCCCCTGCATCTGCGAGATATGGAGGCGCAGCCGCTGCAGGGCCAGGTTGATCTGAACCTCCTCCTCGGCTTGCTTCCGCGGGGTGATATCCACCATCACCCCGCGCAACCTCAGCCCCTGGCCGTCCGCGGCGATCACCTTCGCCAGTTCCCGCAGCCATACTACCCGGCCATCTGCAGCCACCATCCGGTACTCGAGTTCGTGGTCGCGGCCTTCGCCGGTGGCGGTGCGGCAGAACTCCAGGACCCAATCGCGATCTTCGGGATGTGCCTGCCCGGCCCAGAAATCCGGCTCCTCCACCCAGCGGCGCACCGGATAACCGAGCAACACCTCAGCCCATTGGCTGACAAAGGTGAAGCGCAGGGTCCGGGCGTCGGCCTCCCAGACAATGCCCTCGATGCAGTCGATCAATTCCTGAGTATTGCCGCCTGGCCTCTTGCAGCGCTTTTTCCGTCGGCTCATTCAACCAATACAACTCCCCTTCGTTCGAGGTCGGCGACCTCTGCACCGGCAATTCCTAGGCCATTGCCGGGCCTTCTTGACCAGCTCCGCCGCTGCCCGCTATTTTATCCCGCCAAAACCAACAGCCCTGGAGATCCCATGAAAATCACCGCGGTCAAAGCCATGCCCCTGCGCGTGCCCCGACCCCAGCCCTTCATCAGCAGCCTGGGGGTCAGCCCCGCCAGCGAAAACGTCCTGGTGGAAATCCACACCGACGAGGGCCTGGTGGGCCTGGGCGAGGCCAGCAGCATCTGGGATCGCAAGGGCCAGGGCGAGGCCGACGACATCAACGGCCTGCTAGCCCCGGCCCTGGTGGGACAGGACCCTTTCCGCATCAACGACCTCCAGGCGCTGATGAACCGCCTGCTGCACCGGGCCTTTCCGGCCAAGGCCGGCATCGAAATGGCCCTCTACGACCTGATGGGCAAGGCCCTCGACACCCCGGTGTACAATCTGCTCGGCGGGCTGGTCCGCGACCGGGTGCTCTTGAGCCACTCCCTCTCCATGGGCAGCCCGGAGCAGGTGCTCGAACAGGCAACCCGCCTCGCCGCCCAGGGATATAAGACCCTCAAACTCAAGGTGGGCCGCGATGCCCGCGCCGATGTGCAGGCCATGGAGGCGCTGCGCCGGCAACTGGGGCCCGACTTCACCCTGAGGGTGGACGCCAATATGGGCTGGCCCTCGGCCAAGGAGGCGGTGCGCCGCATCCGCGAACTGGAGCCCTTCGGCCTGGAACTGGTCGAGCAACCCCTGCACGCCGCCGACCTCGAGGGCCTGCGCTTCGTGCGCGAACAGGTGGGGGTGCCGATCATGGTGGACGAGAGCGTCTGGACCCCGGCCGACGCCCTGGCCTGCGTGCGCGCCGGGGCCGCCGACGTGTTCAACGTCTACGTGGCCGAGGCCGGGGGCCTGGGGCCGGCCTCCCAGATCTTTGCCCTGGCCGAGGCCGCCCGCCTGACCTGTATCATCGGCAGCATGCCCGAGCTGGGCATCGGCACCGCCGCCCAGGCCCACCTGGCCTTTGCCATGCGCAATCTCGGTTATGCCAGCGACGTCAACGGGGTGGTCTATCACCAGGGCGACATCATCCGCGAAAAATTCCGCATTGAGGACGGCTACCTCTACCCGCCCGCCGGGCCCGGCCTGGGGGTCAGCCTCGACCCCGAGCAAGTCGCCAAGTACCGGATCAACCGCTGATGCGCTTTAGGCCCCGAACCCGGATCTGGCAAAAGCGCAGATCCGCACTGGCAACAGCAGCAGGAACCCCAGGCTCCAAGGGAAACCTCAGAGTAGGTGTTTCCCGCAAACCCGAACCCCGGCAAAAGCACTGGTTCGGCCGACAACTACGCGGACACACTAACAAGCTATCGGCATAGATGAAATTTCGCCCGTGTATCGACCTGCACCAGGGCCGGGTCAAACAAATCGTCGGCGCCACCCTCAAGGACCAGGCCGAGCCGCTGACCAATTTCGCCAGCGACCAGCCGGCCTCCTATTTTGCCGAGTGCTACCGGCGCGACGACCTGCCCGGAGGGCACGTGATCATGCTGGGCCCGGGCAACGAGGAGGCCGCCGCCCTGGCCCTGGCCGCCTTCCCCGGCGGCCTGCAGCTGGGGGGCGGCATCACCGCCGAGAACGGCCCCGGCTGGCTGGAGCGCGGCGCCGCCGCGCTGATCGCCACCTCCTATGTGTTCCGGGAGGGCCAGCTGCATCGGGAACGCCTCGAAGCCCTCAGCCGGGCCGTGGGCCGCGAACACCTGGTCCTAGATCTGAGCTGCGCCCCGCGCCAGGGCCGCTACTTCGTGGCCACCGACCGCTGGCAGCGCCTCACTGATTTTGAGGTCCACACCGCCAACCTAGAATTGTTGGCCGCCCATTGCGCCGAATTCCTGGTCCACGCGGTGGAGGTGGAGGGCCGGCAGCAGGGCATCGACCCCAAACTTGCCGCGCTGCTGGGAGAAGCCACCCCCCTGCCCACCACCTATGCGGGCGGCATCCGCAGTTGGGAAGATATCGAACTTTTGGGCCAACTGGGCCGCGGCCACCTGGATTTTACCGTGGGCAGCAGCCTCGATCTTTTCGGCGGGCAGGGGCTGCGCTACGCTGAATTGGTGGCCTTCAACCAGCAACAGGATCGCTGAGCCGGTCGAACACCCGGCGCACGGTCTGCCCCATCTCGATGGCCCGCACCGGCTTCTGGAGCACCGCCGCTGCCCTTTCGAACTGGCCGTCGGTCAGGGCGTAGCCGCTGCACAACACCACCGGAACCTGCGGCGCCTGGACAGGCTGGACGGGCATCGCGCTGATCCTGGCCGGCATCGCCGAGAAGATTGTCAACAGGGACCAGTTGCGGCAGGCCTACCTCAGGGAGGTGGGCTGGAATCTCGACGTCCTCCCGACTGCCCCCCAGCACGATGTCATCGCCCTCTTCTTCGCCTTCCTAGTCGCCGGCCTGGGCCTGCTGGCCTGGGTGATCCGCAAGTACCGCCGCGAAGCGCGACACCATATCGATGGTGTCGAGGAGGCTGGGCAGTAGGGCGGGGCCCACTCATAGGCCGGCCATCAACTCCCTGAACGCCCCCGCATACTGGCGCATCACCCCTTCGGCGTCGTGGGGCTTCTGGCGCTGGTGGATCACTTCCACCGAGAAATAACCCGCAAAACCGGCCCCTGCCAGCAAGCGCAGCGGGCCGGCATGATCGATAACCCCCTGGCCCAGCCCCACGATCTGCATCCGGCCCTCGGCGTACACCCCGTCGTGCCCGTGTAGATACTCGGTCAAGGGCCCGATGGTCTGAAAAGTTTCCGCCGGCTTCTCCATCATCCGCTGGGGGTGCATAAAGTCCCAGAGCACCCGCAACCGGGCATGGGCGACCTTTTCCACCACCGCCCGCACCGGGGCCGCACAGCTCCAGTCGTCGTGGGTCTCCAAAAGCAGGGTCACCCCCCGGGCCTGGGCCTGGGCCAGCAGCGGCTGGTACCCTTCAGCCACGTACTCAACCACCCCCGCCAGTTCCTGGTCCCTGGCCCGCGGCCCGCCAAAAGTGCGCACCCAAGGGCAGCCCAGATCCCCGGCCAGATCGATGTATCCCATCAAACTCGCCACGTGCCCAGCCCGCTCCCCGGGATCGGGGGCTGCCAGGCGGGCCCCGGTGGCGATACAGGAGACCGCCAGCCCCTCCCCCTCCAGCCGCGCCCGCACCTCCTGCCTCCGGGCGGGGCTCAACTGCACCTCGATGCCGCAGGCATGGCCCCACTCCACCCGCGGCTCCAGCCCCTGATAGCCGTGGCGCCGCATCAGCGCGATGATCTCTTCCAGGCCCAAGTCCGGGCAAACACTGGTCATAACCGCCAGATTGAACATCACTTCTGCCCCCGTCTATAGTGGCTTTTATCCGGTTTTTGCCTATAATATATAGTCGCCACTTGACCTATGGAACCGAGGAAAACGCCATGATTCTCACCACTACGCCCAGCATTGAGGGCCGGCGCATCAAGGACTACCGCGGCATCGTCACCGGCGAAGCCATCATGGGCGCCAATATCTTCCGCGACTTTTTTGCCGGCATCCGCGACATCGTCGGCGGCCGCTCGGCAGCCTACGAAAAGGAACTCGGCCGCGCTCGCCAGGTCGCCATGCAGGAGATGGAGGAGCAGGCCAAACAACTGGGTGCAGACGCGGTGGTCGGCGTCGACCTGGATTACGAGGTCATCGGCCAGGCCGGCAGTATGCTGATGGTCAGCGTCAGCGGCACTGCGGTGGTGATGGAGTGACCCTACAACCAGAAGGATAGCAGATGGAAAAGCTTCCGATCAAAAAACCCAACTTCATCGTCCTCACCCTGACCCCGCTGCTAGCCGTGATCTTTGTGCCCTGGTACGGATTGACTGTCGGCTTCGACGCCTTCGAGTGGGGGGTCTTCGCCTTCTTCATGGTGGCTACCGGCCTGGCCATCACCGCCGGCTACCACCGCCTGTGGTCCCACCGGGCCTACGAGGCCCACTGGTCGCTGCGCCTGTGGCACGCCGTGTGGGGTGCCTGCGCCATGCAAAACAGCATCCTCCACTGGTGCGCCGACCACCGCCAGCATCACCGTTTCGTCGACGACAACGACCGCGATCCCTACTCGGCCCCCAAAGGGTTCTTTCACTCCCACATGGGCTGGATCATCCGCAAGCAGAACATCTACACCGACGACTTTGCCAACGTCAAGGACCTGCAGCGCGACCCTGTCGTCCTCTGGCAGAACAAGTACTATCTCGCCCTGACCGTAGGCACCAACGTCGCGGTGCCGCTGGCCATCGGCTGGTGGCACGGCGCTATGTGGGGTACCTTCCTGCTGGCCGGCCTGCTGCGCCTGGTGCTCAACCACCACTTCACCTTTTTCATCAACTCCCTGGCCCATATGTGGGGCCGCCAGACCTACACCGACGCCAACACCGCCCGCGACAACGGCCTCATCGCCTTGTTGACCTACGGCGAAGGCTACCACAATTACCACCATCTCTTCCAGTGGGATTACCGCAATGGGGTGCGCTGGTGGCAGTTCGACCCCACCAAGTGGGTAATCCGCCTCTGCGCCTGGGTGGGTCTGGCTACCCAGCTGCGCCAGCCCCCGGTAGTGCAAATCGAAAAAGCCCGTCTCTCCATGCAGCTCAAGCTGGCCCTGCAGCAATTGGAACACGCCCCCGAGCCAGACGCCTGGCGCACCCGCCTGGAAGAGGCCCATCGCCAGTTCCTTGCCGCCATCGAAGAGTTCAATCGCTTCAGGCAGGAATTGCGCCTGGCCAAGGAGCAGTTCCAGGAACAGTTCAGCCGGGACCGACAGGAGATGAAACGCCGCTACGCCGAACTCAAGGCCGAACTGAGGCACCAGCGCCACGCCTGGCGCCTGCTGCTGGCAGAGCTGTCAGGTACGGAGCTGACCAGGGCCTAGTCCCCACCTGTCGTCCCGCTACTGGGCAATGGCAAAGGATGCCTGCACCACTGCGGTGATCTCCTTCTCGATAGAAGTCGCGTCGTTGACCCCGTAATCAGCGACCACGGTCGAGTAGCGCGGAGTGATCTGCAGCACCCCCATACGCGCGGTGCGCATCACCCCCAGTTGGCAATCGGCGGCGGCGGCGATCTTGCGGGCCCGGGTCATGGCGTCCTGGGCGGCCCGGGCCTGGATCTCTACCTTGAGTTCGGGCAGCTTGCTATAGAAGTATTCGGGAGATTCCACCATCACCGACACTCCTCTTTCGACCAGCGAGGCCAGTTCCAGGGAGATCGCCTCGATCAGGCGCACCTCCGCTGACTGGATCTCGAAGCGCTGATAGCAGGTGTACTTGAGCACCCTGCCGGTGTCGCGGCCGTGTTCGTCGAATTCGGGCACCGCATTTTGGGCGATGGGGGAAAGTTTAACCTGAGCGGTGGGAAACCCCTTGCCGGCAAGGTAGCCCAACAATGCCGGCTTCTGCCGCTGGAGCTGCCGGTACGCCGCCTCGGCGGCACCGGCTTCGGCACTGAGCGAGCCGCGCAGAAAACCCAGGTCCGAGACGATCTCCTGTTTGGCCGAACCGACCACGCTGATGATCTGCTGGTTTTCCCTCCAAGTGCGGGTGACGAGGACAGCCGACCCTACTAGGCACAGGCCCAAGAGCAGCGCGGGCAGGACGAGATGGTTCTTCACCTCATTGCTCCTTGAAAAGGGCTTATTGCGCGGGGACCTGACCGGTTCCAGCAGCCAGAGCCAGGCTGCCCAGCATGCCCATTCCCATGACAAAAAAGAGCCATAGCGCCAGCACCGCAAAGACGGCCTTCTTGGTCGGCACCCGGGCTAGAGCAGCCAGGCCCAGGCCCAGCACCATCACCTGCCACAGGTCGAAGAAACTGACCGCCAGCAGGGTCTGGCCGGCAAAGCTGTGGACCATCGTCTCCGGCACCAGAAAACCCGGACCAGTCTGGACCACCGGGGTCTGCCAGACCAGGATCAACAGGGTGTGCATCACCCGCTCGACGGCGATGATCAGCGAGGCGTAGCCCTTGACCACCAGCATGGTGCGGTAACTGACTTCGCTGGTGAAGACGAAGCGGGCCAGCAACCAGAGGATGCCGCTGACCAGCACCAGCGAACTGAAGGTGCCGGCCACCACCCACATCCAGCCCTTTTCCCGCGCCTGGGCCAGATCGCCCAGATACCCCTGGCGCCTTTCCTCACTCAGCACCTGTAGCTGGTCCTTGATGAGCTGGGCTTCGGGATTGTAGACGATGTCGCGGGTGAGGAAATGCGAGGCCGCCCCTACCAGGCAGACGATGAGCACCGGCACGAACCAGTCCAGCCAGTCGGGATCCTCACTCAGCGCCGCAAAGCTGCGGCGCGGGGCGTAGAAGACGCGCAGCAGCCGCCCTTTGAGGTCGAGGGATTCTTGGGCTTCGGGGAAAGCAGGACCTTGCACAGCACTCCTCCGCGGATGGGGTAACGATGAGACCCACTAATATATCACCGGGCAGGCCCTGAACAAGCTACCCTGGCAACAGACGGCCTCCTGTTGCGAAATTCGCCTCGGGCCTTAAATTCGGACTAGTCTCTCTCCGCAGGTAACCATGCGTACGATCCTGCTCAAAATACACCTCTACACCGGCCTGCTCTGCTCGAGCTACCTGATCCTTTTCGGGATCAGCTCTCTCAATTTCAACCATCACTTCGGCAAAGCCGCAACCCTCAAGAACGAACGCCAACGCTCGCTGAACGCGCTGCCGGCCCTCACCGACGACCAGCGTCTGGCCGAGGCCTTGCGCGACACGCTGGGCCTGGTGGGCTGGACCCTGACCTGGGAGACCCACCGCTCCGAAACGGCAGATTCGCTCTACTTCCATTTTGCCGTGGCCCGACCGGGCAAGGAATATCAGGTCACGGTGCAGTCACCCAAACCCCTGAGGACCGCGCCCGATGATCAGGCCTCCCCCCCTCCTGCACCGCCCAGGAAAAGCGAGGCCCGGGCCGACGAAAAAAAAGCTCCCCCAAAGGAAACGCCCAAAATAGTGCTCCCGCCGCTGCGGGAACCAGTACACCTGGTGCAGGTCGAGGAGACCAACACCGGATTGTGGCCCATCATCGGCGCGTTACACGGCTTCAGTGGCAACATGCCGCGGGCCGGCTTCATGCGCTTCTGGGCCATCTATACGGAAGTGTGCGTCTGGGTGGTGTTCTTCTCGATGGTCTCGGGGGTTTACCTGTGGACCGCCAAAACCAGCGAACGCCTGGTGGGCCTAATCCTGTTAGCCGCCGGGGCCGGCGGGGGGGTGTTATTCATGCTCTACATCTGGATCTGGGGCTGACCATGCTCTATCAGACCATCCGCCGCATCCACCTCTACACCGCCTTTTTCCTGCTCAGTTTCGTGTTGATGTATTTCATCACCGGCTACGTCATGATCCACGAGGTCCTGGTGGAGCACCGCGACCCGCAGAAGAAGACCCGCAACCTGCACCTCAAATACAAGGGCGAGAAGACGCCCGAGGCCTACGCCGCCCACCTGGAGGAAAACTTCGGCCTGGAGGGCAAACGCCAGCCGCCCAAACACCAGGAGAACGGCAGCTGGGAATTCAAGTATTTCCGCCCCGGCACCTCCTACGAGGCGGTGATCTCGGCGGCCGGCGACAGCGTGCGCATCACCGAGTCCAGAGAACACCTGCGCCGCACCCTGACCGGTTTTCACCGGCTGCACGGATATGGGGGCGGTCTGCTCTACGATCTCTGGGCGGTGTGTTACGACCTGGCCAGCCTTTCCCTGATCCTCTTCACCCTCAGCGGCATCTATCTGTGGTACAAACTCACCCAGCGCCACCTCTTGGGTTGGCTGCTGCTCTTCCTCAGTTTCGGCCTGACGGCCGCCACCATCGGCTACCTGCTCACCCTCCCCTGATTTCCCTCACTTTTCCCTGGGCGGCCAGGCCCTGAACAGGTCGAGCTGTTCCGGGCTGTAGCGGGCGCGGGTCGCCGCGGTCAGGTGCGGCGGCTCGTCCATGGTGGCGATATTCTGTGACATCATCCAGAAGGGGCCGTACCCCACGTGTAAGGTCTTGCGGGTGCGCGGCGAGCGATTGACCAGCCCTCCGTGGCGCAGATTCTCGGTGAAGAGGATGCCGTCGCCGGCCTCCACCTCTAGCCCGATCATGCCCGGCTCGGTGTGCGGGTCGTTGCCGTAGGGGGAGGGCCGGTTGGTCTTGTGGGTGCCAGGCACCACGCAGAAGGCCCCCTCCTCGTTGCTCACCGGATGCACAAAGTAGATCATCCGCACCATCATCGCGTCGATGCCCTTGGCGTTGAAGCTGTAGCGGTACTTGTGGTCGAGGGGACCGCCCATATGGGTGCCCGAGTGGTTGCCGGTGTAGCGGATGCGCAGTTCCGAATTGTTGACGGTGATCCGGCCCTGGACCACGGTGCGGATGTACTGCATGGTGCGGGCATGGCCGGCCAGGAGGTCAAAAGCCGGATCGGCGTTCCAGAAGTCCTCGACCATCAGGGTCTTGCCCTCTCCCTTGGCCCCCTGCACGTGGTACCCTCGCTCGGTATTGACGTGGTACTCGGCACCCCAGGCACTTTTCTTGCGCGGGGGCAACTGCACGTGGCGCAGGGCGTGTTCTTCCAACTCGTCCACCGCCCGGGCCAAGCCAACCACCTCATCCTGGGTCAGTAACTGACGGATTATGATATAACCCTGCCGGTCGAACTCGTACTGCTCTTTCTCGTCCATAACCCTATCCTCCTGGTGCGCATGATAAGGTCCAGCCCCGGCGCTGTCAATCGCTTGACAGGCCAGTGCCTGGTGCGGTGTTTATGGGGAGTATCCTCTCAGGAGAGCTAGCCGATGAAAATCGCCCTGCACCAAATCACCACCCTCAACGCCCCGATGGAAGAGGACCTCAAAGCCTACACCGAAGCCGGCTTCAGCGCCTTTGAGTTGCACCTGGGCAAAGCCAAGAAATACCTGGAGACTCACTCCCTCCCTCAGTTGCGCGACCTGGTCAACGCCGCCGGCCTGCAGGCAGTGGGGGCCACCGGCCATGTGGTGAACGCCTTTGCCGCCGAGGACGCCCAGCGCCAGAATGGGGAAGAATTTATTCAGGCCCTGGAAATCATGGAAGCCCTGCACTGTCCACTCATCGTTTTTGGGGGAGACGGCCCGGCTGAATTACCCACCGCGCCCGATCAGAGCGAAGCCGGCCTGGCCGCCCGCGACCGGGCCTACACCGAGACGCTGGAGCGCTTCGCCGCCCGGGTGGCCCACCTGGCCGATCTAGCCGCCCCGCGCGGCCTCAGCATGGCCCTGGAGATGAACTGGTGCCGCCTGTGCCGCTCGGTGCAGACCGCTGCCCGCGTCCTCGACCTGGCGGGCCGCACCAACGTGGGCTTTCTCTTCGACGCCGCTCACTTCTCGGTCTCGCCCTCCCGCCTCTCCGACCTGGACTTGGTCAAGGGACGGATCATCTACGGCCACCTCGACGACATGCGACCCTGCGCCCCCGAACTGACCAACGCCAACAACGACCGGGTCATCCCCGGCGAGGGCACCCTGCCGCTGCACGAGTGGTACCAGAAGATCGAATCTTGCGGCTACACCGGCTGGCATGCAGTGGAATTGTTCTGCCACGACCTGTGGCAACGACCGGCCCTGGAGATCGCCCAGCGGGTGAAACAGGGCTGCCAGCGGGTCTGGCCGGCAGCGCAGTTCTAGTGTTGACAACCAAGGAGGGGCGGCCTATTTTTATGGCTCCATATTTGGTCTTTTGGCCCGTTCGTCTAGAGGCCTAGGACGCCGGCCTCTCACGTCGGCAACACGGGTTCGAATCCCGTACGGGCTACCAATTGTTCGTTCCGGCTGAACCGCTCTTGCCCCGATGCCAATCCCTCTGAATACCTCAAAGGTCGTGAGTCTTCTTGCCAAAGAAGAGGCATTCACGGCCTTCTTTTTTATTCCCTCTACGCTTGCCACCCTTTGCCATAAGAACGAAACTCCGGTCCGTTGGCGCAGGGTCTGTGGCGTTATTACCCCCATTACCCTCGGAGTCTGAGCGGATGTCTACCTCTTACCGCGCCCCGGCGTTTGCGGACGCCAAACCCGAGCATGCGGCGCCCGGGTGTACGCCCGAGCGCTTGGCTCACCTCGCTGAGCATGGCTTCGTCATCATTAACGACTTCGTCGACAGCCCATGGATTCCCATTCTCCGCGAGGCGGGTCGCCGGGTCACCAAGGCGTGTTCGCGCGAGCAGGGGTACCGCAAGCTAGACTGCTCGAAGGGCTACGTACACCGCACCGGAGATGAAGATCCCTGGGCGATCCGGGGCCTCATCCACCCTGCTTTCGGGGAACCCAGCTTTGCCCAGTTCCACAGCTCCGAAGAGTTGCTGCGCTTCGTCGACTCCTGGTGCGGTGGGCTCAAGCCCGAGGACCTGGTGATGAGCGGCATGCTGCTGTGGTGTAATCCGCAGACCAAGGAACATGCCCTCGGTTGGCACCGGGACGTGACCTGGTGGGGTACGGGGGAGCCTTACTTCGCGCAGCGCGAGGTCCGCGGCGAGGGGCCTGAGGCCTACACCGAAGAGGTCGAAAGGAAGCGCTGGGAGGAGATCCGCGCCAACAACGCCAAGGCGATTGCGGAGCGGAATGGGGTGAGCATGTTCCTGGCGCTGGTCGACGACGAATGTCACGAACTCATCCCCGACAGCCATCAGCGCTGGCGCACCCCCTTTGAGCACGACGTGCTGCTCCCCAAAGCGATGAAGGAACAAGGGGTGCCGCATACCCCGAGCTGGAACGGTACCGACCCCTTGCCGGACCAGGTGGCGGTTCGGCTCAGGGCGGGAGAAGCCCTCATTCGCAATGGGGCCACCATCCACACCGGGCACACCGTTCCCGAGCGCGAGCGCAACACCCTGTCCATCGGCTGGTCGAGGTGGTCGCCGCCCTCCCCGGAGAAGGAGCCAGCCGGGGCGGACGCGCGCAATGCGTGGCAACTCGACCCGGCGGTGCGCGAGGCCCTGCCGCACGAATGGATGAAGACCGCCTGGGACCGCTGGGCCCAGACCCAGAAGCTGGGGGATACGCTGGAGGACCGCTACGCCCCGTACGACATCGGCCGCATCAAAGCCGGGGAAGTTGTGGGTTGGCGGGGCGAGTTGGAGCGCCAGGCCGCGGCCACCGGTGCCGCGTGGAAGCCCTATCAGACCCTGGCTTGAAGAGGGGCCTCACTCCCCCACCAACTCCTCTAGATCTTCCCGCGACACCGTAAACACGTCCATGTCCTTGCTGATGGCCCCCAGGTTCACCAGGCACTCGGTGAAGAGTTCGCGGGTTCTCAGCTCCAGGTCCTGCATCTTTAGATCCGTCATCACCCCGATGATGTGCTGCCCTTTGCGCACATGGGTGCGCTCGTCGGCACGCACAAAATCGGCCAGGTGGACTACGCTGGCATCCTTGCGGCTGCGGGCCTGCTCGATGAGGTGGTTGATGGTCTTGAGCACCCCCACCTCGCCGAAGAGATTGATCTCGGCCATGGCATAGGCTGGCTCCATAGGCCCGCGGCAGGTGGAGCCAGTGAGCCGGTTGGGCAGTTCATAGGGATCGTACCCGGCGTCCAGCAGCGCCTTGTGGCCCAGCTCGGTGTGCCTGGCCTCGTCCCAGGTGATGCGCGCCAGGTAGTATTCGGCGGTGAAATCCTTGAAGCGAATATCCCACAAGAAGGTGCCAAAGGCCTCGATGGCGTCCACCTCGTCGCGCTGGGTGCGGATGAAGCGCAGCCGCGCCCCCTCGTAGGATTCCTTGGGGAAGCGGGCCTGGCCGTCGCCCACGTCGTAGTCGCCGGTGTGGTGGAAGGTGGTGAAACGGCTGTCGCGTTTGGGCGCCTGGCCGCGCACATAGGGCTGCTGGTGATGGCGCAGGGGGGCCGGCGCCTCGGTCCTGAGATCTGCCCCGCTCACCCCGCCGATGCTGTTCAACAGTTGCTGCAAATGCCAGCGCCAGCGCGAGAGCCGGCTCTCGTCCACCCCGCCGTCCAAATACGCAGCGATGGCGTCCTCGGCCCATGCCAACATGGGTTCGTAGTCGAGCAAGATCCGCTTGAGGATACGCAGGGTGGGGGCGTCGGCCACTGCGGCGGTGTCGTCGATATGGTGACGGTACGCCACCTCCAGGGCCTTGCCGGCCACCTGATGTACGCCCACCAGCAATTCGGGAGCATCAGCGGCGCAGAGCAACTCTTCGACGAAGCGGTCAATCTCTGGGTCGCGGTACTCGTCGATAACGCCCAGCCGCATTTCCTGCTCGTTGAGCCGCTGGCGCAGGGTGTGGGCCGCGTCCATGTGGTAAAAGAGGTGGCGGCCAGTCTCGACTTTGACCTCAAATTCGGGCAGGGCCAGGGTCCACGAGCCCAGGGCCTGGGAGAGCCGGCGCTCCAGGTAGAAATAGCGCAGCAGCCGGCGGGCGTTCTCCTCCACGCTGAACTTCCCTCCCAGGGGGCGGGTGTCGCGCGGGAAACGATAGGCAAAACCCTGCCGGCGCTGGGCTGCAGCGGCCCGGGCTTCGGCAAAGAAGACGGGAGGAAACTCACCGGGCCGGGCAGAAGCATCGTTTTGATCGGCGATGGGGGCTGCGCACATAGGGACCTCCGTGGGGTGGATTGAAGGTAGAGAGATAAACCTTTTCAGGTCGCGGCAAAGGCGCACCACTGCGCCTCCACCGCCTCGGGAACGATGGGGCCGCAGAACAGGTAGAGCCGGTAGCGGCTGGTGCTATCCTCGCCCTCGCGTAGGTTCCAGGCCCCGGCGACGCAGCGGCTGGGGGCGATACCCAACTGGTGGTCCACCCGCCAGGGCACCGGATGCCCCGGATTGCCGGGATGGTCTAGCATGGCCAAGCCCGCCTCGCCCTGGCGGCCGGGCAGGAGCATGGAGAGGGCCACCCAGCGGGCCGGTTGCCCCTCGGCCTGGGCTTGCCCCAGCCCCTCGCTGCTGAGTGCCCTGCCGCCGGTGGCTTCGCGGTAGGGCATGCGCAGGAAGAGCCCCCCATAGGCATATTGCCCAAAGCGGGTGGCCCGCAGCGCCTGCAGGGTCCAGTCCAGTTCCAGCTCGCAGTAGGTGCCGCCGTCGCGCAGCCGCCAGGCCTGGGTTTCATTCAGCACCGGGGTTCCGCCAGGAGCCTGCCACTGGGTGTGTACTTCCCAGGAAACTTGTCCGCCCTCCAGCACCAAAGCCCGCAGCGGCATCGGGTGAAAGGTGCCATCGCTCTCCCCGGCCGCACTCGTGCCTTCCTTCCAGAAACCGACCCCATCCAGATCGTTGAGGCCCACATAGAGCCCGCGCTGCCAGGGATGATGGGCCGGCATATCCTCGGTCAGTTCTCCCTGGCCGTCGGGAGCGGCCAGCGGGTGGATGAAGGGCCGCCGGTGGGCGGGGGTATGTTGGACCAAGAGCGGGGCAGACGAGCCGGGACGGTGGATGGCCAGCCGCTCGGGTGCACTCTCGGCCTGCAAAATACGCATGGGCCTGCTCCAGAAAAAAAGCGCCGCCGGCAAACCGACAGCGCTGCGTGTTTGGGCTTGCGGCCTGGAGGCCTAGGGCCGGCCGGAGCGAGGCTGGCGGGGCTTGGCCTGGTTCACCGTCAGGATGCGGCCGCCAATTTCTTTGCCGTGCATGCCGGCAATGGCGGCCTCGGCTTCGCTCTGCTGGGGCATCTGCACAAAAGCGAAACCGCGCGACTGCCCCGTGATCTTGTCCTTGACGATCTGCACCCCATCCACCTGCCCAAAGGTCTCAAAGGCCTGGCGCAACTCGTCCTCGGTGGCCCGGTAGGAGAGATTGCCTAGGTAGATGTCCATCGACGGGACTCCTCCTGCAAACCTGTGCTGGATGTACCCTGCCCCACTGTCCAGGGTAATGTAATTCGCGGCCCCTGGCATTGTCAATCATTTCCAACTCCCTTTTGGGGGACTTGAATGAGACTAAATTATATTGTATCATAGCGGGAAACCGCACCTGCCTGAGGAGGAAAGGATGAGCCATTTCCAGGAGTTGTTCCCTGGGGTCTATCTGTTGCAGGGCGTGGTCGGCGGCAGGCCCCTGCGCCTGCCTCTGCTGGTGGGCGCCCAGCGGGCCCTGCTGCTCGACACCGGCTGCGCCCCGGACGTGCAGGGCTTCATCCTGCCGGCCCTGCGCGAATTGGACCTGGCACCGAACCGACTGGGCTTGATCATCAACACTCACTGCGATCTAGACCACACCGGCGGCAACCACGGCCTCAAACAACTGGCCCC
The DNA here is from genome assembly GCA_009691525.1 of Candidatus Latescibacterota bacterium. Taxonomy (GTDB): domain Bacteria; phylum Latescibacterota; class UBA2968; order UBA8231; family UBA8231; genus SICG01. The sequence continues at coordinate 6,951 of SICG01000030.1, read as the reverse complement.
CCAGGCCCTGCTCTGCTGCGGGGATGCCGACCGGCAGCAGATCGAAAACCCGCAGGCCATGTTCGCGCTGCGTTACGACGCCTACCGCCGCGACCACGACCTCTATTACGAAGGCGACGCCCGTGACTGGATCATCGCCAGTCTGGGCCAGGCCCAGCCCGTGGACCTGACCCTGCGCGGGGGCGAGCGCCTGTGCCTGGGCCCCGATTGGGAGGTGGAAGTCCTCCATCTGCCCGGCCACAGCCGTGGTCACCTGGGCATTCTCGACCGCAAACACCGCGCCCTTTATGGCGGCGATGCCATCCACGGGGCCCAGATCCCCGACCTGGAGGGCAAACCGGCCCTGGGTCCCACCTATCTCCATGTAGACCAGTACCTGGACACCATCCGCTTCATCGAGAACCTCGACCTCGACTATTATGTGGGCTGTCACTGGCCGGTCAAGCGGGGGGCCGAGATCGCCGCCTTCTGCGCCGAGAGCCGCAACTACGTGGACCAGGCAGAGCGCGTAATCATAGAGGCCCTGGCCGCACCCCGCACCCTCAAGGAGTTGTGCCTGAGCGTGGGGCCCAAGCTGGGTCCCTGGCCAGCGGCGGTCAACAGCGAACACTGCTACGCCTTTGGCGGCCACCTGCAGCGCCTGCAGAACCAGGGCCGCATCGCCGACCTGGGCGGCACCCCCCGCCACTACCAGGCCCAGCCCTGAGGCCAGCCACCCATGCCCAAATCCCGGCCCAAAGATCTCGAACGCCTGGAGCAATTGGTGCAGGAGCTGAAGGCCGAGGTGGCCCAGCGCCGCCAGGCCGAGGATACCCTGCGCCAGGAGCAGGAGCGGCTGCGCAGCTTTCTGGCCCAGATCGAGCAGGCCGAACAGGTGCAGCGGCGCCGCACCGCCACCGAAAGGGTCTACCGCCGCATCCTCGAGATGGAACAAATGGAGGACTTCGACCAGGTGGTGGTGCTGATCGCTCAGCAGCTGCGCGACTTGGGCATCCAGTTCGACGCTGTGGGTGTCAACGTCATCGACGAAGAGGCGGGCACCCTCTGCGGCTACGACCTGCTCGCCGACACCGAGGGCAAACCCCTGCGCACCGTCGATCCCATCGATTCCCACCCGGTGGTCGCCGAACTAGTGGCCTACTGGCGGCGGGGCGAGGTGTGGGAACGGGCCGGGGACCCGCTCTTCGAAGAGAGCATGCGGGCCTCCTTCGCCAAGACCTCGAAAGTCTCGCCCCATTACGCTCCAGCCGTGGTTATCGACGTGCCTTTTGTGCAGGGCACCCTGGCCGTTGGCCTGCAGTCGGCAGTGGGCAGCAATAACCCCCTCATCCAGATCCTCCAGGAGTTCTGCACCCTGCTCTCCCTGGGCTTTCGGCGTTCCCGCGACCTTGAAGCCCGCCGGCACTTGGAGGAGCAGCTTCTGCACGCCCAGAAGATGGAGGCCGTCGGCCAGCTGACTGCCGGCATCGCCCACAACTTCAACAACATGCTCCAGGCGATTATGGGCAACCTCAGCCTGGCGCTCAACGACGTGGCCCCGGCCCAACGCCCCTTCCTCCAGGAAGCCCTGACCTCTTCGGAGCGGGCGGCCGCCATGATCCGGCAGTTGGTGCTCTTCGCCCGCAAGGGGGGGCCGGCGATGCGCCGGCCGGTGGATCTGTTGCACGCCGTCGAGCAGGTGGCCAGCATCTGCCGCCGCACCTTCGATCACCGCATATATCTTTGGACCCAGCTTCCCGCCGAACCCGTCGCAGTGCAGGGCGACGCCGGCCAGCTGGAGCAGGCCCTGCTCAACCTATGCCTCAACGCCCGCGACGCTATGGACAATATGGACCGCCCCGCTCGCCTGGAGGTGGTGGTGGACCAGGTCGCGACCGGCAACGTCAATGCCCCTCCCTACCTGCACTCCTTGCCCCAGGCCTACGCCCGGATCAGGGTGATGGACAACGGGTCCGGCATGGACGAGGCGGTGCAGGCGCGCATCTTCGAGCCCTTCTTTACTACCAAAAGCGTGGACAACGGCACCGGCCTGGGCCTGTCCACGGTATACGCCATTCTCCGCGACCACCAGGGCTGGATCGAATGCGAGAGCCAGCCGGGGAGTGGCACCTCGTTTACGCTCTATCTGCCGATCCTCCCCGAAGGACTGCCTCTCCCCCTGGCCAAACCGGCCGTCCTCGCCCAGGAGCGCGGCACCGAGACCTTGCTGCTGGTCGACGACGAGGACCTGGTGCGCACCACCGTGGCCCGCATGCTGCGCCGCCTGGGGTACCAGGTGTTGGAAGCCACTGGCGGCGCCGAGGGATTGGAGATTTTTGCCCGGTGTAGGGAGCACATCGCCCTGGTGCTGCTCGACCTGTCGATGCCCGAAATGCCGGGCCAGGAGGTCTACGACCGCCTGCTCACCCTGGCGCCCACCCTCAAAATTCTGGTGGGTACGAGACGGAGACCGCTACCTTCACCAGCGGCATACAGATGCTCAGAAAGCCCATCTCCTCGCCCGACTTGGCCCGCAAGGTGCGCCAGACCCTGGACAGCTGAAACTCTTCTACCCCTTACCTGTTCTACCGGAGGAATCCCTCATGTTCACCGCGCCGCAGTTGGAAGAGTACCACCGCGAAGGGTATGTGCTCTTCCCCGAATTCCTCTCCCCGGCCGAGATCGCTGCCTTGCGCGCCGACCTGGACAGCATCGCCACCGGCAACAGCCTGGCCAGCCACGACAAGACCCGGCTGGAAATGGAACCAGATCAGCCGCCCGCAGGTCGGCTGATCCGCCGCCTCTACGAACCCTGCACCCACTACCCCAACTTCCGCGCCCTCTCCGATTCTGCCAAGCTGCTGGACTGCGTCGAACAACTGCTGGGCCCTGACCTGATCTTCCACTACAGCAAGATCAACATGAAGCCGCCCCATATCGGCTCGGTGGTCGAGTGGCACCAGGATTGGTCCTACTACCCGCTGACCAACCGCGACTCGGTCTCCATTCTCTTTTACCTCGACGACGCCAGTGTCGAAAACGGCTGTCTCCAGGTAATCCCCCGCCAGCATTTGCAGCCGCTGATGGACCACACCACCGGCGGATTCTTCCGCGGCAAGATCACCGAAAAGGTGGATGAATCCCAGGCCCTGCCCTTGGAGGGAAAGGCGGGGAGCGTCATCTTCATGCACTGCATGACGCCCCACGCCTCGCTGACCAACACCTCGGACAAGTCTCGCCGCACCCTCATCCTCAGCTACCGGGCCGCCGACGCGTACCCCATCTACTGCGGGGTGATGAGCACCTCGGCCGATCCCCACCTGCGGCTGGTGCGCGGCCAGTACGCCACCGCCGCTCGCGTCACCGAAAGACATATTCCCATCCCGCGCTACGAAACCAAGGTCGCCTCACTCTACGAGTTACAAGAACAGGCCCGGTCCGCGGAGAAGAAGTGATGATCGAAATACGGGCTACCCTGCCCTGCCCTGCCCCACCGGCCTGGGCGGTGCTGGAGCGCCACCTCTTTTCGCTGCTAGATCAGGCGGTGTACCCCTACCTGGAAAAGTACACCCGCCCGGACGGCAGTCTGATCTTCGGCACCTCCCCGGGCGGCAGTGAAGACGATTTCTACGAGGCCTACTACAATTGGCCTCTGCTCCACCTGATGGGCGGGGGCGGGCACCTGCTGGAAAGGGCGTCGCGCGGCTGGGAAGGCGTCACCCGCCAGTTGACCGAGTACGGCCTGGTCCACCAGGAGTATGCGAGCCGGGACGACCAGTTCCACCAGGGGGAGAGCGACATCTTCTTCTACCTACTCTGCCTGGCCGACCCGCAAGGTGCCGGGCGGGCAGAGCGGGCGCGGCGTTTTGCCGGCCTCTATCTGGGCGAGGACCCCAAGGCAGCCAACTGGGACCCCAAGAAAAAACTGATCCGCAGCCCATACAACGGCAGCGGCGGGCCGGGCGGCCCCTTCTTCAAGGGTGAGCCCTCCTACAGCTGGTCGCCGGGCATGGCCCGCTACGGCCTGCCCCATTACGACGTGCCCGGCATCCGTCACATCGAGGATCTCAAGGACCCCGCCCTGGCCCGGCGCATGGGCGAGTACATGCAGCGGCGCCTGAGCCACGGCGACGTGCCGCCCAACCTGGCGGTGTGTAGCCTGGTGACCAATGCCTTTATGCTGACCGGCGAGGAGAAATACCGGCGCTGGGTGCTGGACTACGTCGAGATCTGGGCCGAACGGGCCCGCCAGAACCAGGGCCTGCTGCCCGACAACGTGGGGCTTTCGGGCCAGGTAGGGGAGTACTGCGAGGGGCACTGGTACGGCGGCCTGTACGGCTGGACCTGGCCGCACGGTTTCTACAACCTCCAGATGGCCGCCCTGGTGGCCGCCTCCTGCGCCCTGCTGCTCACCGGCGACGAGGGCTACCTGGAGCTGCCCCGCCGACAACAAGATTACATCCTTGAACTGGGCGAGGTGCGCGATCTGGGCGCATGCGACATGAGCCTCTTCGAGCACTGGATCGGCCAGAACCTGGCCCTGGGCGCCGACCGCCGCACCTTGGTGGTCCCCTACCGCTACGGGGATGCCGGCTGGTTCGACTACCAACCCATGTCCCCCGTCTACCCGACGGCCCTGTGGAACCTGTCCATGGCAGGGGGCGACTGGGAGCGCCTGGAGACCGTGCGCCGGCAGAGCAACTACGATTGGAACCTGACCTTCCCCTTCCACACCAAAGAAGATGCCGGCCACGAGCCGCCCTGGGTGCGCTACCTGGCCGGGGAAAACCCTGGGTATCCTGAGGCCATGTTGCAGGCGGCCTGCGCCCAGGTACAGCGCCGACTGGAGCTAATCCGCAACGACGCCGAGGCAGGCACTCACCGCGATGTCCACCGCTGGCAGCAGGTCAATCCCGTCACCACCGAAGCCCTGGTCCAGCTCACCATGGGCGGGCCGCAGCACATCTACAACGGCGGCTTGCTCCTGTGCCGGCTGCGTTATTTCGATCCCATCGGCAACCGCCCCGGCCTGCCCGCCGACGTGGCGGCCCTGGTGGAAAAGGTGGAAGCGGATAACACCGTCCTGCGCCTGGTGAACCTCAGCCCCATTGCCGAGCGCCGGCTGGTGGTGCAGGCCGGGGCCTTTGGCGAACACCGTTTCACCGGCACCCGCTGCGACACCCTGGAGAGTGTCTATCCCGGGCAGATCAGCGACTACGCCGAGCCGGAGCCCCTGCGCGCCGGGGTCCGCGAGACCCGCATCGACGCGGAGCGCTTCCAGGTGATCCTGCCGCCGGCCACCCAGATCAAGCTCCAGCTGGGTACCGCGCGCTGGGCCAACCGGCCCTCCTGCAGCGGACCCTGGCCGGCGGGCTGAAGGCCTGGCCTCCTTGTCTCTACCCCAACCCGGCGAAGCGAGCGCCCCAGCCCAGGCCCCCACCCAACTTCAGTACTGGCGCTTCTATTGGCCCCTGGTCCTCACCGGCATCGTCATGCTGCTGGCCCAGCAGTTCCAGAACAGCGCCCTGGCCCGCTACCCGGACGCGGCGCGCGAATTGGCCGTCTTCGCCTTTGCCTCCAGCGTCTTCCAGCTCTTCAACGCCGCCCTCATCTTCATGCCGCAGATGTCCAACAGCTTTGTGCGCTCTCCCCACGGCTGGCGGATCTGCCTGCGATTCAGCCTCTGGGCCTGCCTGATCCTCAGCTTGCCCCTGGCGCTGATGGCCTTCACCCCGCCGGGCCGCTGGCTGGTGGGCCTGGCCTTCGGCATCGAGGGGGAAATGCTGGCCGATGTGGTCACCTATCTGCGCTGCCTCTCGCCCCTGCTGCTGATCAGCGGGCTGCGCAACTTCTACACCGGCATGCTGGTGCAGAACCGGCGCACCTCGCTGGTCACGCTGCTCAACCTGGGATACCTGGGCGTGGTCGTGGGGGTGCTCTTCGTCGGCCACGCCCTGGCCTGGAAACCCATCGTCACTATCGCCGTGGGCCAGCTGGCCGGAGCGGCACTGCACCTGGGGCTCACCTTCACCTGTGTCCAGCGCTACTACACCCTGCCCTCCCAGCCCGACCACGAGGCCCTCACCTATGGCGAGGTCTTGTCCTATTTCTGGGGAACGGCCTTGACCAGTGTCATGTTCTCGCTCAGCCGGCCCATCATCTACTCCTTCCTCAACCGCCTGCCCGACCCCAATCCAGTCATTGCGGCCATGCGCGTGGGTTTCGACTTCGCGATGATCTTCCACAACGCCCTCAACCAGTTCCGCCACCTCTTCGTCACCTTTGGGGAACAGGACCTGGCCGGGGTGCGGCGTTTCATGATCCGGGTCTCAATAGTGGTAGTGGGGTCCATGGTGGTGGTGGCCGCCACCCCGGTGAGCCGGATTGTGCTGGAGGACCTGGTGGGGGTCAAGGGCGAGATCCTATCCATGACCTGCGAGGTAGTCCTGGTGATGTGCCTGCTGCCCCTGGTGATCAATTTTCGCAACTATTTCCACGGTCTGGCGCTGATCCGCCGCACCACCGGCCGCATGGGGGCAGGGGCCATCCTCCGCAACGTAGCCACCTACCTGCTGGCCACCCTCTTCTTCTACACCGGGCTGCTGGACCACATCACCGCAGCGCTGACCCTGATCGCCGGCTTTGTCGCCGAAACCCTGGTGATGGTCGCCGGGCCCCGCCTGGGACGGGTAGCCCAGCGGGGCATGGCCAGGATGATGCGCGTCGAGGCGGTGATTCCGGACAATTGAAGGAGCTCTGGCTGTCGCTGCGATCCGACCAAAAAAAAGCCCCTGCGAGCAATAGTCTCGCAAGGGCCTTATCAAATGGTGGGCGATACTAGATTCGAACTAGTGACCCCCTGCTTGTCGAGCAGGTGCTCTAACCAGCTGAGCTAATCGCCCTCTCTTTACAGCCATCCGGGCATTGATTTTATTCTGACGCGCCGGCCTCAAAAGCGGCAGATAATGTAGG
>SICG01000029.1 GCA_009691525.1 Candidatus Latescibacterota bacterium | reverse complement strand
CCGACTGGGCCGTTTCACCGCCGTCGGCCTGCCGCAGAATCCGAATGATCTCTTCGACGCTCTGGACTTTCCGCTTCATGAGTATCCCTCCGTCGATCTGAAGAAATACTCACATCCCATGTGGCGCAAATTTGAGGGGTCATGTCAGGACCATCAAGAGCCGATTGCACTACGCTCTGGAGAAGTTGCGCCAGATACTGGAGGAAGGATGAGCGAGACGGACCGCGATGCCGCAGAACTCAGCCGGTTGCTGGGCCGGGAGCAGGAGTGCCCAGCGGCTTTTGTGTGGAGTGTGGTTGCCGGGGTAGGGATGGGACTGCTGCTGGTGCTGCTGCCGGCGCTGCGAGCGGGTTCCGTGGTGATGCAGACCCCTCATCAGGTGTTCTACGCCGTCGCCGGCCTGAACCTGCTGGCGCTCGTCTCGGGTTCAGTCATTCTCATCCGCAAGCGGATAGAAGGAGGAGGTCATGGATAAGCGTCTGGAAGGGATATTACATTGCTGGCTGCCCTGGGTAGCCGGGGTCGCCATCGGCGTGGCCGGGATCACCCACTGGATGAGGATGGGTGCCGTCGAGGAGAGGTATGAGGAGGAAAAGCAGAAAGCAGCCGCAGGGGTCCCGGCCAAGCCGCCCGATCCGGCTCTGGTGGAAGCCGGCGCCGGGGCGGCGTCGGAGCAGGCAGCGCATACAGGGCGTACTCAGACAGGTCGGTGGGATACAGGATCTTTTTGATCTTTATCATTAAGTACCTCCTCGCGCAGCACAGCGCCTATCTAGAGGGGGAGCAAATCAAATGCCATTTTTAGATAGGGAGATGGGGTCCCAGAAGGAGGGCTAAAGCGGGACAGCAAAGTCCCGATTGGGACAGGAGAGTCACATGTCGACCGGTTCATCAGCGGCGGGAAGCGAACCCCGAAGGCTTTTCTCGGGGAGTGGTCGGGAAGGGAAGACCGCGTGGTGGGGGGCTGGGTAGCGGAGCGACAGCGAGCGATGGGCGCAACGCCATCTAGATGGCGTTGCGGGGGTAGGGCAGAGGGGCGGCGCAGCACCCCATACGTTGGGGTGCTGCGGGGCGCGCCTTGAGAAAAGCCGAAGTGGGTTGCTTCCCGCCGCGGTAGCGCCTGGCCCTGCACTTGCTATATTATTGCCAGATATTGCCGCCCCCCTTCAGGTCGAGGTAAATACATGGTGAGTATCCAAGTTGACCCCCAGTTGCTGCAGCGCTACGACCGCCCCGGCCCCCGCTATACCTCCTATCCCACCGCCGTCGAGTTCCACGCGGGCTTCGGGGCGGTGGACTACGCGGCTTGTCTGGGCCAACTGCCGCTGGATCAGGGGCTTTCCCTGTACCTCCACCTGCCCTTCTGTGAGCACCGCTGCAATTTCTGTGGCTGCCATGTGGTGATCACCCACAAGCGGGAGGTGGCAGGGCGCTACCTCGAGTACCTCGAACGCGAGATGGACCTGGTCTGCGGCCACCTGGCCTCCCGACCCAAGGTCATCCAGTACCACTGGGGCGGGGGCACCCCTACCTACTACAACCCAGACCAGATCCGGCATCTGCACGCCCTGGTCCGCGCCCGTTTCGACATCGAGCCCGGGGCAGAAGTGGCCATTGAGGTGGACCCCCGGGTGACCACCCACGAACACATCGATGCCCTGTTAGAGGTGGGATTTAACCGCTTGAGCATGGGGGTCCAGGACTTCACCCCCGAGGTGCAGGTGGCCATCGACCGCAACCAGGACGAGGCTTCCACCCGCGAGTTGTACGCCTATTGCCGGCAGCGGGGCTTTCCCTCCATCAACTTCGACCTCATCTACGGCCTGCCCAAACAGACCCCCGAAGGTTTTGCCCGAAATCTGGCCAGTGTCCTCGAGATGCGGCCCGACCGGGTGGCCCTCTATTCCTATGCCCACGTGCCCTGGATCAGGGGCCACCAGAAGTACATAGAGGTGGAGGCCCTGCCCCCGCGTGAGATGAAGTTTGCCCTTTTCCTCCAGGCCATGCGCGCCTTTGCCGGGGCCGGGTACCAGCAGATCGGCATGGACCACTTTGCCCTGCCCGCCGACGAGTTGAGCCAGGCCCTGGGCCAGCGCCGCCTGGGCCGCAATTTCATGGGCTACACCGTACACCGCTCGCCCAGCATGATGGGCCTGGGCATCTCGGCCATCGGCCAGCTGGCGGGGGCCTATGTGCAGAACGAGAAGAAACTGAGCACCTACTACCAGGCCATCGATGAGGGCCGGCTGCCGGTGGAGCGGGGTTACGCCCTCAGCCACGACGACCAGGTGCGCCAGCATGTCATCGCTGAATTGATGTGCAACCTGTACCTCGATTTCGCCGGGGTGGAAACGCGTTTCGGCTTGAACTTCAGCGAGTATTTTGCCCGCGAGCTGGGAGAGCTGGCCGCGGGTCCCGCCGCAGATGGTTTTGTGCGCCTGGGGTCGGGGTTTATCGAGGTGACCTCTCTTGGCCAGCTCTTTGTGCGCAACACCTGCATGCTTTTCGACCGCCACCTGCGCGAAAAACCGCCGGCCAAGCCGCAGTTTTCGCGCACCGTCTGAACCCCCGGAGGTGAGTTGATGCTGCGCCGCTGCTGGAGCGTCGGTTTGTTCTGGTGTTTTCTGGGCGCTGCTGCCTGGGCCCGGGCCCCAGCCCTCTCCCTGGATGACCTCTGGAAGCTGGCCCGGCAGCGAAATCTGGGGTTGGCCCAGCAGGAACTGGTCAGACAGCAGGCAGTGGAAGAACTCGCCATCCAGGAAGTTGAAAAACGCCCGGTCTTTTCCACCCAGGCCGGGTACGGGTACACCTCCGAGGTGGCCCTGCTGCCCATCACCCTGCCCGGGGTCGGCCGCCTGGCAGCCGGGACCCGCAGCCGCTACGAGGTGGCGGCCGTGGTCGAGCAGCCGCTGTACACCGGGGGCCGCCTGGGCCAGCAGAGCGAGGCCGCCCTCCAACTCTTGCGCGCCCAGGAATCCCAGCAGCAGGTGGCCAGCCAGCAACTGCTGCTCCAGGTGGGCCAGCTCTACTACCAGATCCAGCTCAACCAGGTCCAGCAGCAGATCCTCGCCGAGGCCATGGAGCGAGCCGGGTTGCACCTGATGCGGGCCCGGGCCCTGTTGGGGGCCAGCCAGGCCACTCCCTTCGACACCCTGGAGGTGGCCAACCGCCGGCTCCAACTCTATACCCAGGCCCGGGAACTGGGCGATCTGGAGCAGGTCCTGCGTTCCCGGTTGGGCCGCCTGCTCGATCTAGATCCGCTCCCCGCTCTGGCCACCGAATCCGCCGCTGACACCTTCACTGCCGACACCCTCGAACACTTGCAAGATGCCGCCCTGCGCCAGCGCCCCGAGCTGCGCCAACTGGCCGCTCTGCGGGAGGCGCAGGCGCGGCGTCTCGCCGCCCTGGAGTCGGTGCGCCGGCCCCAGGTGTACGCCAGCGCCGCGTACCGCTACGGCCGGCTTGGGGTGGATGTCTTCAAGGACGAATGGATGGGGTATTACACGGTGGGTGTGAACGCCCGCTGGCAACTGTGGGACTGGGGACAAGACCAGCGCCAGGTGGAGAAGGCCCGGCTCGAAGGCCGGCGGCTGGAGGTGCAGGACCGGCAGCTGCGGCTGGAGGTTCGCCAGCAGGTGGCCGAGGTCCACGCCCAATTGCATAGTGCCGCCGAACAGGTTGGGTTGCAGCGGCAGCTGGTGGAGCAGGAGCGCGAACGCGAGCGGTTGGTGGGCCAAAGCTACACCCAGGGCCAGGCCACCTCGCTGGACCTGAGTACCGCCGAAAGTGCGTTGACCGCCGCCCAACTGGCTTTGCAACAGCGCCGAATCCAGTGGCGGCAGTTGCGCCTAGAGTTGGGTTTTTCCACGGGTGAGCTGGCCCCGGAAGAGGAGGAGTAAATGAGGGCGGCGCTGTGGGGGCTGGTGCTGCTGCTGGCATGCCAGCAGGCACCCAAATCAACGACCTATACCGGGGTGCTGGAGGGTCGCAGCACCAGGGTGCCGGCCCTGTTGGGGGGCCGGCTCTTGGAGGTGCGCGTGGAGGAAGGGGCGGTGGTGGCACTGGGGGATACCCTGGCACTGGTGGACACCCTCGAACTGGCGATCCAGGCCAGGCAGGTGGAGGCCGGCCGCGAGGAACTGGCCGTCCGGCGGAGATCGCCGCCACCGCGCTGGCGCGCACCGGCACCGACCTCGATTACGCCCAGCAAAAGGCGGGACGCATTCGCGCCCTGGCCGAGGACCAGGCCCTGCCCAGGCAGAACGCTGACGATCTGCACCACCAGGTGGAGTTGGCCAGCTCGGCCCGCCAGAGTGCCGGGCAGCAGCTCCGCGTGTTAGAAGCCAAGGACAAGCAACTCCTGATACAATTGGAACTGATCCGCAAAAAGGAGGCCGACGCCGTGATCCTGGCCCCGGTGGGCGGGATGGTGGCCAGCCGCTACTTTGAGCCGGGGGAGGCGGTCCTGCCCGGCCAGGTGATCTGGGTGAGCGAGCGGGCCGAGTTTACGCCCAAGACCATCCTCACCCCGGAGACGCGCGCTGCCCTGGTCTACGCCGTCAAGGTGCTGGTGGCCAATCCAGAGGGAGTGCTCAAACACGGCATGCCGGTGGAGGTCGAGCTGTGAGCGAGGCCCTCCGGCTCGAAGCCTGCGCCAAGCGTTATGGCCGGGTGGAGGCAGTACGGGGGGTATCGCTAACAGTGGAAAAGGGTGAGTTGTTCGGGCTGATCGGCCCGGACGGGGCCGGGAAGACGACCTTGATGCGTATGATCTGCACTCTGCTGGAGGCCGACGCGGGCCAGGTGGTGGTGCTGGGTATGGATGTGATGCGGGAACGGGCGGTAATCCGGGCGCGGCTGGGGTACATGCCGCAGCGTTTCTCCCTGTACGCCGATTTGTCAGTGGAGCAGAATCTGCGTTTCTTCGCCGACCTCTTTGAGGTACCCCCCGGCCAGCAGGAGGAAAGGCTGGCGCGGCTCTACGCCTTCTCGCGGCTATCGCCCTTCAAAAAACGCAAGGCCGGTGCCCTCTCCGGGGGCATGAAACAGAAGCTGGCCCTTTCCTGCGCCCTGATCCACACCCCCGAGTTGTTGGTGCTGGACGAGCCCACCTTTGGCGTGGACCCGGTCTCTCGCCAGGAATTCTGGGAGATCCTGCGCGCCCTGCACCAGGACGGGGTGAATATCCTGGTCTCCACCGCGTACATGGATGAGGCCGACCTGTGCCAGCGGGTGGCCCTGATGCACCACGGGCAGATCGCCGCCCTGGGTCCGCCCGACCAGGTGCGGGGTGCTTTCCCCTATCCCCTGTACCGGGTCAGTGGTGCCGAGTTGCCCGTGTTGCAGACCTTTTTCAAGAGCCTACCCCTGGTCTGGGACACCCAGGCCTTTGGCGATTGCCTGCACGTCAGCTTCCGCCAGGCCCCTGCCCCGGCCGATTGGGAGGGGTGGCAGCGCCAGGCCGGCGGACGCTTGCAGCAGTGGCAGGTCCAGCCGCCCAGCATGGAGGACGTGTTTATGGAACTGGCCAGGGACCCGGGATGAACACCCCGGCCCTGAAGACCCAGGAGTTGAGCCGCAACTTTGGCCGCTTTGTGGCCGTGGACAAGGTCAGTATCGAAGTGGCCCAGGGGGAGATCTTCGGTTTTCTGGGCGCCAACGGAGCCGGGAAGACCACCGTGATTCGCATGCTCTGCGGCCTGCTGCGGCCCTCGGGGGGGCAGGCCTGGGTGGCGGGCCTGGACGTGTACCAACAGAGCGAAGAGATCAAACGCCGCATCGGCTACATGAGGCAGCGATTCTCGCTGTACGAGGATCTCAGCATGGCCGAGAACCTCGAATTTTTTGGCGGGGTCTACGGCCTGGAGCGGCAGCGCCGCCGCCGGCGCCAGGAGGAGATCTGCGCCGAGTTCGGGCTAGCAACCCACGTAGGAGACCTGGCCGGTGCCCTGCCCCTGGGCTTCAGGCAGCGGCTGGCCCTGGGCTGCGCCCTGCTGCACGAACCGCCCATCCTCTTCCTCGACGAGCCCACCTCCGGGGTGGCCCTGGGTTATGCGCGCGGGGTGTTGACGGGTTTCGGTCAGGCCTGGGCCCAGGAGTGGGGCCTGGTGCCGGTGGGCCTGCACCTGACCCGTATGGAAGAGCAGATGTGGTACAATCCAGAATTGAGCAGCCGGCAGTACATGGTCCCCGGCATCGTGGTGGTGCTGCTCACCCTGCTGCCGATGATGCTCTCCAGCCTGAGCCTGGTGCGCGAGCAGGAGATCGGCACCTTGGAGCAGCTGATGGTCACCCCCCTGACCAAGTACCAGCTCTTGCTGGGCAAGCTGATCCCCTTCCTGGTACTCTCCGCCGCCGAGCTGGCCCTGGTCACGGCGGCGGCGGTGTATTTCTTTCACATTGCCATGGCGGGCAGCTATGCGCTCTTGGCCGGTCTGGCCTTCGTGTACCTGTTCACTACCCTGGGCTTAGGCATCTTTGTCTCCACGGTGGCCCGCTCCCAGCAGCAGGCCATGTTCATCGCCTGGTTCTTCATGGTGTTTATGGTGCTGATGGGTGGCTTTTTCATCCCCATCGACAACATGCCGCCCCTGCTGCAAAAGCTGACCTACCTCAACCCCATGCGCTATTTCATGGCCATCACCCGCGACCTCTTCCAGAAGGGCTCCTCCCTCGAACTCCTGCTGGGTGAAGCGGTGCCGATGGCCCTCTTTGGGGTGGTGATCTTCTCCTTCAGTGTGATGCGTTTCCGCAAGAGTGTCGGGTAGGCGAGGCCAAGCAGGTCTGCTGGCAGGCCACCCTCCAACCCCTTTTCTCTAACCTGATCCCGGCACCGCTTCCGAGGATCTTCGTCTTTTTCCTAGCAGAACGCCCCCCGTTACAATATTTGACAACCTCCAATTATTTGCGTACCATAGCCGCAATTACATGGTAAATACATGTACTTATTTTATTTTACAACGAATAAAAATAACAACTTATAGGTTGAGGTTGATGTTCTTGTCGGGGTCAGAACCTGCGTTGGAATTTGAACTGAAGGTGAATAGCGTGGTATCCATTCACGACCAGTTGGCGGCCTTTTTTTCAGAAAACATCGCTACAGGGAAGCTGGCGCCGGGCGATCCCCTTCCTTCTGAGAACGCCCTGGCAAAACAACTCAAGATAAGCCGCATGACCGTCCGCCGAGTTTTTGACACGTTGGTCTATGCGGGCTTGTTGGCCAGGAGGCAGGGCAAAGGGACTTTCGTCGCGACGGAGACCTCGGGGTTGATCGGCTTTATTGGGCAGACCCTGATTAGCGGGATCTCTTCCGAACTGGTCGCCCACCTAAACAGGGCGTTAGAAACACGAAATCTCACGGGTTGGCATCTCTTGGTCTGTGGAGCGCAAAATGATCCTGACAGACAACTGCGCTATATAAAAACGCGGCTCTACTAGCTTTTCTACGGGTGATTTTGGCGATATGACTTTGGGGCCATGGCCGATAGGGCGCTGGATATCCTGCTGAAGCGAATCGATGGCAGTTTGAGTGCGAATATCTGGCAACACGAGACGTCGGACGTCGAACTTGTGGTGCGCGGATCTTGTGGCGCCAAGAACGCCAAAGCCGCCATGGTATAACCCTTTTTTTTGTCGAGAGGAGGTGATGCCTCGACCCTCGGATTTGCGGTTCCAGGGAAGGGAGGTAGGGGCCATAGCGAGTAAGCCCATAGATCTGGCCGGCGAAAAGCCATGGGCTTTCCCCGGCCTAAGGAGGAACGAATCATGAAGTGTATCAGACAGTTGGTTGTTGGGCTAGCAGGCCTGGGCCTTTGGTCGACGATGCTCTTTGCAGTTCCCGGAGATCCCAATTACGCCTTTGTCAAGAGCGAACCTCCGACGGTGCTGCAAATCGACGTGGCCGATGTCCGCTACGATTTTAACGGCAGTGCAACCATCCCCTTCACCCTCAATAACAGCCGGGCCCACCTTTGGCTGGTCGTATATACCAAAGACCAAAAGACCACCGGCGGCAATGGCGGCCCGACCTCGCCGATCGCTCCACAGGGTGCTCTGTGGAGAGCGCCCGGACTTCCCAACATGGTAACCGTAGTGGACAAGGGGCAATTTGAGGCGGGCTCCCACACGGTGACTTGGGACGGCAAGGATACGCAGGGCAACCGGGTGGCACCGGGAAACTACTCTCTGTATTTGGTTGGACTCAACGACCTGGACGACACCAACATCATTGGGCCAGGGGGAGGCAGCGGCAACGGTTATGGCCGGGTGTCTGTCGATGCCAACTATCCGCGGAAGGGGCAGTACACCCTGTCAATACAGAACGGCGCCGGGATCATGCGGTACCAGATCGGGGCGCAGAACTGGCTCCAGGATCCGGTCCTCAAGACCACCACCCCGGTCTACGAACAGTTCCCCAATCTGGGGCTTTCGTACGCAACTGACAGCGAGGACCCCAACATCGGCTACCTGGCCAGCGTTTATGCAGGAGGAGTCGCAAAGTTCCGCTTCAAAGACGGATCGAGCTTCGAGCCGGTGCGGGAATTCGGGCCGGAGGGAACCGGGATCAGGCCGGCCGCGGATATCACCAGCAATGCCCCGAAGTTCCAGAGCATCCGCGAGGCCTACGGGAAGCTCTACATCACCCACGGTGACTGGGGCCAGGATCCACCCCAGAGCGAACTCATCGTCTTGGACAAGATGAGCGGCAAGACCTTGGGGACCCTCGATGTGTCTGAGTGGTTCAATGTCGAAGGGGTCAACAAGGATGGGAATCTCGTGGTGGGTTCCAACGGGCCAGCCGTGCTCTATACCGACGAATACGGTTGCTGGCTCGGCAACGGCGGTTGGGGTACGGGTGCCGATGCCCAGGGACCGGATGGAGGGGCAGACTTCGGCCTCTTCATGAAGGTCGGCTACGGTGGCAACCCGATATGGATCAACAACAATGGCGACGGTTTTGGCGATTCCATCTCTCCGCCCACGGCCGACGCGCTGGGTATGGCGCCCCAGCAGCAGGGGGTCCAGACCATCTGGGGTGTGCCAGTTGGCAGCACCGACGCGGCTGCCGGCTTCTCCGCTATCGCCGAGATCGGGCCGGACAACGACAGTTTCGGCGCGATCATTGGGCCCGACGGCGCTGGGATCATGCATGTCAGGCTCACCAAGGCTGGCAACCAGTCTCCCTGGCAGACAGGCAACTTCATCATTCAGGATGGGAGCGCCTACGACGGGTTCTACTTCGTCACTGGCAGCTCCAATCCGACCACCCAGGAGATCCGCGACAAGGCTCCGACCGCCATCGCGCTTGGCCACGTTCCTTTCGACATCGCCAAGGCGGTTATCGGCTCCGATGTGTCTACCGCAGTCGAGGAACTTGAGACCGCGGTGACCCCCCGGAGATTCTCGTTGAAGGACGCGAGTCCCAACCCCTTCAACCCTTCCACGACCATCGAATTCGAGGTCGCGCAGGCCACGTACGCGCGGCTGGAGATCTACAACACCACTGGTCAGAAGGTGAAGACGCTGGTTGACCAGCCCCTAGCCCCTGGATCCTACCGGACAGTCTGGGACGCCCTGGATGAACAGGGTCAGCAGGTGTCGACAGGGACCTACCTGTATACGCTCACGACCCCGGAGTTTCGGGAGACCAAGAGAATCACGTTACTGAAGTAAGAACGGCTACGCCCAGTGCGGAACAGGAGTATCCTGTTCCGCACTGGGTTTTTTGAGAGGCTCCTGAAATGAGATCATCCGCCCTGGCCCTACTGCCGCTCTTTCTTGCCCTCTCGTGGCTGCATCCTGAGAGTTCCGCTGGTAGTACCTGGCAGGACACCACCTGGACCAGCACTGCCTATTATCGCACTCAGTTTTCCGCCGCCGAAGCCGGCCCAGGCACCATCGAGATCACGGCGGTGGACAGCTACGAATTGAGCTTCAATGGCACAGCTCTTGGGTCTGACGACGACTGGACCGACGCAGAGACCTACTCAGTATCGATCAAGAAAGGCAAGAATGAGATCCTGGTGAAGGTCCAGAACTCCGGGCGCGGGAAAGGCAACGGCTTGGTGGTGGCCCTGGCACAGGGCGAGGTGCGTTTCGCCAGCGCCCCGGGCAACGGCCCCTTCGCCTGGCGATGGATTGCGGCAGACCCTCAGAGTGCCGACTGGAACAGCGCCCCCTTGGTGCAGTTGGGCGACCTCGAGGTGGCAAAAGTCGCGAGCCTGACCAACCCCGATGCCCTTCCCATCGCCGGGTTCCCGGGGGATGTGGACGTGGGGGTTCGGGGTGGGATAACCATCAGCCGTGTTGAGGGCAAGAACCTGGCGCTGAGCGGCACCGCCAGCCGCATCGAGGTGACGGACGGCTTGCTCGAAACCTCATGGCAACCAGGGGTGAACAGCCTCAACAAGTTCGTGAGTTTGGATCTGGGGCAGGCGCGCCGCATCAACCGGGTGAGGGTGTTGAGCGAGCCCCCTAGGTCCGCCGGTTCCTTTGCCGAAAACAGTTTGAAAGGGTATGCCGTCCAGATCAGCGAAGACCTTTTCCGCTGGTCGGAGGTCGGGGTGCTCCATGGCATCGCGCAGTTCGACGCCACTGCCGTCGACTTTTCGCCCATTGCGACTAGGTTTCTGCGAGTGGTGGTTGCCGAAATCGACGGCATCACCTCGCCCAGGGTCGGAGAGATCGAGGTCTATGGGGAAGGATATAATCCCGAGGGCAACTTCCTCTCCCTCCCGCTGGATATGGGGTCCGCGGGCCGGCCCAAGAATTTCGGCAAGGCCACCTGGGAGGCAGAAACACCCGACGGGACTCAGGTCCACCTGCAGTTCAGAACCAGCAGCGACGGGCAGATCTGGAGTCAGTGGAGCGACGAATTGGCGCAGAGCCGAGCTTATATCTCCTCTCCTGAGCCGGCAGCGTTGCTGCAGTACCGCATCAAGCTGTCGACGGGGGATGAGCGGCGTTCCCCCCAACTCAGGCGCCTGGCCATAGAATATTCGGCCGAGGATCTGCCGGCCTCCGCTGCCAGAGCCAGGGTCTCCCCCCAGCAGGTTCCCATGGGGGTCGACACGGCCTTTGTCTGCGAATTGGATATGACCGCCACCGGAGGTCGAGGTGCAGAGAGGCTGCTGATCGCCATGCCCGATCTAGCCATCGTAGATAGGGTCGAAGGTTATGCCGGGCAAGTGACCCAGCGGCTCACCCCGGAGGGCCTCGAGCTCTCGTTCGACCCCCTGATTTCACAAGACGTAAAGATCCACTTTCGCACGGCCCTTTTCGGTCCGCTCCACACCTTCAACTGTGCGCTCTTTGGGCCGGGGTCAGACAATCCCCTCAATGTCGGGCCGGCGGAGGAAGGAGCCCTCTCTGCCTACGTGACCGAGGTATTGGACAAGGTGTTGCTGGATACCCAGGCCAATCCGCGGGTTTTTACTCCCAACGGCGACGGCATAAATGACTTTTCGGTGATCGAGTACACCCTGGCCAAGGTCAGCAAGGCGGTAGATGTTTCCCTGGAGATCGCGGCGCTCAATGGCGAGGTGGTCAGGCAGCTCTACCGCGGTTTCCAGTTACCGCGGAGGTACCACCAGGCGCTCGGAGCGGAGAATCTGACCAGCGCCCTGCCGGGGTACTGGGATGGGACCGACAATCGCGGCAACCTCGTCCGCCCTGGGGTCTATCTCTATCGCCTTGAGGTAACGGTGGATGAAGGGAAACTGCAGAGGCTAGGTGTCGTATCGGTGGTGTACTAAAGGAAAATCAGGAGCTGTCATGCCTTCCCTCTGCGCGATTTGGTGGCTCAGGCTCTCGCCGCGGAGAGTGTTCTGCACCTTGGTCTTGGTCGGATGCCTATCCTCCCCCTTCACGGCGCAGGCACAGTTCCTGTCGCGGGCGTATTTCCCGCTGTGGATGGAGGATTACGAGAATTACGCCCTGAGTGGGTACCGCGACGCGTTGCAGCCCATCGTGGTTGGCAAGGGCACTTCCCTGGGGAATTCCTACGGATCCTCCTCGGTGGCTGGCTATTTTGTCGAACAGGAGCGGAGCACCTACGATCCCTTCGGCAACTACCTGGTGGATGGGCTCGACGTCTTCAGGCTCGAAGAATACCGCACCGTGGCCCCTGACAACGGCAGTTTGCTCTTCAAAAGCAACCTCTACAACCGCCTCTTCCAGAATCTGGTCATTGTCCGCGACACGTACAAAGGCTGGTCGAGTCGGTTTATCATCGGCGATGCGGTTCGCACCAAATTCTCCCCCCTGACCTTTGACCTGGCCCGGATGAACGGCCTCCGCTGGGACGCGGCTTCTCAGAAGAACCGCTTCAGCGTCGTGGCGTCCAGAATATCCGATCCCATCATCGAACTGGGCGGGCTAGACGAGCCCAGGTCTCAGCCCTTTGCCAGCTATCTGCTGGGCGGTCGCTGGGAGACCACCCTGGGCGGCCTGCTGACCTGGGGGGCCTCGTGGTCGACCTTGTTCCATCTGGATACCCTGGTGCGGGACGGCGCCGGGTGGAAGGGTGTGGTGCCCAGTTCGCTGGCCGGACCGCAGACCCAGTTCGTGGTCATCAGCGACGATTCGCCGCAGGACGGCCGCGGCGCCCTGGTCTACGCCTTGGAGATGCTTGTCAATGGCCAGCCCAGCGGGCAACGTCCAGAGGTAAAAAGAATCAGGAATCTCATCGATTCAAAGGTGTTCAAACGGGAGGAGGACAAATACCCGCTGCCGCTAGCCTCGGTCTCCTTCCTGCGCCAGGACGGCCCCTGGGCCCTCAACGCAGCGGACCGCAGCGCCGAGGGCCAGAACTCCGCGTACTTCAATGTGCTCAACACTGATCCGCGGACCGGCAACGTGGGCCTCTTTGCCGATGGCGAACCGGTGGACCTGGCGACTGCTCGGCCAGTCGAGGTTGCGGGAACTGATCTGTTGATCTTCCGCTTCGAGGACATTCCCGCCGGCACCAAGGAGATCAGCTTCAGGGCCCTGGTCGCCAATGATTACAACATCGACGTCGCCTCAGGGCTGGGCCGGGTGAAGACCGAGACCCTGGTCTGGGACGATTGGCACAACGTCGAGCGCGCTCCGGGGAATATCCAGGACGGCTCGAATCTCCGTTGGGTGGAATTCGACTACGGTTTTCCCACGGGGATCTCCACCGTCGCCTTTGACCTGAAGGCCAAGGTCTTGGGGGCGACAATCAGTGCCGAGGTCGCCAACAATGCCAGCTACTACCGCTTCCCCGCCAGGGAGGGCAGTGCGCAGACGCGGAGCCGGTTTGCCTATTACGCCAATATCAACCGGCCTTTCGAGCGCGGCGATATCAACCTAGAAGTCTTTGCCATTCCATCGGCCTATACCACCTCCCTTGCGGTCTGGTCGAGCGCTGCCAATAGGCCGGTGGTCTTCGATCTGGTGGATGACAATGACGACCGCGACGAGTGGGCGGATTCCGGAGATCGCGATGGGGTCTTTCCGGGGCTCGACGCCGATGGCGATGGCGTCATTGATACCAATGTCAACGCCAACAATCTCCCGGACTACCTGGAACCTTTCATCATGTACTACGTGGACCCGGATGATTTTGTGTTCGGCGACGACTTCAATCATAACGGCGTCGTCGATGTTCGCGAGAACGACAACACCGCCGATTATCCCTATGACCGCGACAACCGTGGCCAACACGCTTTCGCCAACTTCGGCCTGCCCTGGAGCATACACTTCACCATCGGCGGGTACGACATCCGCCAGCCCACGGCCGGCGGGCGCAACCGGGCTGCGTACGGCCTGTTGGAGTATGCGCGGCGGGCGGAGCACTGGGGTGCGGTGCAAGCCGCTTTCCGCACCCAGCGCGTGCAGGACGACATTGCCGACGACCTGGCCGCCTCCGGGAGATTCAGCGGTCTGGATGGGGCGGGGTTCGTCACCGACATCACCAGCTCGCGGGGGCAGGTCCTGGACGGCTTGTCGACGAAGAACAGCTTGGTCCACACTGCTTTCGTGCACACCGCCTTCACCAAGCTCAAGAACTTGAAAGTCGTCAACAGCCTGAAGTGGGAAAGCAACGCCAGGAAGGCCGCTACCTTCCCCGACGGAACCTCCCAGGGGCGTGAAACCGAAGGTTCATGGGCCTTCGTCCACAAAGCCGATTATACCATGAAGGCGGGCAACTTCACTCTGACACCCATGTACAAGTTCCTCTTGCAGCGGCGAATGAAACCCTCCTCAGGACAGGATCCCTTTTACGCTGCCCGGCACCTGGTACCCATCCTCAAGCTGGATTACCACTTCACTCCCAGCACCCTCTTCAGGGTGGGGTTCCAGGGTTTTCCCGGACTGGAAGAGCGCTATACGGAAACCTCGGCGCCCTATGCCGCCTTTGCGGCAACCAGCCAGGTTTTCCTGCTGCAAAACAAGGGCAACTATTCGGGATTCGATCTTTTCCTGAATATGGGCTACCGCCAGACCCGGCGCGACTTCAGCACCCGGGCTACCGCGCGGTCGGTGTCCGAGGGAGAGTACTTCATTCAGGTCTTTACCGAGTGAACAACCGAGGCTGGCCGTGTCGATGAGCCCCAGGGCCGATTGGCCGATTCGCACCTTCGTCTGTACTCTGCTGCTGTGGCTCCCGCTCCTGGTCATGGCACAGACTGGCCCATTGGAGAACGAGCAGACCGCGCAGCTCCTCTTTCGGCCCATCGATGAGCACGAGGACTACTCGCGGCAGGGCTATAGACGGACCGGCCGCCAGGCGGAGGAGCACCTGACCACGCTCCAGTACGACGATTTCGGCTCCTTGCTGATGGATGGCATCACCCTCTACGACCAGCGGCAGACCCATCCGATGTTCGACGATGTCTCCACGCCGGGGCGGGAGCCGGGCAGCAGCCTCAGGAAGAGTCTTTTCTACAACGACTACCTCAACCGGCTCTTCGTCGCCAACGACTCCTATGGCGAAAGTCACTTCAAAATCATCATCGGCGACCGTATTCGCACCCGTTTCTCCCCCCTCACCCTGGATCTGTCGATGCTCAACGGTATGCGCATCGACAGCGAGGTAAAAGGGCACCAGTTCAGTCTGGTTACCTCGCGCATCGACCGGCCGATCTATCGCTTCGAGGGGATCTTTGGCTACGAGGAGGCCTTTTTCGGGGCAGTCAGGTCGCAACCGGAGCTAGCGAGCAACATTCTGGCCACCTACCTCTTGGGCGGGCATTACCAAAAGAAACTCGGGGCTCTCAATATCGGGCTCACCTACGCCAACCAGTACCGGATGGACACCCAGGTTGGACTGGCCCGCAATGGCCTGAAGGGCACGCTGCCGGTGTACCAGCCCAGG
Source organism: Candidatus Latescibacterota bacterium (assembly GCA_009691525.1). GTDB lineage: Bacteria > Latescibacterota > UBA2968 > UBA8231 > UBA8231 > SICG01. Next base: position 19,068 of record SICG01000029.1, on the reverse strand, counting down.
GGCATCGGGCCTCCCCTGCGGCCTTCTTTCATCGAGTACTTGGTGGTCAAGGTGGCCTGCGAGGCGCCGCGCGAGTCGGGCGGGGCCCAGGTCTTCAAGGTGAGGATGCTCATCAATGGGCAACTGCGGGAGGACATCGTACCGACCATCACCCACCACGATGCGCAGGCAGAGGAGATCCTCCGGATCAACCAGGACGTCAATGGCGACCGTTTCTTTCCCGAGAACCGCTCCATCCCGCCTTTCGTCCAGTTTCTGAACGGGTTCATCCCCGCCGAGGCGCCGCAGAGCGGGAAGCCCCTGGAGGTGAAAGGGACCGAATACCTGCTCTACTGGTTCAAGGTGCCGCCAGAAGGCGCCCGCCGCATCCAGTTCGAGGCCCTGGTTGCCAATGATTACGCCATCAGCCTTTCAGAGGTCTACGTCGCCGATATCACGGCCACCGACCCGAGGCAGCGCAACGCCGCCACCTACTTCTATCCTGCGGCTTCCGCCCCTGGGAAGGTGGCCGACGGCGCCAACCTCAAGACGGTTCGCTTCGACTACGGCAGACAGACCGGGGTGACGGTTGCGGGAATCCGGCTGGATACCCAGGTCATGGGCTTCCTTTTCGACGCCGAGTTCGGGCGCGACTTCGATTTCCGGCAGTATCCCGATATCGGCGGCGAACGCCATGAGACGCGGGCCAATGCCTATTACCTAGTGATGCAGCGGGCTTTCGAGCGGTTCTCCCTGGGCGGCGAGATCTTCAATATGCCGCCGGACTACAATACCGTGCTCTCGACCCAGGACGTGCGGCTCAGTTCCGAGTACACTGGCCCTTTCCTGGCCGAGGTCGGCAACAGCCTCAAGACCAACTACAACAATACCCTCGAGTTCAATCTCGTGGAGGACAACGACGATCGCGATCCTTTCCCCGATGACCATTTTCTCAATTTCGTCCGCGACCAAAACGGCATCTTTCCCGGCCTCGACAGCGATTTCGACGGCCGGCCAGACACCAACCGGAACAATAACGGCATCCCAGACTACAACGAGCCCTTCCTGCTCTACTACGTCGACCCCGATGACTTCGCCTATGGCGATGACCTGAACAACAACGGACAGATTGACGTCAGGGAAGACGACGACAAACCCGATTTTCCCTACGATCAGGATCTCAGGGGATACCACGCCTTTGCCAGCGTGCGGCCAACCCAGGGCCTCAGTCTCACGCTGGGTCGCTACGACACCGAGGAACCGGCAAAAGGTGGCGTGAATGTGGTGGATTACGCCAAGATCAATTGGTTGCGCGAGGTGCCTTTCTGGGGGAGAGTGAGCCTGACGGAGTTGTTAAAGCGGACCGAAGACACCATCGCCAACGACATCTTCCGTTACGTGGCGGACCGGACCTTTGGCGCGTTGCCCTTGGTCCCCACCCAGGAGCGGACGCGGGTCTTCAGCAACCGGGACCTCCTCGGGGTCACCACCTCCTTCATCCAGGATCCCCTGCTCTTCAGGAACAGTATCGCCAACACGGCTTTCCTCGACTGGAGATGCACCAGACTTCGCCCGGTTAATCTGCGAGGCAATCTGAAGCACGAGGCGAATTTCCAGCGCCGGACGGCGACGGAGCGAGATAACCGTATCGATACCTGGACAGGCGTGGTAGCCGGAGACTGCACCTGGCACCTGGGTCGCTTCGCCCTGAGCCCGAAGGTGAAGCTGCAGATAGAGAAGGTTGCCGACGAGCGCAGCGAGGTGCTGCCCTTCTCCGAGATCTCCTTCTACCCTATGCTCACGGCCTCCTGCCCGCTCACGCCGGCGACCACCCTCAAACTGGGGGCCCAGGGAACACCCCTGCTGAAGAGTGTACACCGGGACTTGCACAACCGCAGTCTCGACTACGACGCCGAAGACTATTTGGCGATGGTCACCACCACTTCCGACTACAACGGCTACCTCATGAGTCTCAATCTGGGCTACCAGGCACGGCGGCAGCGGCTGAGGGACCGCAGCCGGGAAAGCGAAGACCTGGACTATTCGCTGCTCTTTGTGCGGCTCGTCGCCGGCCTGCGGCCTTCAGAGGGAAGGGGCGACTGAGATGCTTGGTCCTTGGTGCAGGTGTTTGCTTGGGGTTCTGCTGCTGGCCATCGGCGGGCAGGTGGCGGCCCAGGAAGATCCCTCGCCCTGGCAGAAGGGCAAAGTACGCAGGACCACGGGTTCGACTGAGAGGCCGGCGCTGGTTCCGCACCGACCGTTTTTGGGCAGATTCGGTGAAGGGTACATCTCCTACGCCCATACGGATTACGAGAACTACGAGACTTTTTTGGGCCCGCGCCCATGGCACTACATCTACGACGCCTTCGGCAATTTCCTCATCGGCGGGGAAGACCTCTACTCGTGGACGCAGCAGACCACCACCGACCGCCTGGTCACCTCAGCCGGCAGGGGACCCGTTGCCTCCTCCAGGTACGCGAATGTTTTCGACCGGGCAGTAGCTATAGGCGGCCAGGATTATCAGGGCAGGGCGGCCAGGATGATCATCGCCGACGGCGGCTCGTTCTACGACGACGGCATCATCACCCGCTATTCACCCCTGGTGCTCAACCAACTCGGCCTCCAGGGCGTCAGGGCCGACCTCAGCGTTCCCCAGGGTCGCCTTTCGCTGATCGCGGCCAGGAGGTATGCCGGGTACCGCGCGAGCCGCAGCGAGATTGCCAATGACTCGGGCATCCTGTTGGGAGGGCGGCTCGAGCGGGATCTGGGAGTGCTGCGATTTGGCGCCAACTTCGCCAACCAGCACCTCTTCGATTTTCGGAGGAACCTCGGAGGAGTGAAAGGAGATCTTCATTCCAGCCAGGCCATCCCGGCGGTTATCGCCGTCAGAGTCTCGGACGATTCGCCCGAGGATGGCCGCGGTGGGCCGGTGGTGGTCGCCACCAAGGTGTATGTCAATGGTCGGCTACGGCCCGACATCACCCCCGGGATCGTCGGGCAGAGTTTTGGCAACGATTTCACCGCAGTGGGCCGGACCACCACCCAGGGCGAGTTCAGGCGCGATCCCTATTACGATGCGGATCTCAAGCGGATCTCCGACGAATACCGGGGGATGGAAATTCCTCTTTTCGCGGACTATTTCTATTTCAAAGACTACCTCGACGACCCTGCCGGCAGTGACGTGTCGCAGAATGTGAACCTGAATCTGCTGACCCAGTCGCTGCGCAGTGTCTCCCCGAACCAGCCCCAGCGCGCTGACGGGGAGGAGTATCTGATCTATTATGTCGAGCTGGAAGGAGAGCCGTACGTGCGCTCGGTCCGGATCGACTTCCTGATCGGGAATGACTACCGCATCGACCTATCCTCGATGGATGTGGTCGCGCCCGAGGAGGCGCGGTACCAGCGCAAGTTCAGCGCCCCATTTTTCGAAACCGTTGCGCGAGCGCCTGGCAATATTCAGGACCTGTCCAACCTCAAGTGGGTATCGGTGGACGTGGGCGCCGGTACTGCCCAGACCCTCTACAGTGGGGATCTGCACGGCAACCTCGGCGGCCTGCAGCTGAGAGGAGAGTTTGCCCGGAGTAGGACCCACTACCGTTACCCGGATGGCGCTCCGGGTTCCCAGGTGCAGAACCGGGGTGGCGCGCCGGTCTTGCAGGAATGGCACGGCGCGCGGCACTCCGTCGATGACCAGGCCTATTACCTGACCCTCCATCGGGAAGGGGATTCCTTTGGTTTTGGCGCTGAAATTTTCTCCACCGGCCCCGCCTACAATACGCAACTGCGCCTCAGGCCCGGCGACCTGGACATCAGCTATAATCCCAGGTATCTCTACCAGCAGATCAAGAACGGCACGACCTTTCTCGATCTGATCGAAGATAACGACGACAACGATGCCAGGCTGGAGACGGTGTTGCGCGGCACGCTGCGCGAGCCGGACCGCTCAGTGTTTCCAGCCCAGGATGTGAATAACGACGGCATCCCCGACGTCAATCGCAACCTGAACTCGCTGCCCGACTTTGCGGAGCCCTTCCTGATGTACGACGTGGATCCCAACGAGTATGACTGGGGCCTTGACCTGAACAACAACGGGGAGATCGACCTTCGCGAAGACGACCGGGAGCCAGACCTTCCCTATGACAAGGATCTCGGCGGGTTCCACCTTTTCGGCAGACGGCGTCTCTCGGCGCATTCTTCCGCCACCCTGGGGATCATCGACGCCGACCAACTGGCGGGCGGGGGGGCGTCCGTGGTGCGCTACGGGAGGCTTTCGTACCGCCGGGAACAGCCGCGTTTGGGCTCGCTGCGTATGGAATACGAGTTGAAGCAGGTCGAGGACAATGTGGCGGACGATGTCTTCCGCTGGGCTTCGGTGGTCGGCGTCGGCATCGAGGCGATTAATCAGGAGGCCTATCGCCTCCAGCGCTTTGCCTTCACCCCCGATTTCGTCCAGGACCCGCTGGCCTACCGCAAGAGCCTGGTGAACCGGGCCTTCCTCGAAATGCGTTTTACCCGGATTCCAGGCTTGCAGGTGGAGAACAAGCTCAAACTAGAGGCCAACCGTCAGTCCGCGATCAGCGAAGCGGAGGGCGTTCCCCAGCCGGCCGACCGGGTGGGTTTCCTGACACTGGTCAGCCGAGCCGACTACACCTGGCAGCGAGGCCGGTTCACCGTGGTGCCGCAGGCCAAGTTCCGCCTGTTGCGGCGGACCCGCGACCGTCTCGACCTATTGGAGGCGGACGAGCGGAGCTTCATCCCCATCCTCAAAGTGACCTGCGCTTTGACCGACCGCACCGCACTCAAAGCAGGCGCCCAGGGGCTGCCCTTCCTGCCGTACCGCGTCACCGACCGGGCGGACCGCCGCAACAGCTTTCACCAGCGGACCTACCTGCTGGTCCTGTCCAATCACTCCCCCTACGCCGGCTACGACCTGTCCACCAATATCGGCCTCAACATGGAGAAGCGGGGTTTTTCCGATCCGTTTCGCTCCCTGGAGAACACCGACTTCACCAGCGTGTTTGTCAGGGTTTTTCTCGGTTTCGGCGGCAGTTCCATCTATTGAGAGGATGCAGCAGAGGTCAGCATGGGCACCTTGTTCGTCCTATTGGGCGTTGCCCTGACGGGATTGATCTCCTTCTCGACCCGGTCAGTCCCCACCGAAGCGGAACTCCGGGCCGCCTTCCAGGAGGCCCAGAAATTCTATGCCGCCGGCGACTACGTTCAGGCCATTGCCAAGTACCGGACCATTGCCCAGGTCCGCAGTAAGCTGCTCGACGTCTCCGCCATCGAGTTGGAGGTGGGCGAACTCGTCGTCCCGGTGAGTGAGGCGGCTCTGTACCAGAGTGGCAACGCCTACCTGAAGATGGCAGAGGAGCAGCTTCGCCAGGCAGACCTGGCGGGGGACGAGAAGGTTGTAACGGAGGGACACCGCCAAGCAGCAACCCTTGTGGAGCAGGGAGCAGCGGTTTTTTCGGAGTTGGAGGCCCGGGCCGGAACCACCCAGATGCGGGTTCTGGCCCAGAACCGCCTGGTGACCAGCTGGTACCAGGGCAAGGACTACCCGCAGACGATCCGCGAGGCGGAGACCCTGATCCAGAGGTACCCGCAGAGCGAATACGTCGTGGAGGCCATGTACGACATTGCCTGGTCCCACTTCAATCTGCGCAACTATGCCCAGAGTATCGAAGCCTTCACCGCCCTGCTGGCGCAGTTTCCCAACGGCTACCGCTCGGATCGGGCACTTTTTCAGATCGGCGAGGCCCTCTTTGAGCAGGCAAATTACCGGGAGGCGATCGCGGCCTACCAGCAGGTGGTAGACAGGGCAGCGGTCTACAAGCTGACCGAACGGGATCTGCTGAAGATGCGACGGGAAAAGCTGGCAGGCCTGGTGGACGAGACCGCGCTGGAGCTGGCGGCCAAAGCCCAGTTGAAGATCGGCGACGCCGGGGCCAGGATCCCCGATATGGCCCAGGCGGACACTGCCTACCACCTGGTGATCAAGTACTTTTCCCAGGAGCGGCGTTTCGCCGAGGAGGCCTATCTGCGGCTGGCGGACATGTACTACGACCAGGACCAACTCGACGCTTGTGTCAGGATCTACCGGGAGGCCATCGACCGTATACCGGACCGCCTCTTCCAGGCCCGGATGCAGTACTGGTTGGCTGACCGCTACCGCCACGCCGGCAAATTCGCCGAGGCGGTCGGCCAGTACCGCCTCTATGAGCGAAGTTATGGCGAGGTTGCCGAGCAGGCAGGGTTCCCCCTCGACAAGGTCGGCTTCGAGATCGGTCGGGCCCTTTTCAGCCAAGGGGAAGAGGGAGGGGAGGGCGCGGCGGCAGCCTACCAGCAGGCCATCGCCCAGTTCACCGCAACCCTGGACCGCTATCCCGAGAGCGGGCTCAGGCTGGCCCTGGAATTCAATACCGCCCTGGCATACCAGATGCTCGACGAGGAGGGGACGCGGCGCCAGGCACTGGTGCGCTTCGAAGCTCTGTGCGCCGCGCACCCGGACGATGCCTATGCCGGCCACGCGTTGCTCCAGATCGCCCGGTTGCACTACCGGGAGCGGAATTTCGGGCAGGCCGTCGACACCTACCGCCGCTTTGCCGCGCTTGCCACCGATTCTTCCCAGGCCACCATCGCCCGTTTCGAGTTGGGAATCGCGCTGCGCGACGCAGGGGATACGGAGGGAGCGGTGGGCGCCTTTCTGAGCGTGGGTCCGGGTGGGGAACTGTTTGGCAAATCCCGGTTGGAGGCAGGGGCCGTGCTGAACGGTCGTGGAGAATGGAAGCGGGCGCTGACCGTACTCGGAGAAGGCCTCGCGGCATCCGTGGACCGCGAGGACCAGGCCAGGTTCCGCTATCTGCGCGCCAAGGCTTTGATGGGGCTCAAACGCTACGGGAATGCGGCTGATGAGTACTCGGAGTCCTGGGGGTTGGCCGGCGACCCGCACCTGCGGGAAGGCGCCCTCTTCGGCAGGGCGATGGCCTACGCCAACGCCGGGTCGTACGAGCGGGCGGGGGTAGACTTAGACGAGTTGGCAAGGAACACTGATGGGGACCTGAGACGCTCAGTGTTGCGCTCGCTGGGGGAGGTGCGCCTGCGTCAGGGGCAGAAGCAGGAGGCGATCAGGACCTATGAGGAATTGGTGGCCGTGGCGGCTGACTCCACCGAACGGGTGGATTCCCTGTTGCTCCTGGCGGAACTCTACGGCGAGATGGGGAACCCCGAGAAGGTTATCCAGCTGGCTCAGGAGGTGCTCTCCCCTGCGGTGGAGGACCGCAAGACTCAGGGCGAGTACTTCCTCAAGGAGAAGGCGCTCTACCTTCTGGGCCTGGCGCAGGCTCACCAGGGGAACCTGGTCGAGGCTGCCCGGGTATATGGGGAAGGACTGGCCAGGTACCCCAAAGGGTTCTACGCAGCGGACATGGAGTTGGGCCTGGGGGTTGCCCAGTTTCAGTCGGATCACCCCCTGGAGGCGGCAGAGACCTTCAGACGGCTGCTGGACCAATACCCGCAGCACCCTAATCTGGTTTACGCCTGGTATTATCTGGGACATGTCTACCTCGCCGAAAGGGCCTTTGCCGAGGCAGCGGCGCACTTCGGGAGGGTGGGCGACGAGTATCCCCAGAGCGAGGTGGCAGCCGAGGCGCTGTTTCAGGCTGGAGAATGCCTATTCAATCTGCAACAATTCCCCCAGGCGCTGGCGCGGTACCAGCAGGTGTTCGAGCAGTACCCCCAGGCGGAGTTAGCCGATGACGCGCTGAACAGCGCCGCGTGGACCGCGTTCGAACTAGGTAGGCCTGAAGAAGGCGCAGAGTATTTTCGACGCTTGCTGGCGCAGTACCCCCAGAGCAGCCTGGAACCTGCGGTCAGGGTATCGCTGGGCGACTACTACTTCAACCAGCACGATCACCAGCGAGCCAAGGCTGAGTATCTTCAGGTGCAGCAGCGTTTTCCCCAGGACGAACTAACCGAGCGAATCCCGCAGCTGCTCGCCGGGGTAAGGGAACTCGAGGCCTATGCCGAGTACGAGAAGATCTCCCCTATCGTCCAGGAGGCCACCGACTCCAGGGGCGAGGACCAACTGCACCGGGCGTTGGGTCTATTGGGAGAATTTACCGGCAAGTACCCAGGGACCCAGGCGGCGCTGGGCGCCCTCAACAACATCGGCATGTGCCACGAGGGCCTGAGTGAATGGCAGGAAGCCGTGACTATCTACGATCAGGTGATCGAGCTTTGCGAGGCAGGCAAAGGCGGGATGGAAGCATACGGTTTCGCGAAAGAGCACCGCGAATGGATCGCCGGGGGCAAGCTCTAGTTCGATGAAAAACTACTTCGGCACCTTCGACAGGTCTCCCGGGTGGCGTCGGTGGTACGCTGCGACTCTGGCACTATCCCTGCTGCTACACTTGGGGGTCTACGGTCTGATGGGCTGGATAATGGCTGTCGAGAGCGGCAAGATCTCCGTGTCCATCCGCCTGAGCGAGCCCACGCCGCCGCCGACCACCATGTTCCGGGTCGCCCCGCCCCCCTCGCAGAAGGCGATGACCCTGCGAAAGAAACCGCTGCCCGCCAAAAAGCCACTGACACAGCAGCGACCACTGGCGGAGAAGCCCCGCGCGTCATTCGAGAAGTTCAGCGAACTCAGGAGTAGCAGCCTCGACCAGTACAACTCCGAATCGTTCAGAGCGCGAACCGGAGCGGTGGGGCCGGTCGTGGGGAGCGGAATCGAAATCGGGGAGGGATCGCCTGCCGTCGAGACGGGGCCGTCGGTCACGGCCAGCCTCAAGGAACCTGAGAAGCGCATCAGCATGCAGGACGAATTCCTCGACCTGAAGGACCTGGATACGGGCAAGTACAAGGGGTTGGTCATCCAGGACCCTAATGACAAGCGGAGTATCAAAGGCTTCATCTACCTGGCGCAGGCTATCGCGAGCGAAATAGACCCGCCGACACCACGAGCCATCCCCCAATTGGCGGAGGCCGTCAACAGTTATACCCAGATCAATGCCCAGGTGGAGAAGCGTCTGCCCCTGGACTCGAGGGAGCTTTTCAAAGCCCCGTTTGTGTACATCAGCGAGAAAAAGGGCTTTGCGCTGACGGAGCACGAAGCGCAGAACCTGGGGGAGTACCTGAAAAACGGCGGATTCATCATGGTTGACAACGCCGCCCCTTTGACCGAATTCGGCCCGGGAGAGGCCTCGCTGAGAAAGATGCTGAAGGACGCCATGGGCAAAGAGGCCAGATTCAGATTGATTCCGCGCGACCACCCCATTTACCACTGTTTCTTTGATTTTTCCGACGGCCCTCCGCCCGGAGGTGAGGTTTCCGGCGGCGACGGGGATCGGGGGCCGACGGTCTCCGACCTGGAGGGCATATTCCTCGACGACCGGCTAGTGGTGGTGTACGCCGACAAAGGATACGGCAGTATTTGGGAGCAGGATTTTCAAAATGAACCGCAGCTGAAAATGGGCGTAAACCTGGTCGTCTTTGCCCTGACCCAACAGGGCTCCATTGCCCAGCAGCAGATAGACTTCTACAGCCAGAGGAAGTAAGATGACTGCCAGATTGTCGTTTCCACGCTTCGGCTTCCTGCTGCTCGCCATGGTGTCGTTTCTGTGGTCGGGATGCTGGCTTTATCCTGCTACCCTCCATTATACCTCAGAGCTCACCCCGGCTCAGGGCGATAGGGCGTCCGGTTACGAGTTAGGCAATGAAAACCGGGTCTCCTATTATCTGGAAGGGTCGCGCATCGATGTGCGCTACCTGTCCGACCAGGAACTGAATGAGCAGTTCCCCGATGATTCCAAGGATGGGAAACTTTCGACCAATCCCTATACCTACGGCAACTGGGTTGATCCCAATCTGGGCTACACCCCGAACCGATTTTCGGTGTTCGAAGTGGCGGTCTACAACTATACCCTCCCCAAGATGATGCTCGACCCCACCAAGGCTGTGCTGCTGACCGACAGAGGGGACCTCCTGGAAACCTATACGGTTGCGCCGGTAGCCAACCGGAAGAGCCTGGAGGGTTATTACCGGGCCCTGAGGAGAATCAGTGGCAATGAATATTATCGTTTTGCCAAGAGGATAGGCCTTGTCCGCAGTTCTTTGTATAGTGAAGGTGAGATCATCTTCAAAGGAGAGCACTACAGCGGCTATCTTGTTTTTGACCCCCTGGATCCCAAGGTGGAAAAGGTTCAGTTGGTGCTGAAGCAGTTCGCGGTCAATTTCGACGCATTCAACCGCCCCACCCAGACTGTCGACATCCCTTTCTTTTTTACGCACAAGGCGGAAAAACAACGGATGCGTGAAGAGCCGCCTGCCACGGCATTGCCAGGCACCAAGGTCCTCATCCACGGCCCCCTGGAGATCACCGGGAACCAACTCGGGGACCTGGCCAGGGACGTCGGGGCGATCAACTCGGTGGTTAGCGAAAACCTGGCGGACCTGAATCGCTGTTTCACCGCCCAGTACGAGAAGAAGCAGGCGCTGGAGGGGGAGGTGGTCGTGGAGTTCTCGATTCTGGCGAACGGCGAGGTCGAAGTGGCGACCGTGCGGGAAACCGCCGTCGCCAGCGAGTTGGTCGAGCACTGCGTCCTCCAGGAAATCGACGGCTGGCGGTTCCAGCCGGCAGGCCACTTCGCCGACGAACCGATCGGTGGGCCGCAGACGGAGCCAGGTTCGGCGCCATCCAGGCCACAGACGGCGCCGCGCGAAGTCCCCCTCTCGGCGGTGACCGTGGTATATCCCTTTCAGTTCACCGCCGCTAAATGAGCCTTTCCCCTCCGGCATTTACTCCAAAAGCTTTTATTGTCGGCGCACTTCTCTGTATCGCGATAGGTGTTGGCACGCCCTACGGCGCCCTGATGATCCAGGGTACGGACATGGCGCTCACCGCCAACACACCTGCCGCCTTTTTCCTCCTGTTTGTCTGGGTGCTCTTCCTTCAGGCAGTTCTTCGGTTGATCAACAGGCGTCTGCCTCTGGGCCGCGGTGAGTTGATTGTCGTTTTTGTGATGATGATCGTCGGGACGGCAGTGACCACGAGGGGATTCACCGGCATGCTCTTCGCCACCATTTCCGGGCCTCTCTATTATGCCACGCCGGAAAATGGCTGGGCAGAGCAGATTCTCCCCTATATACCCTCCTGGATGATTCCCCAGGACGACCGGGCGATCCGGTATTTCTACGAGGGCCTGCCGGCGAATGTGTCCCTTCCCTGGCTCCCCTGGGTTGAGCCCGTCTTCTGGTGGCTGGTGTTCATCGGGGGTTTCTATCTATCGACCATCTGCCTGATGGTGGTGCTGCGGAGGCAGTGGGTGGAGCACGAGCGCCTGATCTACCCCCTGGCCCAGGTCGCACTGGCCATGATGCCTGAGGAAGGCGGAGATGGCCTTCTGCCGCCGGTATTCAAAAGAACCTTGTTCTGGGTCGGGCTCATCCTGTCATTCATCGCCAACAGCTTCACGGCGCTGCACAATCATTTTTTTTTCTTCCCTACCCTGGAGTTGGCGAGCACGGTGTCGCTCTTCAGGGATTCGGTGGGCCTCGGCCTCCGGCTGAGTTTTCTCATGCTGGGATTCTCCTATTTCATCCAGGCCAACGTAGCGGTCGGCCTCTGGGTGTTTTACCTGCTCAGGGTCGCAGAGCTGGGCATCTTGGAGGTGTTGGGCATCACCGTCACTGAGCGCCTGGCCCCCTTCAGCGGGGGCGGCGGGACCATCGGTATCCTGGGGCATCAGACCACCGGGGCGGTGGTCGTCTTCATCTGCTGGGGGCTTTGGTCGGCGCGCCTCCACCTTAAGGCGGTAGTGCAAAAGGCCCTTGGCCACCAACGCCCAATCGACGACACCGACGAGATTCTCTCCTACCGGTTGGCCGTTGCGGGGTTGATCCTGGGGCTAGCGGTCATGGGGGCTTGGCTGTGGCGGGTTGGCCTGCCGCTGTGGATCGTCCCGGTGTTCCTTTTCGGGACCTTTGTCACTTTTCTCTACCTGACGCGGGCCATCGTCGAGACCGGCCTGGCGACCGTGACCCCCCGGCTGATACCCTGTGACCTGGTCATCTCCGGCATCGGTTCATCGACCCTGGGGGCAAAGGGTATGATCGCCATGGCCTCAACCTTTGTCTGGGGCGCTGATTTGTTGATCTTCCTCATGGCCCCGGTCGCCAACAGCCTGAAGATGAGCGAGGGCCTACCTCGCCGCCGGCGACCGCTTTTCTGGGCCATAGTCCTGGCAGTGGTTCTGAGCCTTGCCGCCTCGCTGGCGACTACCATGGTCATGGCGTACGACCATGGTGCCGCTAACCTCTACGCCCAATATTTCGTGTCCTTTCCCCAATACCCCTTCGACTACGCCGCTGCCAAGATCTCTACCCCCTCGGGACCCGACGGCCTGGGCTGGTTCCTGACGGGCATCGGTGGGGCAGTGATGGGGTTGCTGCTCTTACTACAGCGGAATCTGCTATGGTGGCCCCTCCATCCCATCGGGTTTATCGTGGCGGCAGATTGGGTCATGGACAATATCTGGTTCTCGATCTTTCTGGCCTGGCTGATCAAGTCCTGTGTACTTAAGTACAGTGGACCCCGGGGTTACCGCAAAACCGTACCTTTCTTCATCGGCCTGATCCTGGGCCAGTTTGCCGCTGCCGGCTTCTGGTTGGTGGTGGATGGAATAACGGGTGTAAAAGGCACCTGGATTCCCATGTATTGATTTCTGCAGACGTCCCCGAACCCCCGAACCGTGATATGAAACCAATTGTACCATTGCTGCTGATCGCCCTCTGGGGGGAGGCCGGCGCTGCCGGAGACCAATTCGTGGATGTCACGGCGGCGGCAGGGATATCCTTCCGGCACGTGAGCGGCGGCGGCGGCGAGAATCCGCAGAAGTACTTCATCGAAACCATGGGTCCCGGATGCGCTTTCTGGGATTACGATGGCGACGGCAACCTGGACATCTACGCGGTCAACGGCTATTCACTGGCCGGGAAAAACGAACCCCAGGCCAAGGATGCCCTGTACCGGAATACGGGCGGGGGCCGTTTTGCGGATTTGGCCGAGAAGGCCGGCGTCGAGGCGGAATTTGTGGGATATGGGATGGGATGCTGCGCCGGGGACTACGATAGCGACGGCTACCAGGATCTCTACGTGACCAACTATGGCAGAAACACCCTCTACCACAACAACGGCGACGGCACCTTCAGTGACCGCAGCCAGGAGGCCGGGGTCACTGCCGGGCAATGGAGCACCGGGTGTGCTTTTGCTGACTACGACCGCGATGGAGACCTCGACCTCTATGTGGCCAGGTACGTGACCTTCTCCCTGGAGCATCCCGGCGAGAATCTGGTCCCCTACATGGCCATGGCCGAAGACAAGGCCAAGCAGAGCCTGGCAAAGAAGGTCAAGACCTATCCCCACCCCAGCAACTACGAAGGGGCCTCCGACTTTCTCTACCGTAACGAGGGCGGCGGGAGGTTCGCCGACGTGACCCGGCAGGCTGGAGTTTCCGACCCCGATGGCAAGGGCCTGGGGGTGGTGTGGGGGGATTACGACAACGACGGGGATGTGGACTTGTGTGTGGCCAATGATCAGACCCCCAATTATCTGTATCGCAATGACGGCGGCCACTTCACCGACGTGGCTTTGATCGCCGGGGTCGCGTACAGTGAGGACGGCCGGACCCAGGCGGGCATGGGGGTGGATATGGGTGACTACAACAACGACGGTCTCCTGGACATCTGGGTAACGAACTTCCAGGGGGAACCCAATGCCCTCTTCCGCAACGATGGCAACGGATTCTTCTCGAATACTTCCTTTTCCTCGGGCACGGGCAGGGTCAGTCTTCCCTATGTCGGTTGGGGGGGCGGTTTTCTCGATTTCGACCACGACGGTTTTCTGGACCTCTTCACGGCCAACGGACATGTGCTGGACAACGTCGAGCTGTTCGACCCATTGTCGACCTACGCCCAGGCCAGCCTGCTTTTCCGGAACAACGGGCGGAAGCCCGGCGGCGCGTTCACCTTTGCGGACGTCACCTCCAGTGCGGGCAAAGCCCTCAGCGACAAGAGAGTCGGGAGAGGCGTGGCGCTGGGTGACTGCGACAACGACGGCGATGTCGACCTCCTGATATCGGCGTCCAACAGTCCCCTGGCGCTGCTGCGAAACGAGGGTTCGGACCCGAACCACTGGCTGGCAGTCAGGCTGGCGGGGGCAGCAGGTGCGGGTGGAGAGAGCGGAGCTTTAGCGGGGGGTGTTACACAGCTCAGCAACCGCGAGGCCATCGGAGCGCGCGTCAGGATCGTCTGCGGGGGGAATGCCCAGATCCGCGAGGTCAAGAGCGGCGCCAGTTACCTGTCGCAGAGCGACCTGCGACTGAACTTCGGCCTGGGCGCTCATACCAGCGTAGACCGACTGGAGGTCAGGTGGCACAGCGGCAAGATAGAGGTCTTCACCGCCGTGCCCGCCGATCGGATCATCGAGATCCGCGAAGGGGAGGGGACCGTCAGGTGAGCAAAAAACACCCTCGCCCCAGGGGGGAACACAATCCCAAGCGCAGAATCGGCCTGTGGATCGCCATCGGGGTGCTGGTGCTGGCCGCGATATCGGGGTGGTTCTATCTGGCGGCCCAGAGAGCAGAGGAGGCTGCGCGGCTGGCGGCGCGGGTGGCGGTACAGGAGGCCGATCAACTCTGCCAGCTCGGCAACACCTCCCTGAGCCGCGGGCAATATGCCCAGGCCGAAGACCAGTACCGGCAGGCGCTGCAGAAAAACCCCAATCTGGCAACGGCAGGTATTGGCTTGGGAATCGCGCTGGCCAAAACGCGGCGGTTCGAGGAGGCCGTCCAGACACTGGAGCAGGTGCTCCGGACCCAGCCCACTTCTCCGTTCCTCCACGCCAACCTAGGAATGGTCTATTGGGAAATGGGGCAGGTCGATCGAGCGATCGAAGCCCACCAAAAGGCCATTGCCCTGGACACCGGATTTGCAGGGGCCTATTACAATCTCAGTCGGATCTACTTCGGCGAGGAACAGTACCAGGACGCGGTTGCCATGGGCGAGAGGGCGCTCCAGCTAGATCCCAGGATCGTCGAGGCCTATAACAACCTGGCCTTGGCCTACGCGCACCTCGGCGAGTACGGCAATGCCATCAAGACCTACGAGAAAGCGCTTTCTCTGGACGCCAGTCAGGCGCAGGTACTCTACAATATCGGGTTGGTCTACGCGCAGCAGGGCGCAGAGGAACGCGCCGCAGAATACTTCGAGCGGGCGCTCGCCCTGGACCCGCGCGGCCTCGCCGAGGCCCATTACCACCGCGGGGTGATCCACGAGCACCAGAACAACCTCGCGGAGGCGGTGCGGCACTATCAGCAGGCCATCGAGGGAAACCCCCAGTACGGGGACGCCTATTACCAGCTCGGTGCGCTGCGCTTCAAAGAAGGCCAGTACCCCGAAGCGGTCACCCTCCTGGAACACGCTATTCAACTGGCTCCCGAGAACGCCGAAGCCCATTACAATTTGGGCATGGCGTACCTCAGGAGCGGGAATACCGCGGCAGGAGAAAAAACGCTCAATATTTTCAAGGAATTGAGCGCCTACCACAAGGAGGTGGCCAGGTACAAAGACATCATCAAATACCATCCGCGCGACGCAGTGGCTCATTTTAACCTGGGCACTACCTATGCTCAGTACGGCAAGGTTTCCCTGGCGGAAAAGGCCTATCGCAGGGCTCTGGAGTTGGACTCCACCTTCGCGGCAGCACGCACCGCTCTGCAGGAACTCGGGCAACCAGTGCGAGATCGAATGAAGGAGGACCAATGAACCGACTAATTTCCCTGGCGGCGTTTGCATTGGTAGGGAGAGTGGGGGTGACTGGAGCCCAGCCGGCGCCGGCAAGCAGCACCCCCGACAGCAGCGCCAAGACCGCTGCGACTGCTGATGCGCCGCAGCCGACACTGGCGGCGAAGAAGCCGAAATCGATCCACGACCCGATCGTGATCTTCGATTTCCAGACCATCGAGACCCTGAAGGGCGAAGTGATCGAGTTTGCGCCCAATTCCCCGAAGAGTGCGATCCGCCTGCAGCTGAAGACGGACAAAGAAACCATCGCCGTGCAGTTAGGCCCGGAATCGTTCCTGCGCCGGCAGAGCGTCCAGCTCAAAGCCCACGATCGAATCGAGGTTACTGGATCGCGGGTCAAGTTGGGGGGAAAACCTGCCATCGTCGCCGCGCAGGTCAAGAAAGGGAAACAGATCCTGATCCTCAGAGATGCAAGAGGTATCCCCGCGTGGAAGGCGGCGCGACAGCCCTGAGCTTCGGGCGATCGCTGCAGATCTTTCGTGGACCCCGGACAAATCCAACAAGGAGACTGTCATGCAACGCAACGATGCGCGTAGCGAAGGCTCCACTTCCGCTCCTGATTCCGGGCGGCTGGCAACCTTGCCCCCTGCCGGCCGGACGGAGAGGCTGACCATCACCGACGTCGAGTTTTTTCGCGTCTGCGTGCCCTATCAGGAGGGAATCATGCCCGCTGGCACCCCCAACGAAGCTCCCAGGTACATCGTCAAGGTGCACACCGATGCGGGGATCGTGGGCCTGGGCGAGACTGGTCGGATGGGCAGCCCGGACTCGGAGGGGGTGGTACGCCTGTTTCAGGCTGCCGAAGCGTTGAAGGGCAAGAATGTGCTGGACTTCGACCTGTCCCGGCAGTCGGGGGCCTTTGAGGTGGCCTTCTACGACATCGTGGGCAAAGCAGTGGGCTGGCCGGTGTGGCGCCTGTTGGGAGGGCTGGCCCAGCGCCGGGTTCCGGTGCATTACTGGTCTGCCAAAGGGCACACCCCGGAAGGGCTGAAGGCCGTGGCCGAGCGGGCAGTGGCCCTGGGCTTCACCGGCATCAAGATGAAACGTTTCCTGCCCTTGTCCCGGGCACTGGAGATCTTTGCCTCTGTTTCCCCCGCGCTGAAGATCACCGTTGATCTTATGGGCTGGTACGACGGGGATTTCCTGCCGGTGGTCAGGGAACTCGAGGCCGTGGGGAATGTGCTGGTGATCGAGGACCCACCGCCGCGAGCCGACGCCCTGGACGACTACCGCAAACTCCGCGACCAGATGAGCATCCCTATCGCCATGCACCTGTACCTCAACCGCGAGGGGGTGCGCGGCATGGTTCGCGCCATCAGCGCCGAGGCCTGTTCAGTATTCAACCTGGGCGCCGGCAACATGGCCGAGTTCGTGGCCCGCTCGTACCTGGCTGGCGAGGCTGGCATCCCGGTCTGGCACGGCTCGGGCCACGAGTTGGGTATCCTCGATGCCGCCATGATACACGCCTGCGGTGCGGCGCCCAACTGCACCTATCCCAGCGACATCCTCAGCCATCAGCGGGTCCACAATTTGTTGGCCACCCCCATCGAATTCCGCGATAGTTACGCAACCGTCCCCGACGGTCCGGGCCTGGGCGTCGAGTTGGACGAGGATGCCCTGCGGCGCTACCAGGTGGATAGCTGAGTCCTGGGAGAAGGGGGGGCGTTGTCCCGACGAAGATCTCTTCATTTGGCTTTCAACCGACCAGGCTCCGGGTCCCAGCACGTCACTGTCAGGTGGGGGCGGTCCTGACCCCGGGGCGTTGATCTTCTCCTTCAGCGTGGTGCGTTTCCGGAAGAGCGTCGGGTAGACGGGCCGGGCGC
Source organism: Candidatus Latescibacterota bacterium (assembly GCA_009691525.1). Lineage (GTDB taxonomy): Bacteria > Latescibacterota > UBA2968 > UBA8231 > UBA8231 > SICG01. The sequence continues at coordinate 1,405 of SICG01000029.1, read as the reverse complement.
CGGTGGAACTTGTCCGGGCGAGGGTCGTTATTGTTGTTGGCACGGGGGCACTAATTCAGCGTGATGGGAATGCCTTTTCATTAAGAAACTATGGGTTGTGCAATCCAGAGTCAGAAAATCTCCAGCCCCAATACCCGTCCTAGCTACAGCTACAACAGGGACGTCCTGGGTAGTAATGAGAAGCGTGAAATGACTAGGCGCTTTGAATTTCTCAGTAAAAACAGGGAGTTAGAAATTCTATGTCACTGGGCCAGTGCCGGAAGCTGTCCCCCATGGTAACAGATCTTTTCAGAAGAGCCCTCTGGTCACCATCGGCCGGTTTCCTGCTGTTCTTCTCAATTGTGTTCACATCCGCGTTCAACGGGGTTCACTTCCGGCTCTTCAGCGCTGAAGACAATCTGCTACTAGTCCTTGCCACAGTCAGGTCGGCGCTCTCTGTCCTGTGGCTCTTCGCGCTCCTTTCCCTGAACCGACACGTTTTCGTGTCGACCGTTCCGATTCTCTGCGGCCTCAGTGCTTGCGTCGCCTATTTCACTGCTACCTTCGGTTTCTACCTCAATGAGAACACCATCGCCTTGGTCTTTGAGACGAACGCCCACGAGACTTTGGGGGTTCTGAGTGGCCAGCTAATCCTTTTTGTCCTCGCCGCACTGGCCGCCGCAGGCTGCCTGAGCCTGCTCTTCGTCCACCGGTTCCGTCCTCCAAGCCTGCGAGGCGGGGTTGAGCTGACCATGATAGCAGTGCTGGCAAACTGGGTCGTGCGCATTCCCCAAGGGACGCGTAGCCTCACGGAGCAGATACTGCCTCTAAGCCTCTTCGCGAAGAGTTTCATCTACCTCCGTGAGCAGCGCACCTTGGACCAGTTGTTGAAGACCCGACAGAACTTGGCAGACCTGCCGTCAACGTTCGAGGGTGAGGACTTGGTCGTCGTCTTGATCATCGGCGAATCAGCCAGGTCCGACCACTTCCATATTAACGGCTATGTTAGGCCGACATCACCGCGGCTCGAAGAGCGGGCCGCGCTTGCGTTCCCTGGGGCATCGAGTCTGGAGTCTCTCACGAGGTACGCCCTCCCCTGCATGTTCACACGCTCCTCCCCCTCCGATCTCCGTGCGGCGTACCGGGAGACCTCGTTTATCTCAATCTTCAGAAAGCACGGCTTCTGGACGGAGTGGATATCCAACCAGGGCCGCTTCTGGGCGGTCCTGAAGAACCGGAACCGTGCGTTCACTCATGAGCGCCTATTCCATAGCGTGCTGCACTGCGCCGGTATTACATCAGAGGCGGTAGACCTCAGGTTGAGTCTGTGTGGCGATGGCTGACCCGTCGGGTGTCGTGCATCAACTACCCGTGCGAAGCGGCCAATACCGTCCCTCCTCGCGCCCGCATGGACGAGGGACGGCGA